>NZ_OZ245712.1:4083674-4399262 GCF_965226985.1 Algihabitans sp.
CGGGAGGATCTTTTCCTCACCGGTGATCAGCGCGACCTGACCGGCCCCCTTGAGGCGAACGACCCGATCATAGGTCTCGCGTGCCAGCAGGCGCAGCGGGAAGCCCATGATTCCGCTGCCGTAGCCGAGCATTCGCTCGACGGCCAAATGGGTCTTGCCGGTATTGGTTGGGCCGAGCACGGCTGTGATGCGGCGGTCGCGCATGATGCCTTGGAAGATTGCTTTCTCGAAGAGAGCTTGCAAGTGGTGGGGATTTTCCGGCGACGGCGGCGAAGGAGTCCTCAGCCCCAAACACCGATCCTATTCTAGCTGCCCTCGACCAGAGGAACGAAGGCGACTGGCAGGACCGCTCGTCTGGACACCACGCCGTAGGCATCCTTTTCGATCAGGCAGAGCTTCTGTGCCGGCTGACCGAGCAAGCTGCCCAGCGATCCGCCTTCGGCAACCGGGCAGACCAGCGCACCGCCGGGCGACAGCTGTTCGATCAGCGCCGGCGGTATGCGCTGCGCCGCCGCAGCGGTCACGAGGATGCCGTCGAACGGGGCGGCCTCGGGCCATCCCTGCGTACCGTCGCCGTGGCGCAGATGGACTTGCGCATAGTCGAGGTCACGTAACCGCGTGCAGGTGCCCTTGTAGAGCGCCGAGATCGACTCGACCGACCAGACGTCGCACCCCAGTTCGGTCAGAACGGCTGCCTGGTAACCGCAACCGGTGCCGACCTCCAGGATGCGCTTTCCCGCTGCCGCCCCGCAGAGGTCGCTCATCAAAGCGACGATGAAAGGCTGGCTGATCGTCTGGGCGCATCCGATCGGCAGGGGCCGGTTTCGGTAGGCTTCGCCGACGTCCTGCGGCGCCAGGAACTTCTCGCGCGGAACCCGCCCCATCGCCTCAAGGACTTCAGGCCGAAGCTGCGGTCGACCGGTCCAGCCGGCGGTCTCCACCGTTTCCTGTGCGATCTTTTCGAGCATCGCCGCGCGCGCCTCGGCGAAACGGTCGCCGGTCTCGGCCTCATGCCGCATCGTGCAGTTCTCCTGCCTTACGTTAGCCCCGCGCAGTCTCGAACTGGCTTTCTTCCGACCCCGACCGACCCCGAAACAACCCGGTGACGTCGTTTTACAGACGGTCTTGCAGGCCGCAGCCTGTCCACACATATCAACGGCCGATCGTTGTCCGGCCCGGCCGACGTCTGATCCTGGCGCCTGATCCTGGTGGTCATCGGCGATCCGCGTGCTCGCTTCCACGCCAGGGTTGCTGCGACCGAAGCCCGACACAAGCAATAAAAGCAATCCGTTGGAGGATCGAAGGTCCTATGCCCGATACCGCGAGCCAGTCCGACAAGCCCGGGAAAGACGCCGAGCCGCCCAAGAAGAACGCGACGAAGAAGGCCAGGACCGAGGCCAAGACCAACGCCTCCGAACCGCTCGCGTTCCAGGCGGAGGTCAGCCGCCTGCTGGATATCGTTGCCAACGCGCTCTATTCGAACCGCGATATCTTTCTGCGCGAACTCATTTCCAACGGGGCGGATGCCTGCGACCGGCTGCGCTACCTGGCGCTGACGCAACCCGAACTGCTGGGGGGCGACACCGAGCTGGCCGTCGAGCTTCGGCCCGATGTGGCCGCCAAGCGGCTAGAGATCGTCGACAGCGGTGTGGGGATGACGCGCGACGAACTGGTCGAAAACCTCGGTACCATCGCGCATTCGGGGTCCGCTAAGTTTCTCAGTCAACTCGGGGACAAGAAGACGGAAGTCGATCTGATCGGGCAGTTCGGTGTGGGCTTCTATTCGGCCTTCATGGTGGCCGACAAGGTCGAGGTCTTCTCCAGGCGCGCCGGCGAACAGCATGGTTGGCGCTGGGAGAGTGACGGGCGCAGCGGTTTCACCGTCGAGGAAAGCGCCGAGGCGCCCGAGCGCGGAACCCGCATTCTCCTTCACCTGAAGGACGACGCGACGGACTATGCCGAGCCGCTGCGGTTACGCCATATCGTCAAGACCTACAGCGACCACATCTCGGTTCCGGTCAAGCTTGCCGTCACGGACGGAGACGACGCGGGCGGCGAACCGGAGACCCTGAACGCCGCCGGCGCACTCTGGGCGCGGCCGAAAAGCGAGATTACCGAAGAGCAGTATCAGCAGTTCTACCACGATACGGCCCATGCCTTCGATCAACCCTGGCAGACGCTCCACTTCAAGGCCGAGGGCATGATCGAGTACAGCGGTCTGCTCTTCATTCCCACGACACGGCCGCTCGACCTCTTCGACCCTAGCCGGCGGGGCGGCGTCAAACTCTACGTCAAGCGCGTCTTCATCACGGACGACTGTACGGAGGTGGTTCCGACGTGGCTGCGCTTCCTGCGCGGGGTGGTGGATTCGGAGGATCTGCCGCTGAACGTCAGCCGGGAGCTTCTGCAGAACAACCCGGTGCTGTCGAAAATCCGCCAAGGTCTGACGAAGCGTGTGCTGTCCGAGCTGGAAAAGAAGGCCGAGAAGGAGCCTGAGGCTTACGTCACCTTCTGGGAGGCCTTTGGCCCGGTGCTGAAGGAGGGTCTCTACGAGGACAGCGGTCATGACGAAACGCTTTTGAAGCTGGCCCGTTTCAAATCTACCGCGCCCGATCTCGGCGAACCCGGCTGGACCACCCTGGCCGACTACCTCGCCCGCATGCCGGAGGGTCAGGAGGCGATTTACATCTTGGCAGGAGACGACCTGGAACAGCTCGCCCGCAGCCCGCAGCTCGAAGGCTTTCGCGCCAAGGGCATCGAGGTGCTGCTGCTCACCGACCCGATCGACGAATTCTGGACCGTTCGGGTCAGCAGTTACCAGGATAAGCCCTTCCGTTCGGTGACCCGGGCCGGCGGCGAGCTCGACAAGGTCGGCGGCGAGGAGACGGTCGAGGAAGATGGCGAGGAGGAGAACGGCGGTCTGGAGGCCCTGCTGGCCCTGCTGCGGCTTTCGCTGCAGGGCAAGGTGAAGGACGTGCGCGCCTCCAAGCGTTTGACCGACAGCCCGGTCTGTCTGGTCGCCGACGAGGGAGACATCGACCTGCATCTGGCCCGGTTGCTCAAGCAGCACCAGCGCCTGGACGATACGCCGACGCGGATCCTGGAACTGAACCCGAAGCACCCCTTGGTGACCGCTCTCTCGGAAACCGCGAAGGCCGGCGCGTCGGGCGCCGGCGACAGCATCGAGGAGGTCGGGCTGCTGCTGCTCGATCAGGCTCGGATTCTGGAGGGAGAACCGCCGCTGGATCCGGCCGCCTTCTCGAAGCGTCTGGCCGGTTTGGTCGCCAAGGGTCTCGGGTAGAGCGCGCTAACGCCGGGCTTCCTGCTGCCGAACCGGCTGATCCAGGTAGTGGCGGATCAACGCTTTGGCATCGTCCGCGGCCCAGTCGTAGGCGCCCTGCATGGCGCCGACGACCTGGCCGTTGCGGTCGATCAGATAGCTGCTCGGCAGACCGCGCACGTCCAGGTCGCGGGCCAGCTCGCCCTTGGGGTCAAGATAAACGGCGAGGTCGTCGAGACGCAGATCGACGAAGAAGGGTTCGATCTGGCTGAGCCCACCTCGGTCCACGGAGATGGCGACGACCTGCAGCCCTTCCTCGGCGAGGTCGGCCTGTAGCTGGTCGAGTGACGGCATCTCGTGGATGCAGGGTGCGCACCAGGTCGCCCAGAAGTTCACGAGAAGCACGTCACCGGAGAGATCCTCCAGCGCGATGCTCTGTTCGACGCCGTCGCGCACCAGGGTGAAACTGCGCTGCGGAGCCTCGACGGGCGGCAGCAGAGTGACCCAGAGATCTTGAAGAGCCGGGCTTAGCGGTGGCTGATCGGCCTGAAGCGTGCCGACCGGCGCCGCCACCATCAGGGTGGCCAGAGCGGCGGCCGGCATGGCCGACTTGCCCAGGAAAGCCTTTCCAAGTCGCAGGATCATTCGGTACAGGTCTCCCATGAGTAACACGCGCGACAACAGCAACTCTTCGAGGGCGAATGGCGGGTCGGACGACCCTTCGTCCTCACTTGGCGCCAATACCATGTGGGGCGGGCGCTTCGCGGTGGGGCCCGACGAGGCGATGGAGCGGATCAACGCCTCCATCGACTTCGACCGGCGTTTCTACCGGGAGGATGTCGCCGCCTCCCAGGCCCATGCCGCGATGCTGGTGGCCCAAGGTATCGTCTCGAGCGAAGATGGCGCTGCGATCCGCCGGGGTCTAGAGCAGGTTCTTCAAGAGATCGAGAGCGGTGACTTCGTTTTCTCCGCCGCGCTTGAGGACATTCACATGAATGTCGAAGCGCGATTGGCCGAACTGATTGGCCCGGCCGCGGGCAGGCTGCACACGGCGCGCAGCCGGAACGACCAGGTGGCGACGGACTTCCGGCTGTGGCTGCGCGGTGCGCTGGATGCACTGGACGACCAGCTTCGCGACCTGCAGGCCGCCTTGATCGATCAGGCCGAAGCCGAGGCCGAGACCGTGATGCCCGGATATACGCACCTGCAGGCGGCCCAGCCGGTCACCTTCGGCCACCACATGCTGGCCTACGTGGAGATGCTCGGCCGCGACCGGGGACGCCTGGCGGATTGCCGCGCGCGCGTGAACGAAAGCCCTTTGGGTGCCGCGGCTCTGGCCGGCACGTCCTTTCCGATCGATCGGCAGGCGACGGCGGCGGCGCTGAGCTTCGACCGGCCCCTTGCGAACTCGCTCGATGCTGTTTCGGCGCGCGACTTCGCTATCGAATTTCTGGCCGCTGGTTCCATTCTCGCCGTCCATCTGTCGCGCCTGGCCGAGGAACTGGTGCTCTGGTGTTCCCAGGGCTTCGCCTTCGTGACCCTGTCGGATGCCTTCACGACCGGTAGCTCGATCATGCCGCAGAAGAAGAACCCCGATGCCGCGGAACTGGTGCGTGGCAAGGCGGGGCGGGTGGTCGGCGCCCTGACCACGCTGCTTGTGGTAATGAAGGGCCTGCCGATGACCTACGGCAAGGATATGCAGGAGGACAAGGAGCCGGTCTTCGAGGCGGTCGACACGCTGAGCCTCTGCCTCCTGGCCATGACCGGTATGCTGCGGGATCTAAAGGCCGATCGCGCGGCCATGGCTGCGGCCTGCAGCAGCGGGTTCCTGACCGCGACGGATCTGGCCGACTGGCTGGTGCGTGCCCTTGGCCTGCCCTTCCGCGAGGCGCATCATGTGACGGGCCGCCTGGTCAAGATGGCTGAGGAGAAGAGGTGCGATCTGGCCGAACTGTCCCTGGCGGAGATGCAGACGGCGGAGGGCCGTATCACGTCTGATGTCTTCTCCGTTCTGACGGTGGAACGAGCGGTGGCCAGCCGCAGCTCTTTCGGCGGGACCGCGCCGGAGCGTGTGCGCGAGGCGGCCCTCCTGGCTCGGGAGCGTTTCTTATGATCCAGTCTTTAGTTCGGCGAGGCCCGCTGCCTCGCAGACTGTGCGCGCTTCTGTTCGGCGCCCTGCTCTTGGCCGGTTGCGGTGTCAAGAACCCGCCAGAGGTTCCTCAGGATGCTGGGCCTGAGTGGGTCTTGCCTTACTCGTTGCTTCACGGCGGCGGCTATCGGGACGGCGAAAATGAGGTCATGGTCGACACGCCTCCCCCGGCCTACTTCCCGGGGGCAGAAGAAGGGGCTCAGCCAGGTGGCGGTGTCCTGACCTTTCCCATGCCCAATCAGTAGGACTTCTCAAGCGGTGTCCAGCGCCTTTCTCTATCGCGACGGCGGCCTCTCGGCCGGACCGGTTCCGCTCGCCGAGGTCGCGGCGGCGGTTGGCACGCCGGCTTTCGTCTATTCGGCGGACGCGATTCTCGCGCGCTATCGCGCCATGACCGGTGCGTTAGCCGCCGAGGGTCTGGATGCCACGGTCTGCTATGCGGTGAAGGCCAATCCACATCTGGCCGTGGTGCGCACCCTGGCGTGCGAGGGCGCCGGTGCGGATGTGGTCAGCGAAGGCGAGTTGCTGCGCGCTCGGACCGCCGGCGTTCCGGGCGAGCGGATCGTTTTCGCCGGCGTCGGCAAGACCGAAGCGGAAATGGCGGCCGGTCTCGAGGCCGGTATTCTGCAGTTCAACGTGGAGTCCGAAGTGGAACTCCAGACGCTGGACCGCGTCGCGCGCGACAAGGGAGTCCGGGCGCCTGTCTCTCTGCGCATCAATCCGGACGTCGATGCGCGCACCCACGCCAAGATCACGACCGGTACGGCGGAGAACAAGTTCGGGATCGACCATGCGCAGGCTGGAGCGATCGCCCGCCAGGCCGCCGATTTGCCGGGGATCGACCTGACCGGTCTGGCGGTGCACATCGGTTCCCAGCTTGTCGATCTGGCCCCCTATGCGCTGGCCTTCGAGAAGGTGGCGCAGCTCTTCGGCGAGTTGCGCGGTGGCGGGCTGCCTTTGCGCCGGCTCGATCTCGGTGGCGGGATCGGGATCTCCTATCGTGACGAGCAGCCCCCGGCGGTGGCCGACTATGCCCGGGTTGCTGCCAAGGCCGTCGGTCATCTTGGCGTTCCTGTGATCTTCGAGCCCGGCCGTTGGATGGTGGGCGATGCCGGCCTGCTGTTGACCCGTGTGATTTTTGTGAAGCGGGGCGTGAAAAAGAGTTTCGTAATCGTCGATGCCGCGATGAACGACCTGATCAGGCCGACGCTCTACGACGCCTGGCATGACATCCTGCCGGTCGCCAAGCCGGCCCCGGATGCGCCCGCTCAGGCGGTCGATATCGTCGGTCCTATCTGCGAAAGCGGCGACCTCTTTGCGACCGACCGCGCCCTGCCGCCGGTCGAGCCGGGCGATCTGCTCGCGATTTGTTCAGCAGGAGCCTATGGCGCGACCATGGCTTCGACCTATAATTCACGGCTACCGGCGCCGGAGGTTCTGGTCGCGGGCGCCGACTGGGCGGTGATCAAGGCCCGCCCGGATCACGCCACATTGCTAAGGCAGGAATCCCTGCCGGCATGGTTGGCGCCCGAGGCCGACCTGGGTGCCGAAGCTGAGGTCGACCGACAAAGCGACCGGCAGGAGTCGATGCACGCGGGGTCGCGGGCGGCTTCCTGAGGCACCGGGGCGCAAGCCCGGACACGGACCCCGCGCGAGTGGATGGAGCGGCGGGTGGTGCAAAACGATCTCCCAGACGACTCGTCCCGGCCGCTGCGGCGGCCGCCGCCAGGTCTGTCATGGCGCCTGAGGCTGTCGGAGCTGGCGCTATTGGTGGAAAGCGTCTGGCCGCCGCTTTGGCCCGCTTTCGGTATTCTCGGGGTCTTTTTTGTCCTCGCCCTCTTCGGCCTGCTCCCGGCGCTGCCCGGCTGGCTCCACGCTCTGGCTCTGCTCGGTTTCATCGCCGCTCTGATCTGGTCTCTGCGGCGTGCCCTGCGGCAGATGCGACTGCCGGAGGAGGGGGCGGCACTACGCCGGCTGGAGCGTGACAGCGGTTTGGAGCATCGGCCGCTGTCGGGTCTGGACGACGATCTGGCGACGGACGACGACCCGGAAGCGCGAGCTTTGTGGGAAGCCCATCGCCGCCGCTTGGCTGCCCAGATCGCGCGTCTGCGCCTGGCCGCGCCGCGCGCCAGTTGGGCCAGGGTCGACGGCTATGGTCTTCGGGCTGCGCTCGGTCTGCTGCTGGTAATCGGCTTTTTCGCCGCCGGAGGCGATTGGGCCGACCGGCTCGGCGATGCCGCCTTGCCCCGCTTCGCGGCGGCCGAGCCGCCGGTCCCTGCGTCCTACGACGTCTGGATCGACCCGCCGGGCTACACGGGTGTGCCGCCGCGTCTGCTCAATACGGCTCGTGATCAGATCGACGGCGTCGTGCTGCCGACGGGTTCGACGATCCTGGCCCAGGTGCAGGGCGGTGTCGGCGATCCGCGCCTGCGGGTCGATGGCGAGGGGCATGCCTTCGAGCGGGTGGGCGAGACCTCCTGGAAAGCGGAGCTCACGCTCGATCGGGGACGGACGCTGACTCTCGAGCAGGACGATCTGCCTCTGATGCAGTGGCCGCTGCAGGTCACACCCGACGCACCGCCGGTGGTCGAATACACGGCGCCACCGAGCGCTACCCAACGGGGCGCGCTCTCGCTGGCCTACCTGGCCGGCGACGATTACGGCTTGAGGGACATGAAGGCGGTCATTCGCCGGCTGGATGCGCCGGATGCCGATCCGCTGGAGCTGGAGCTGATCCTGCCGACCGTTGCGCCGCTGAACGCCGAAGGCACGAGCTTTCACGACCTCTCCCCGCACCCCTGGGCCGGGATCGAGGTCACCATCACATTGGTGGCAAGCGATGCCATCGATCAGATCGGCACTACGGAGGCGTTTCGGACAGTTCTGCCGCAACGCATCTTCAATCATCCGGTTGCCCGCGAACTGGTGGAGCTCCGCCGGCAGCTTACGCTTGCGCCCGATGCCAAGGCGCCGGTGATTGCGCGGCTCGGCGAGATCACGGAGCAGCCGGCCCACTTCTTCTTCGACGCTGTTGTCGGTCTGGCGATCAGTCTGGCCGAGCGCCGCTTGATGTACGACCGCAGCGACGATGCCGTCGCCTCGGTCCAGGATCTCCTCTGGGATACCGCGCTGCGCCTGGAAGACGGAGAACTGTCCCTCGCCGAGCGTGATCTGCGCGAGCTGCAGCGCCAGCTTCAAGAAGCGCTCGCTGAAGGGGCGCCCGACGAGGAGATTGAACGGCTGACCGAGGCGCTTCAGGAGGCACTGGACCGCTTCCTTGAGGCCTTGGCCGAACAGGCCCTCGACCAGCTGCGCAACGCCGACGGCGAGATCGAGGCGGACGAGTTGCCGCCGGATGCCCAGATCCTGCGCCGCGAGGACTTCCAGCAGATGCTGGAGCAGATGCGTGAGATGGCCCAATCCGGCGCTCGCGAGCAGGCCCAGCAGATGTTGGAAGATCTTCAGCAGATGCTGGAGAACCTTCAGGCGAATCCCTTCCAGCAGCGCATGAATCCGGAAGCCATGCAGGCGCAGCGCATGATGGAGGATCTGGAAACGCTTGCGCGGCGGCAGCAGGAGCTGCTCGACCGCAGTTTCCAGCGATCCCAGCAGGGAGAGCGCGAGCAGCGCGCGCCGATGGGCGAGGAAGGGGACGGCCAGGGCCGCGAGAACCAGAACAGCTCCAATGCCGGAGATGCCCGCTCGCAGGAGGCGCTGCGCCGGGCGCTTGGCGAGGTGATGCGCCAGTTCGGCGAGATGATGGGCAACATCCCCCAGCCTCTGGGCCAAGCCGAACAAGCCATGCGCGCGGCGCGAGAGGCGTTGCAGAACGGCTCGCCGGGCGAGGCGATCGGACCGCAGGGTCAGGCCGTCGATCAGCTCCAACAAGGCATGGAGACGATGCTGGAACAGCTCGCGCAGCAGCTCGGCGGCGGTCGTGGGCAGGACGGCACGCAGACCGGAATCGACCCGGGCCAGACTCGGGATCCGCTGGGTCGTGGGCAAGGCGAAGCCGGACAGATGAATCGCGAGAACGTCGCGATTCCGGACGAGATGGAACTGCAGCGTGCCCGCGAGATCCTGCAGGAATTGCGTCGACGCTCCGGCGAGAACTTCCGCCCGCCCCACGAACTGGACTACATCGAGCGGCTGCTGGAGCAGTTCTAGACCATGGCATCTTGTCCCGCATGGAAACGCAGCGGGGAATTAATATAGAGAATTACGCCTATTGATTGTGCGTGACCTCTCGCGATGGCTCTGCTATCACAGCTGTCATGATGGATAGCGACGCACGCGCGAAGCTCTATGTCGGGATCGATACCCCCGATCTCGCGAGAGCTCAGATGCTGGCCGAGTCCTTGCGCGGACGGGTCGGTGGCTTGAAGTTCGGCAAGGAGTTCTTCACGGCCCAGGGTCCCGACGGAATCCGCGCCGTGGCCGGCGGTGAACCGCTGTTTCTCGACTTCAAGTTCCACGACATCCCCAACACCGTGGCCGGAGCCGTGCGTGCCGCTTGCCATCTGCGTCCGGCGATTCTCAACGTCCATGCCGGCGGCGGCCGGGCCATGATGACGGCTGCGGCGGAGGCGGCGCGGGAGGCCTCAGAAGATCTCGGACATCAAAGGCCCTGGCTGATCGGGGTTACGGTGCTCACGAGTCTGGACGACGCCGACTTGGCGGAGGTCGGTCAAGCGGGACCCGCCAGCGCACAGGTGCTGCGGTTGGCGCAGTTGGCGCAGGACTGCGGTCTGGATGGCGTGGTCTGTAGTCCGCAGGAGATTTCGGCTCTGCGCAGGGCCTGCGGCTCGGACTTCAAGCTGGTGGTGCCGGGCATTCGCCCTTCCTGGTCCGCCGTCGGCGATCAGAAGCGCGTCATGATACCGGCGGAGGCTCTGGCGGCTGGTGCCGATGTTCTGGTCATCGGGCGGCCGATCACCGGCACTCCCAATCCTGCTGACGCCGTCGAACGCATCGTCTCGGACTTGGCTGGCTGAGGCGAAGAACATGTGTGAAGTCAGTCAGTCTTCCACCGGATCGTACGATCAACCGCCACAACCTATCCCGGTCAAGCTGCCTGTTTTTGCAATCGTTGCCGGGGCGTACGAGGCCATGTACGACGACTGCTTTGCGTTCTTGAAGCTGGCTGCGATCCCTTTCGGACTGCTCGTCTACATAAGCGTCATCGAGTTGCTCGCCGAGACGGGGCAAGTGGTCGGTGGCGCCCTTGCGGTCAGTATTCTCCTCGAGTTTACGGCCGTCGTTCTGTTGTCTTTCCTTTGGTGCCGCCGTCTACTACCGCCCGCCGAAAGGCGACACCCCTCGGCGCTGCGCTGTTTTCTCTGGTACCTGCTTTGCGGTCTTTTCCTTTACCTGATTGTCGCCGCGCTCTTGTTCGTTTGGATGTTTGCGGCAGTTTCTGTTTGGCTGTGGCTGATTGAGCTGGTCCCCGCAGCTTCGGTTTTGGTGCAGATCGGTCCCGCCCTGATCTCCGTCTTGGGGATTGCCTTGGTTTTCTTCATGACTGCACGCTTCCTGCCCGTGTTTCCCGGCGTCGCCATTGGGACCTCTGTCACCTTTCGTGCCGCCTGGTTTGCGATGGAAGGCAATGCCTGGCGCGTGATGGCCGCCTTCTTGTTCGCCGCGGCTCCGGTGATGCTGATCACCCTTCTTCTCTTGAGCCTTGTTCCGACAGACGTAGCCGTCGTCAGTTCGCTGGCGATCGGCGTAAACGCTTTTACACAGGCGGCAGTCTGGGTCGTCGGTCTCGGTGCTTCGGCCGGCGTTGCCGCAGCCGTTTTCCAGAGTGTTCGCGAGCATCTTCCAGGAGCGCGGCCGCTGCAGCTCAAACTGCCCGGAATCACCTAGAACAGGCGCGCGCTCCAGAACCTGGAGCGGTCGAGGATGGGATCGCCAAAGCGATTCCACATCAGGCGATCCTGCTCTAAGGCGTGGTCATGGTTCTTGGTCAGTCGGGTGCCTGCCGACCAGGTTTGCCATACCCCATCGCATGGTTTTCTCCATGACGGCAGGCCCGACTGTTAGACTTTGGATCTAGATTGAGTCCAGGAGTGGTGAGGTCCGGTCGACCGTGTCGGGAGCGCATCAGACGGTTGAGGTCTGTCTGCCCATTTGGGGGACCGCGAAGGCAACGCTTCGTCTCCTTGCTGCAGGGTTTCGCGATCTCACAGTGGCAACCGCAGGGCTGTTTCCTCTCTACTATGCGGCTGCTTTGGTGAGCGCCGGTTCGCCCTCTGCCACGATTGATGCGCTTGCCCTTCTGGTCGGGCTTCTGGTCATGGCGGTCGTAAGCGTCGCTTGGTATCGCTCCTTCCTGCTCGGCGAGCCAGCGGCTCTTTTGCGCCGTTTGTCACCTGTCCATCTGCGGATGGGTGCGATGACACTTGTCTTGTCACTGCTGACCTACGGTCCCTTGTGGCTCGCCGAGCCAATTTTCCCGCCGGAGCCTGCGGACAACATCCTCCGCGAGCTTGCCCTCGTCGCAGTCTTCGCCGCTGTGATTTTTCTCACCCTCTATCTCTTCGTGAGGCTGTTCATGGTCTTTCCGGCGATCGCGTTGAGCGCGTCTTTCGAGTTGCGCGATGCCCTTCGGGCCTCCGCGCGCAACGGCGGGCGACTTCTTCTGATATCCCTGTTGCTCGCGCTTCCGGCGGTTCTGCTGCTGGTTGCGGCGGATATTCTTTTCGAGGCTCCGCTCGAGGAATCCAACACGCTTTCAGTTGCTTACGGCTTGGGAGGCCCTGGTATCGACGGTGTGAGGGAAGCGGCCTATGTCCTGCTCCAGAGCTTGCTTCACTTCGTTCTTGCAGCCTTGACGGCGGCCCTCGCCGCGATCGCCTTCACGAGACTTACCGACTTGGCGCCACCTCTCTCCGGTACCGTGGACGCGCGCCTATCGTAGCTCCGCAAGCTGCCCGCATAGCTTGAACGAGGCAGGTTGTGCTAACCCCTGATCGTCGAACGGCCTCCAGCGGGGATAGGCCGTCATCGCGCGCCAATAGAATCGAGAAACGCCCATGACCGACCTTTCCTCCACGCCGCCGTCCGGTCCCGTCGCGCGGCTTCCCGTGGTCCAGACGGTGGCTGATGCCTATCGGTTCACGCTGCAACGCATAGGACAGGTTGTCATCGCAGCGGTCGTTCCCTTCTCTCTTTCGATGCTGATTGCCCTGATCAACTACAATCTTGGCGAGGGTCCCTTCACCTTCGTCACCATTCTCGTAGATCTTTTCGCCTATGCCATCTTCGCGGTGGCTTGGCATCGCGCGCTTCTGGTCAACGAAGCGCCGAATCTGATCCCTCGCCTCGGCAACCGTCAGCTTCGCTTTTGGTTGATGGGACTGTTGATCGCGCTTGTTATGACCGGTGTGGCCTTCGTGCCGACACTACTGTTCGGGTTTCTCGCCGCCGGTGCGGGGCAAGGGGCAGTGGCTCTATTCGTTTTACCTGTCCTTCTGCTCTGCGCTTACCTGCTGGCCCGCTTCAGTTTTGTTTTCCCGGCGGCCGCTGTCGACGAGCGTTTCGGTCTGGGTGCCTCCTGGCGAACCACTGCGGACAACGCCTGGCGTCTGATTGGCGCCTATCTTCTGGCCATCTTGCCGATGATGGTCGCGGTGCTCGGCCTTATGGTGGTGGCCAGCGGTCTTCTGGGCGTTGCAGTCCCGATCGGCGGGCCTGTGGAGGCGATCGAGCCCGCGATGGGTGGGGCTGTCGCCGTATTCGTGATCGTGGCCTTCTCTGTGGTGAACTACATCTTCGCCGCCGTATTCGTGTCGCTTCTGTCGCTTTCCTTCCGCACTTGCACCGGATGGGTCGCGGACAGTGGACAGACCCCGCCGGGCGGCAGTGCCCCTCGAGACGACGGTAGCGGCGACGCTCGCTATCACTGAGGAGCTGGCCCGGTATATTTCTGGAGCCGGTCCAACCATGTTCTCCGATATGAAAATCCGCGGCCTTTTCATGCAGTTGGCTGTGGTAACGGCCGAAGGCATAGCGGACGCCTCGGCACGAAGATGAGCGGTCTGTCCCCGACATCGCCCCGCAGTCCTGCCCAATCGCTCTCGGTTTTGCGGCTTTCGTTCGCTGCTTATGCCGTTACGCTGCAGCGCTTCGGTCACTTAGCTACTGCCGCTGCTGTTCCCTTTGCGCTGTCGGTGTCGGCCTATTTCCTGCCGGCCTCGGTTCACGGCGTCGAGGCGCCACTCTGGAAGAGTCTTCCACCGACACTTCTGATCCATGCGTTTGCTGCAACCTTGTTTGCCGTGGCTTGGATCCGTGCCCTTTTACTCGACGACGTTCCGAGCCTATGGCCGAGGATCGCCCGGCAACACCTGAGGTTTTTTCTGCGCCTTCTGCCGCTTCTTCTTGTTCTTGTCGTCTGCTGGATGCCGCCTATTCTTTTCGTCTCTGCTATTGTCGAATTGTCGCTAATGCCGGGTGGGTGGGGCAGTCCGAATGATCCAGGTTTCATCCCTTTCATCCTAATTTTCATTTTTTTTCTGATTATCGTTCCGCTGGCTGTCACCTATTTGGTAGCTCGTTTTGCTTTGGTTTTGCCGGCCTTCGCTCTCGACCGGCGTTTCGGCTTCGGTGGCTCTTGGCGGAACACTTCGGAGAATGCCTGGAAAATTATTGGCGCTTATATTTTCTTTCCTGCAGTTCTGATTTCCATTTTATTCGCTCTGTTTATTGGCATCTATTATTCATATAATCCAATAGAGCTATTTGATTTGGGCGTTGCGATTTTGCTGTGGTTCATCGTCAATCTGCAGCTTGATGGTGTGATGGATTTCGCTTTGTTTGTCGTTTTCACAGCGACGGGCTATTATTTTATGGCTGCTCTAGCTGCTGTCTTGTCATTCGTGTTTCGTGATTGCGTTGTCTGGGTGCCGGAAGATGAGAAGGCGCGCAGCTCTGTCCGCGACCATGGACGCCCAGTCCGCTGATTTCTCGATCCGACTCCTGCTGTGTCCATGTCCATTGATGCAAAGATCTGTGGCGTTTCAACGCCCGAGGCCTTGGCGGCTGCGGTAGCCGGTGGGGCGCGCTGGATTGGTCTCGTGTTCTTTCCGCGCAGTCCAAGGGCGGTAACCGTAGAGCAGGCAGCGGCCCTGACAGCCGGTCTCGCTTCGCAAACGCAGACCGTCGCGCTGCTGGTCGATCCCGACGATGCCCTTTTGGAGCGGGTCGCGGAGCGTCTACGCCCCGATCTGCTACAACTGCACGGCTCGGAGACAGCGAAACGGGTGGCGGAGATCCGCGGGCGTTGGGGCATCCCGGTCATGAAGGTCATCAAGGTGGCGCGAGCAGAGGATCTGGAGCCGGCCGCGACCTTCGAGCCTGTGGCCGACCGCCTGCTGTTCGACGCCAAGCCGCCTGCCTCCCGGCCCGACGCCTTGCCGGGCGGGAACGCGCTCTCCTTTGACTGGCGGCTGCTGGCGGGTCGGCGTTGGCAGCGTCCCTGGATGCTCTCCGGCGGACTGACTCTGGACAATCTGCGCGAGGCGGTCCAGATAACGGCGGCGCCGGCCGTCGATGTCTCCAGCGGCGTCGAGGACGCACCCGGCCTCAAAAGCCCCACGAAGATCCGCGATTTCCTGGCGCATTGTCGGGAGCTTTGAGCCTCGTTGCGTTGCCCGAGGGCGCCGGATGGGGCAGAGTCCGGCACGACGACAGCTTATGAATGTGTAGAGAAACCCGTGTCGATTGCCGAAAAACTGAACACCTACAAGGCTGGCCCGGACGAGCAGGGCCACTTTGGCGCCTTTGGTGGCCGCTTCGTGGCCGAAACCCTGATGCCGCTGATCCTGGAGGTCGAGCAGGCCTACAAGGACGCGCGCCAGGATCCGGCCTTCCAGAAAGAACTGGACGACTACGCTCGACACTACGTCGGCCGCCCCAGCCCGCTCTATCACGCGGAGCGGCTGACCGAGGCTCTCGGCGGCGCGAAGATCTACTTCAAGCGCGACGAGCTGAACCACACCGGCAGCCATAAGATCAACAACTGCATGGGTCAGATCCTGCTGGCCCGCCGCATGGGCAAGACCCGCATCATCGCCGAGACCGGGGCCGGCCAGCACGGCGTCGCCGTGGCCACGGTCTGCGCGCGCTTCAACCTGCCCTGCGTGGTCTACATGGGCGCGACCGATATCGAGCGGCAGCAGCCCAACGTCTTCCGCATGAAGCTTCTGGGCGCCGAGGTTCGGCCGGTGACCAGCGGCACCGGTACCCTCAAGGACGCCATGAACGAGGCGCTGCGCGACTGGGTCGCGAATGTGGAGGAGACCTTCTACATCATCGGCACGGCCGCCGGTCCGCACCCCTATCCCATGATGGTGCGCGATTTCCAGTCGGTGATCGGGACCGAGCTGCGCGACCAGATGCAGGAGGCGGAAGGGCGCCTGCCGGACTCTCTGGTCGCCTGTATCGGTGGCGGGTCGAACGCCATGGGTCTGTTCTATCCCTTCCTGGACGATGCCCAGGTGCGGGTCATCGGTGTCGAAGCGGCGGGCAAGGGGATCGCCACGGGCGAACACGCGGCCAGCCTGAGCGGCGGCCGTCCGGGCGTGCTGCACGGTAACCGGACCTACCTGCTGCAGACTGACGACGGGCAAATCGTGGACGCCTATTCCATCTCGGCCGGCCTCGATTATCCCGGGATCGGGCCGGAACACGCTTGGCTCAAGGAGTCCGGCCGGGTCGAGTACGTCAGCGTCACCGACGCCGAAGCCCTGGAGGCCTTCAAGCTCTGCACCCGGATGGAGGGCATCATTCCTGCCTTGGAGCCGGCGCATGCCCTGGCCCACGTGGCCAGGTTCGCTCCGACCCTGCCGAAAGATCATCTGCTGGTGATGAATCTCTGCGGGCGCGGCGACAAGGACGTTTTCGCCGTCGCCAAGCATCTGGGGGAGGATCTGGAATGAGCGCCTCCGCCGCCGCTCCTCCCGCGGCCGTGTCGGCCACCTCTATGCGGAGCCGCCTAGAGACGCGTTTCGCGGAGTTGAAGGCCGCCGGCCGGGCCGGTCTCGTCACCTATCTCACGGCCGGCGATCCCGACGAGGCGACCTCGCTGGAGATCCTACGCGGTCTGCCCGCAGCGGGCGCCGACGTGATCGAGATCGGCATGCCCTTCTCCGACCCCATGGCGGATGGTCCGGCGATTCAGGCGGCCGCTCTACGGGCGCTCGACGCGGGAATGACACTGGCCAAGACCCTCGACCTCGTCGCCGCGTTTCGCAAGACGGACGACAGCACGCCTATCGTCCTGATGGGCTACTACAATCCGATCTACAGCATGGGCAACGACGTCTTTCTAAGGCGCGCGGTCGAAGCCGGGGTGGATGGGCTGATCATCGTCGACCTGCCGCCGGAAGAGGACGGCGAACTCTGCCAGCCGGCCCGTGCGGCCGGGCTCCACTGGATCCGCCTGGCGACTCCGACCACTGACGACAGGCGCCTGCCGACTGTCCTGGCCGAGGTCTCCGGCTTTCTCTATTACGTCTCGGTCATGGGCATCACCGGCACGAAGTCGGCGACCCAGGATCAGGTCGCCGAGGCGGTCGCGCGACTACGTCGGCATACGGAGGTGCCCATCGCGGTGGGCTTCGGCATCAAGACGGCCGAGGCAGTTCGCGAGGTCGGTGCCGTGGCCGATGCCGCCGTGGTCGGTTCAGCCCTGGTGGAGCGGGTGCGCGCCAACCTGAACGACGCTGGCCGGGCTTCGCCCGGATTGGTCGAGGATGTCCTAAGTTTCGTACGCGAGTTGGCGGGAGGTTTGAGAGCGTGAACTGGATCAGCGACTATGTCCGACCCCGTATCCGTTCGCTGATCGCCAAGCAGGATGTTCCGGAAAACCTCTGGGAGAAGTGTCCCTCCTGCGGGCAGATGATCTTCCATCGCGAGCTTGAGGCCAATCTGCGGGTCTGCACCAACTGCGGACACCACATGCGGATCGGTGCCGAACGGAGACTGCAGCTGCTGTTCGACGGCGGCAGCTATCAGACCATCGAGCTGCCCGAGACGCCGGCCGACCCTCTGAAGTTCCGGGACCGCGAGCGCTACAGCGACCGCCTCAAGAAGGCGCGCGGCAAGACCGGGCATCAGGATGCCATTCTGGTGGCCCACGGTACCATCGGCGGCCACAAGGCCGTCGTCGCCTGCTTCGATTTCGGGTTCATGGGCGGCTCCATGGGGGTTGCCGTCGGCGAAGCGCTGCTCGCGGCCTCGCGCCTTGCGGTGCTGCAGGAGGCGGCTTTGATCGCCGTGCCGGCCTCCGGCGGGGCGCGCATGCAGGAGGGCATCCTGTCCCTGATGCAGCTTCCCCGCAGCGTCATCGCTGTCGAAGAGGTCAAGGAGGCAGGTTTGCCCTACCTCGTGCTGCTGACCGACCCGACCACCGGGGGCGTCTCCGCCTCCTTCGCCATGCTGGGCGATATCCAGATTTCCGAACCTGGCGCGGTGATCGGCTTCGCCGGTCAGCGGGTGATTGAGGAAACGATCCGCGAATCCCTACCCGAGGGCTTCCAAAGGGCGGAGTACCTGCGTGATCACGGCATGATCGACATGGTGGTACAGCGCAAGGATCTGAACGCGACGATCGGAAAGCTGCTGTCGCTTTTGACCGCAACGGCACCGCTTGCCGAAGTGGTGCCGCTCGATGCGGCCAAGACGGATGGCGCCGGGCAGGATGAAACCGCCGAAGCGGTAGGCCCGCAGGCAGCCAACGGCGCGGGCGATGCGGTTGCCAGCACATCCGAGACGGAGTCGCGCGGCGCGTGAGCCACAGCAGCGACGCCGTCCTGGAACGGCTGACCCGGCTCCACCCGAAAATCATCGACCTGTCGCTCGGGCGGATCGAGCGGCTGCTGGCGCGGCTCGGGCATCCCGAGCGGAGGCTGCCGCCTGTGGTGCATGTCGCGGGAACCAACGGCAAGGGGTCGGTGATCGCCCTGCTGCGGGCCATGCTGGAGGCGGACGGCCAGCGGTGCCACGTCTACACCTCGCCGCACCTCGTGCGCTTTCACGAGCGGATTCGTCTCGCCGGACAGTCGATTCCGGAGGCCGATCTTCTGACCCTGCTGGAGACGTGCGAAGCAGCCAACGGCGAGACGCCGATTACCTTCTTCGAGATCACCACCGCCGCTGCCTTCATGGCCTTCGCCGAGTCGCCCGCCGACGTGCTGCTGCTCGAAGTCGGCCTGGGCGGGCGGCTGGATGCGACCAATGTGGTCGCGCAGCCGGCGTTGAGCGCCATCACTCCGGTGTCGATGGATCACATGCAGTATCTGGGCGACAGCTTGCCCGAAATCGCTTTCGAGAAAGCGGGCATTCTGAAGCCCGGAGTGACCGCCGTGATCGGTCGCCAGAAACCGGCGGCGAGGGACGTTATCGTAAAGCAGGCGGGCGACGTGGGCGCACCGCTGTTGCTGCAAGGCCGCGATTGGGAGGTTGTTCCGCGGGCCGAGGGGTTTCGGCTTCGCGACGGCGACGAGGTGCTGGAGTTGCCCAACCCGGCGTTGGTCGGTGCACACCAGTTCGACAACGCCGGGCAGGCTGCCGTCCTGGCGCGTCGGCTCGGTCTTTCAGCCAAGGCTATCGGGGAAGGACTGGCGGCTGCCTCCTGGCCCGCGCGCTTGCAACGCTTGACCGACGGGCCGCTGGTCGCTGCTTTGCCCTCGGAGTGGCAACTCTGGCTCGACGGTGGCCACAACGCACAGGCAGGGGAGATTCTGGCGGCGGAGGCGGCGAAGTGGCCGGAGCCGCTCGATCTCGTCTATGGCATGTTGAATACGAAGGCGGCCGAAGCTTTCCTAGCCCCTTTGGCGAGCGCCGTACGCCGGCTGCGCGCGGTCGCGATCCCCGGCGAGGTCAACTCCCTGAGCGCCCAGCAGGCGGCTGCGCACGCCTCCGCCTGCGGGATCGACGCCGCCCCTGCAGGCGATGTTCGGCAAGCGCTGGCCGATCTGACGGCGACCTCCGAGCCGCCGGGTCGCATTCTGATTTGCGGATCTCTTTATCTCGCCGGAAAGGTTCTGGCGGAGCAGGAGTGAGCGGCGATGGCGGGGTCGCTTCATGAGAACCTGAAGCGGTTCCATAGGGCGGCAAGATGCTCTAGACCGGTGACGGCGTTCAGGAGGCGCCCGTCATGGTAACTGCACCGATCACGCCCCCGCATCCCACCGCCAAGGCTGCGCCGTCGCTGCCGCCGCCGATCGTCGGCGACCTGCTGCCTGATTTCCAGCTGCAGGACCAGGCGATGCGCATCTCGGTTCTCTCCACCCAGGCGTTGGGTCATCCGGTCGTTCTGTTGCTGACGCCTGACCCCGCCACGCCTGCGGCGGCCAAGTTGCTCAGGAGCTTTGCGGAGGCCTGGGAAGGGCTGGCGGAGGAGCTGCATCTCTTCTGCGTCACCGCCGTTCCGCCGGAGGTCAATGCCAAGGCCCATAGTCTTGCGAACCTCCCCTTCTCGCTTCTGTCCGATCCTCAAGGTCAGGTGGCCGGCGGGTTGGGGCATCCCTGGCGGCGCCAGGCCGATCCCTTCGCCTTGCCGCAGTGTCTGCTGTTGATTGCCGACGCCAACCGGCGGATCCGGCTGATCGATCCCGCTGCCACCGATCCGCTCGCCCAGGTCCGCGCCTATCTGGCGGCACAGCCGCAGCGGCAGGTGCGCCTGTTCCAAGGGCCGCTGGCGCCTGCAATCTACGTTCCCGACGTGCTGGAGCCGGATCTCTGCACGCGCCTGATCGCCTTGCACGAAACGGACAACGCGCCCTCGGGCGTGTTGCGCGACGTGGCCGGCGGGGGCCGCAACGTCGCCGATTCGCAGGTGAAAAACCGGCGCGATCACTACCTCAAGGATCCGGAGCTTACGGCGACGGTCAAGCTACGGTTCCTGCGCCGCCTCTTGCCGGAGATCGCCAAGGCCACTTTCTATCGCATCACGGCCTTCGAGGAGTTCAAGGTGGTTCGCTACGACGCGGAAAGCGGCGGCTTCTTCAAGCCGCACCGGGACAACAACACGCTGTCCGGCGCCCATCGACGCTTTGCGGTCACTCTGAATCTCAATGCCGAGGACTACGAGGGGGGTGAACTGACGTTTCCCGAGTACGGTCCGGACCTTTTCAAGCCGGCCAGCGGCGATGCCGTCGCCTTTTCCTGTTCTCTGCTGCACGAAGCGCGACCGGTCACCGAGGGGCGGCGTTATGTCCTGCTGGCCTTTCTGTACGGCGAGGACGCGAAGCAGGTGCGCGCGCCGCTCCGCCGGTAGGCTGGACTCGGCCGGGGCCACAAGGAAACGCCCCGGCCGAACAGGCCGGGGCGTTGCAACAAACCTCCACAGCGTTTGACCGAGACGCTAGATGCTGTCCTCGATCCACTGCTGCAAGGCACCCTTCGGCAGCGCGCCGACCTTGGTGGCGGCCACCTGGCCGTCCTTGAAGATCATCAGCGTCGGAATGCCGCGAACGCCGTAGCGCGCGGGCGTCGAGGGGTTGTCGTCGATGTTCAGCTTGGCAATTCGCGCCTTGCCGTCCAGATCCTGCGCGATTTCTTCGAGTGCCGGCGCGATCATCTTGCAGGGTCCGCACCACTCGGCCCAGAAGTCCACGACGACCGGCAGGTCCGCCTTGATGACGTCGGAGTCGAAGCTCGCGTCGCTGACGTGGTCGATGCTCATAGTCGGGTTCCTTACGTTTTTGGTGCCAGGGTCGGTCACTGCCTTGGGGTCGTTGCGCTGCCCCAGGGTGCTGTCACCAGGCCGTACCCCGATTCGTTTCCCGCCGAATATGGCGAGCGCCCTCTCGCAGCGTCAAGACGAGCTGTCCGCTGCAAGCGGTGCGTAGGGCGCAAGGCTGCTGTTCGGCAGCGGCATCAGCCGTGGACCGTCTGTCCAGAGCAGAGCGACTTCGACGGGACGATCGGGGTAGAGATGCACCAGAATCGCTCGGTAGAGCGCCATCTGGCGCAGGTAGACCGGCGCAACCTCGGCGAGGCTCAAGGGGGCCGGACGGTTGGTCTTGAAGTCCAAGACAAGCACCTTGTCCGGTCTGACGCAAAGGCGATCGACTTGGCCGCTCACCGCCTCGGGGCCCTCCGGACTCTCGATCAGCCCGACAATAGGGGCTTCCGCAACGCTGTCCGCCGCGAAGAAGTCCGCGAAGTCGGGGTGATTGAGGACTGCAAGAACCTCGGTGGCCAGTTCCTCCGCATTCTCGCCCTTTAAGTCGAGTGTCTGAGCCGACAGATACCGCTGCGCGGCCTCCGCGCGCGCCGCCGGCGGCAGGTCGGGCAGCGACTGCAGCAGGCGATGGATCGCTCGGCCTCTTGCGAAGCGCCGGCCACTGTCGCCGCCCAGGGGCGACCGCAACGCCGGCTCCTCGGCGCTCGGGCGGGAAGGGGTCAAGGGCCTCGGCGGACTGGGTTCCGCCGGCGGATTGCGACGTACCCACGCGGGTAGATCCCGGTCGAGCGCCGTCAGGAGCGGAGTTTCCGGCTCTGGCAGGCGCGTCGGCGCCGCGCTCTGCTTCGTTGCGATCCGCAATCCCGGACCGGCCCAGCCGCCTGGCGTCGTTCCGGTAAAGTCGAAGGCCAGCCGCTCTGCGTGAGGTGCCCAGGCCTTTTCGCAGAGCTTGTACCAGCAGTCGTCGGGCGTTTGCGTACGTGTCTCGTAGCCGCAGACATACAGTCGATCTTCCGCGCGCGTCAGCGCCACGTACAGAAGCCGTTTGTATTCGTCCTGAGCGGCGATCTCCAGGGCTCGGCGTGCCGCGCCGGTGACGGACTCTTCGGTGGAGCGGCGGGGTGGCCAGGCTGGGAGCGACCCCTCATCACTCTCCAACCAAAGGATACGGTCGCTTCGCTGAGGCCTTTGCATGCTGTCCGGTAGTAAGACCACTGGCGCTTGAAGTCCCTTCGCGCCATGTACGGTCATAACGCGTACGGCCGTTCCGGCCAGGTCGGCATCGCGTTTGATTTCCTGGGCGCCGATCTCGATCCAGTGCAGAAAGCCTTCCAGACTCGGCGTGTGCTCCGTCTCGTACGCAAGCGCGAGGCCGAGAAACTCCTCGATCGGGTCCGCCGCATCGGGCCCGAGTCTCTCCAGCAAACGGGCGCGTCCCTCTCCGGCGCCCAAGAGGTCCGCGAAGAACTCGTAGGGTGGCACCAGGTCGGCGCGGCTTCGCTGCGCCTTCAGGAACTCCAAGGCCGCGCGATATGTGCGCTGCCGCTCTGCTTGTGCCTCCAAAGCCTGCCAGAGGCGGCCCTTGCGGTTCCACGCCAGCTCATAGAGCTGCTCCTCGCTCAGCCCGATCAGCGGGCCCTTCAAGACGCAAGCCAGCGTCAGGTCGTCCTCAGGCAGCAGGCAGGTTCGGGCCAAGGCGACGAGGTCCATCACCGCCAGCTGTTCCGTCAGGATCATTCGGTCGATCCCCGCCACCGGGACGGCGCGCTGCTTCAGGGCTCGGATCAACTCTTCGACGAAGGCGTTGCGCCGCCGCACCAACACAAGGATATCGCCAGGCCCGATCTGGCGATCGCGGGACGCGAGCCAGGCGTCGTCGCCTGGACGGACCGTCTTTGCCTGCGTCCAACTACGGATCGTCTCCGCGAGAAGTTCGGCGAGACGCGTGCGCGGTGCCGCTTCTCCGCTGCGTTCCGTCGGCGGACTCCAGATCTCAGGGTCGGCCCGGTCCTCGGGAGACACAGGTGGCCAGAGTTCGACGCAGCCGGCCTGGCCGACGCGGACGGGGTCGTGACTGCGCCAGGGCTCGCCGAAGGTGACGCCGCCCTGTTCGGCTGTCTCGGCAAAGACCGCATCGACCGCCTGGAGTACCGGCGCGACGGAACGGAAGGAGTGCACGAGATCGACCGGTTCCCAGCCGCGCTCGGCCTGACGGACGCGTCCGGCGAAGTGGCTGCGCATGCGCAGGAACTCCGCCGGATCAGCGCCCTGGAAGGAATAGATCGACTGCTTGGGGTCGCCGACGGCAAAGATGCTGCGGGACGGTTGGCCCTCCGGCCGTTCGGCACCGAGGCCGGCAAAGAACTCCTCCGTCAGCAATTCCACGACGCGCCATTGATCCGGATTGGTGTCCTGAGCTTCGTCGATCAGCAGATGATCCAGGCCACCGTCCAGTTTGTAGAGAACCCAGGGCGCGATCGCCGTCTGTTCCAGCAGGCTGCGGCTGGTCTGAATCAGATCTTCATAGTCGAGACGCGCCCGCTGCCGCTTGGCCGCTTCGTAGGCATCGAAGATCGCGCCGGTCAGGTGCAGAAGCGCTTCGCTGGCCTCAGCGACCGTCGCCGCCTTCAACCTGTCGCGTAAGGCTGCCAACCGCTCGGCTTCAGATGCCAGGATGTCATCCGCGCCTGGCAGGGCGCCCAGGGTCGCCTTGGTCGCCAGACGGGCCCGTGGACTGCCGTCTTGCGTGAAGAAGGCCGAGAGATAGCCTTCCCAGCGCTCCGCCCGGCTTTCGGTGACCTGCAGCCAGTCCGCGATGACCTTGCCGGCTTTCGCATCCGTCTTGGCCCCGCTGTTCACCATCGCTTGGGCGACGGCTTGTAGACCGGCTTGATCCAGGGCGGGATCTTCGCAAGCCCTTGTCAGCAGGGTCTCGTAAGTCTCTTCCCCTGTCAGGCCCAGGCGCCGTCGCAGGGCGCGCGACATTCCGTCGATCCCGAGAAAGCTGCGCCGGGCCGCGGCCAGCTTGGCGCGGCGCCCGAGCAGTTCGCCGAGCAGACCGTCGAAGTCCTCCTCATTCACCCAGGCGCCAACCTTGGCAAGCGCTTGCCCGAGCGGTCCCTGGTCGCCGGCGGCCTGGGCGAGGACCTGCGCCTTTGCTTCCGCCATCGTTTCGCGCGCGGTCATTTCGTCCATCAGCTCGAAATGCGGCGCGATCTCGGCCTCTATCGGAAAGCGCGCGATCAGCGATTGGCAGAAACTGTGGATGGTCTGGATTTTCATTCCGCCGGGAATCTCGAGCACCCGCGCGAAGAGGGTGCGTACCCGCGCCAGCGCCTGCGCGTCCGGGGCGATGCCGGACAGTGCCTGCACCTCCGCGCGCAGCTGGAGCTCCGGCAGGGCGACCCAGGCAGTCAGCCGACGCGCGAGGCGGGTTTGCATCTCGGCGGCCGCGGCGCGCGTGAAGGTCAGACAAAGCAGGCGCGCGGGATCGGCGCCGGCAAGCAGCAGGGACAGGACCCTGTCGGTCAGGACCTTGGTCTTGCCGGTGCCAGCCGAAGCCGAGACCCAGACGCTGGCGCCCGGATCGCTCGCCCGCGCTTGGGCCAGCCCAGCCTGCTGGAGCTTTCGGGTTCGCTGTGCTTCGAGGGAGAGGCTGTCCGAAGGCTCTTGCGTCATGAGCCCTCCTCGCCCTCCACCGCCGTCCATTCCTTGACCCGCGCGAGATGTTCGTAGTCGCTGTAGCGCGGTGCCCAGTCTGGGCGCGGTCGGGCGTGGTAGGGGGTGTTCGGATCCTGAAAGCGTTGGATCAAGGCGGTCAGACCGTTGCGGGCCTGGAGCGCCAGTTCGGCGATCGGCGGGGTATCCCTTCCTGGCTTGACGGTCTTGACTTCGCCAGGAGGCTGCCCGCCCGTCAAGCGCCAGAAGGCCAGCTCCCCGACCTCTCCCGCCGCAAGCCCCTCGAAGCCGCCGTCCAATGCAATGGCGGCTTCCAACGGCAGTTGCGGCGAGAAGCCGAGGCGCAGCGACTTCGCGCTCGGTGCCGTACCGGTCTTGTAGTCGATCAGGGCCAAGCGGCCGTCGGTCAGGCGTTCGATACGATCGGCCCGCGCGCGGAGTTCGAAGCCCCCGATGACGATCCGGCCCTCGATCTCGCTCAAGAGAGCCGTCAGATCCCGGCGACGCTCCGCCTCCTGGGAGATCACCCAGGTGGCGATGCGCGTGAAGCGCGGCCACCAGAAGGCGAAGAGCGTCGGGCGATGACGAATGCGCTGGAAGACGTCGCGGCCGTGGTCGAGCAGCCGAGCCTCCGCATCCGCCGGCAGGGTGTCGGGCCAGGTCTTCGTGAAGGCCTCCAGAGCGTCGTGCACGATCAGCCCCTTGTCAGCCGCACCGGGCTCTTCATCAAGGGCCGGCAGCTTCTTCAGCGCCAGAACGTGACGGGCGTAGACCGCGTAGGGGTCCCGCATCCAGGTCTCGACCTGGGTCACGGAGAGTGAGGTCGGGCGGGCGGCGGTCGGCGGTTTTGGGGAAGGAGGGTCGCAGGGCCGATAGGCGGCGGCGGCGTCCAAGGCCGCAACCCGCGCGGTCCAGAGATCGCTTTCGTCGCCCAGTGCCCCTGGTACGCCCAGGACGCCGCGCAGAGCGTCCAGCCGCAGTAGCCAGCGGGAGGGAACGGTCGGTGTACCCTCGACGCGCGCGGCGCGCGTCAGGATCACCTCGGGTGCGCTGGTTGCCTGAGCAAAGTCGTGGGCGGCGAGACCGATTTTCCGCTCCACCGGCGGCAGTCCGAAGTCGGCACGCATCGGTCGGCTCATCCAGGGCCCCGGCTCGGTCTCGGCGGGCCAGATCCCCTCGTTCAGGCCGGCCAGAACCAGACGGTCGGCTTGCTGAAGCCTGGCCTCCAGCGGCCCGAGAATCGCTAGGCGCGGATGTCCGCCGTAGCGGCGTCGAACGCTTCGGCCGGCCATCAGCGCTTCCAGGACGGCCAGATAGCGCACGGCGGTCAGGCCGCCTGCCGTTGCGGCGGCTTCGTGGAGTTCGGCGAAGAAGAGAGCGGCCTCCTCACCTGCCTCGCCGCGCCAGAGCCGTGCGGCACCGGCCTCGGTGTCGCTGGTCGCCAAGGCCTCGGCGAAGGCGACGTGGGCTTCCGCCGTTTGCGCGAGACCTCCAGCGCGCTCGCTCAGCCGCGTCGCAAAGCTTCGGGCCATGGCGGCGAGGCCCTGCAGCCAGGGCACTAAGCTCCGGCCGTTCGGTTCGGCGCGCGCCGCCGTCAGCAACCCCTCGAAGCCGGCGGGCGGGCGCGGCCCGCGCAGAACGGCGACCTCCAGCCGGCGGACCTTGGCTCGAAACTGCGCCAGATCCTCGCCGCCGGCCGCGAGCGGATGCTTTAAGGCGGCGAGCAGGGGCAGGGGCGCCAGCTGCTCCGCGACCATCTGGGCGGTCAAGCGTAGGAAAGCGCCCGGCGGCGTGGTGGCGAGCGGTCGACCGGCCGAGTCGTCCACCTCCAGTCCCCAGCGCCGCAGCTCCGTCGCAACCCGTCGCGCAAGCGATCTGTCGGGTGTGATCAAGGCGGCTCTTTTGCCAGGTGTGTCCAGCGTCTCGCGTAGCAGCAGGGCCACGGTGGTAGCCTCTGTGCCGGGGTCCGGACAGTCGATCCGCCGCAGACCCTCCAGGGCCTGTATCGCCTCTTGCCGAGACAGATCTTCTGCCGGCTCGCTCCAGCCGGCCGTGGCGGCCGCCGGCCAAAGGGCCTTGGCGAGCAGCTGTCGGCGTTGTGTCGCGGCCTTTGCCGGCGGCGTCGCGACCGAGGCAGGCCAGGCGGCCACGTCGCGCCGATCGATCTCCAGACGGCGTAGCAGACGGGCAAGGGTATGCTGTGGATGGCTAGGCGCCTCCAGAACCTCGGCCCAGGCCGCCTCGGGCATCTCGCGATCCAGACCCGGCAGGACGACGGCGCCATTCGGCAAGCCGGCAACGACCTTGAGCAAGTCGGCCGTAGCGGGAATGGAGCCCGTCGAGCCGGCGGCGACGACCGGACCTTGCGGCGGCTCCGCCTGCCAGGCCGCTGCCTGGGCTTCCAACAGCCTACGCCGGCGTTCGGCGGCGCCGAGTGTGCCTAGATCCTGTTGAATTCGGGGCCAGTGCTCGGTGATGATTCTCAGGAAATCCAAGGTTTTTTGCCAGTGAACGGCGTAGTCGTCCGGAACGAGGCGGTCCAGATCCGCAAAGTCCAGTCCCTCGGTCTCGACCGAGTCGATCAGGCGAGCCAGTTCGCCGGCCAGGCGGATGGCCTGATCCTCGGCCGGTGCCCCTCCATCGCCGCGTTGCTCCGACCAGCGCAGCACCAGTCGGGCAAGCAGAAGCTGGCGGGCGATTTCGGGGAGCTCGGGGCGCAGGTCCGGCAGGCCGTCGCCGAAAACGGCACCGCCGAAGGCACTGTTGGATCCCGCCGGCTCGCCGGCGATCAGCAGTTCGTCTGCATCGACCTCACCCAGCGGTTGGATGCGCGGGAGCAGAAGTGCCTGCCCTTCCGACACCCGCAGAAAGGCTTCGGCCAAGGCACGCCCGGCGCGGCGCGTCGGAAGCAGGATCTGAATTCTGGAGAGGTCCAGAGGGTCGCTGCAGCGGGCCAGGAGCCCGCGTGCGAGCGCATCGAGGAATCCGACCTCGGGATCGATGCTGTAGACCTTCGGCGTTTCTGCCTGCAACGACTTGCGGATCCTTTCGACCTGTCGCGGCTAGAGCAGGATCGTCTGAGGTGGACTCGCGTCGGCCATCCGACCCTCAGACGATCGCGCTCTAGGCTACTCCTGAGCGGCCATCCGCTCCTCGCGACCACCGCCCAGTTCGGAGCGGAGCTCCAGCTCCGCGCGTTCGAGGTCTTCGGGTCTTCCGACATGATACCAGGCCCCGTCATGCCGCAGGCCGTAGAGCCGCTCGCGTTCGATGGCCCGATCGTAGATCAGATTGAGCGAGAAGGGACCGTCCGGCGTCGTGGCGAAGAGCTCGGGCTTCAGCACCTGAACCCCGGCGAAGGTAAAGGGAGCGATCTCTCTCTCTCGGCGTCGGCGCAGGCGACCCTGAGGATCCATCACGAAATCTCCCGGTCCGTCGTAGCCGACGGCGACGGGGCTCGGCTGCAGCAGCAGCAGGACATCCATTCGCTCCGGGTCCCAGTAGCTTCTCAAGCGCTCCAGGGTCGGCTGGTAGCCGTCCAGCCAGACGACATCTCCGTTACAGACGAAGAAGGGCGCGGGTCCCAGCTCCGGCAAGGCCTTCTTAACGCCGCCGCCGGTCTCCAGCAGCTCAGGCTCATCGCTGAAGACAAGCGGAGGGGCAGGGCAGTCGGAGAGGTGGCTTCTGAGTTTGCCGCCGAGATGATGCAGATTCACGACCGCCTTCTCGATTCTCGCGGCCGCGAGGCGCGCCAGGATCCGGTCGATCATCGGCACGCCGTGTACGGCGATCAGCGGCTTGGGCGTCGTCTCGGTCAGCGGGCGCATTCGCTCGCCGCGGCCGGCGGCGAGCACCATCGCGCGGGTCAAAGTCATCAGGCGGCCTCTTGCGGTGCGGGGGACAGGCGCAGGTTCTCCGGCCAGTGGGCAGCGAACCACGCCGCGACGGGGGTCAGAGCCGGATGCGCGAGACTACGGTTCAGATGGCGCCAGGTGCGCGGGACGTGACGCAGGTAGTTCGGCTTCCCGTCCCGCCGGTCCAGGCGGGTAAAGATCCCAATGATCTTGGCGGCGCGCTGGGCGCCCAGGATCGCGTATCCGTCGCGAAAGGCGGGGCTGTCAAGGGCCGGCAAGGCGGCGAAGTAGGCTTCCAGCGACGCGTCTACCGTTTCGGGTTCGATGTCGCGGCGCGCGTCTTCCAGAAGAGACACGAGGTCGTAGGCGGGATGACCGATCAGGGCGTCCTGGAAGTCCAGCAGTCCGACCGCATCGGGACCCTCGCGTCCAGACAGCTCCATCAGGTTGTCGACATGGAAGTCGCGGAGCACGAGCGTCGAGGGCAATGCCTCGAGCCTGACAAAAACCTCGCGCCACGCCGCCTCGTAGGCGTTTACGGCATCAGGCTGCAGCCCGGATACGGAGAGGGCCGGCCAAGTCCAGTCGGTCAGCAGCCGCACTTCGCGCAGCAACTCTTCGGCCCCGTAGGCCTCTATCTCCGTCGTCGTGCCGGGTTGCCAACGCCCTTGCAGGGTCGCGAGCGTTTCCACTGCCTTCAGATAGAGCGGTAACTCCTCGGCCCCTTCGGCCAGGGCGACTGTGAAAGTCCGGTCGCCGAAGTCTTCCAGCAGGACGAAACCCTCGGCTTCGTCTGCCGCGAGGATTTTCGGTGCCGAAAGGCCGAAGGCCTGCAGCAATCGCGCGATCCTGACAAAGGCGGCCGGCCTTTCCTTGTCCGGCGGAGCGTCCATCAGGACGGCGGTCTCAGCGCCTCGACGCAAGCGGTCGTACCGCCGGAAGGAGGCGTCGGCCGCCAGGGTGGCGCGATCGTCGGGATGCCAGCCCTGTTCGATCAGGAAGTGCTCCAAGCGCGTTGCTCGCCGATCGGCTGTCATGTCTGACTCAGCTCTCCTGCGTTCGCCGTCAGCCGTTCTGCCCAACTTCCGCAGCCCCGCAAGGTTGCGAGGCGGGACCGGTCGTCGGTCGGTCCCATGGCAAGATGAAGGTCGAGCCGCTCGGCGCGCAGTCCTGTTTCGAGACGCTCGGGCCATTCGATCAGGCTGATGCCTTCCGCCAGGGCATCGTCGAGTCCGAGTTCCCAAACGTCTTCGGGGTTCTCCAAGCGGTAGAGATCGAAATGCCAGACTTGCCGGTCGCCACGCTCGTAGACCTGAACTAGGGTAAAGGTCGGACTGGGCACGTCTTCCTGCGAACCCGGCAGGGTGTTGATCAAGGCCCTGCAGAAGGCGGTCTTTCCGGCGCCTAGACCGCCACTTAACGCCACCAGGTCCCCGGTTCGAAGAAGGGGCGCCAAGCGCGCCGCCAAGGCGGCCGTAGCCGCTTCGTTCGGAAGCGCTACCTCAAGGCAGGTTGGATCTGTGGCCGGCAATTCCATGCGGCTGCCTTGTACACGCGCCGCCGCGCACGCGTCCAGCCGGGCGCAACCTTGCCATTGCCCGGACAGCCTGCCATGTAGCGAGAGACTGAGCCTCTTCTCCCTCTCCACCGACCGCGTCTTTTCATGACCCAGACCCCTCACGTGACCCAAGGTGCAAACGGCGCCATCCACGATGTCGACGTGGCGATCGTCGGTGCGGGACCCGTAGGTCTCTTTGCCGTCTTCGAACTCGGCATGTTGAAGATGCGCGCGGCGGTCGTCGATGCGCTGGACGCGATTGGCGGCCAATGCGCTGCGCTTTATCCCGAAAAGCCGATCTACGACATCCCCGGCTACCCTGAAGTGATGGCCTACGACCTGATCGAAAAGCTGGCGGAGCAGGCCGCGCCCTTTGATCCCAGCTATCACCTCGGTCAACAAGTCGAGACGCTCGAGCGGACCTCCGAGGGGCGGTGGCGTTTGACCACCTCCAAGCGCGTGACGATCGAGGCGACGGCGGTCGTGATTGCCGCCGGCGTCGGCGCCTTCGGGCCGAACCGTCCGCCTCTGGAGGGGCTTGAAGGTTACGAAGCGAGCGGGGCGGTGCAGTACATGGTGCCGAAGCCCGAAGCCTTCCGGGACAAGCGCTTGGTGATTGCTGGCGGCGGCGACTCGGCGCTGGACTGGGCGCTCAACCTGGCGCCGGTCGCGCGGTCCGTCGCGGTGGTGCATCGCCGTGCGAAGTTCCGCGCCGCGCCCGACAGTGTGGCCAAGCTGAATGCCCTGGCCGCCGCGCCCGATAGCGGAGTCGAGCTGGTGGTGCCTTACCAGTTGCACAGGCTGGACGGCGACGGAGAGAAGCTGTCGGCAGTGGTCGTGCGTGATCTGGACGGCAAGGAGCGCAGGTTGGAAGCCGACGCTCTCCTGCCCTTCTACGGCCTCTCCATGAACCTCGGTCCGATTGCCGATTGGGGGCTCGACTTGGAGCGTAGCCATGTCCAGGTCGATCCCGGGAGTTGCGTCACTTCGGTGCCGGGCGTCTTTGCCATCGGCGATGTCGCTGCCTATCCCAACAAACTGAAACTGATCCTCTGCGGTTTTTCCGAGGCCGCGATGGCGGCTCATGCGATCTACGCACTCGTTCACCCTGGCGAGGCTCTGCATTGGGAGTACTCGACCACCAAGGGCCTGCCGGGTGACGACCAGCGCGACAGCGCTGCCTGAGATCATTTCGCGAACGGTCCGAGGGAATAGGGCGTTCCGGCCCGCTACTCGCCCGACTTGGCGCGCGGTGTAGCGGGGGGCTGGCGCAACACCGCGACTTTCGTTTCCGCGGAAGCGCTCAGGTCCGGCAAGCGGCAGGTCACTTGCGTCCCGGCACCTGCCGACGAATGCAGTTCGACCCGTCCGCCGTGCAGCTCGACCAAGGATTTGACCAGAGAAAGACCGAGGCCGACGCCAACGTGTCGCTCAGCCTGGGTTTTGCCGCGTTCGAACTTGCCGAAAACCCGCTTCTGGTCCTGCATGGGGATACCGGCTCCGGTGTCCGATACCGAAAGCAGCACCTCGCCTGGCAGGCGTGCCGCACTCAAACGAATAGAGCCGCCTTCCGGTGTGAACTTGATCGCGTTGGACAGCAGATTGAAAAGCGCCTGTACGACGCGGCGCTGGTCGCAGAGTAGAGAACCGAAGTCCGCCGGGCAGTCGACGGAAAGCTCCAGACCGGCGCTGCGGACCCGTTCGCGAACCAGGCCGCCGACGTCGGTCAAGAGATCGGGCACGGAGACCGGCGAGCGTTCGAGGATCAGGTAGCCCGCTTCGATCGATGCCAGATCGAGAATATCGTTGATCAGCGCGATCAGCCGCTGGGACGAGTCGACGATGGCGTGACTGTACTCGCGCTGACGTTCGCTCAGCGGGCCGAAGTACTGGTTTTCCAGGATTTCCGCGAAGCCGATGATCGCATTGAGGGGGGTCCGCAGTTCGTAGGAAATGTTGGCGATGAACTCGGACTTCAACCGGTCGGTGGTCTCCAAGGCCTCGTTCCGCTCGCGCAGAGCCCTCTCGACCCGGGTAGAATCGGTGACGTCGACGTAGGTGAAGAGGCTCGCTCCGTCGGGCAACATCACCTGGGTCCAGTCAAGCTGCGTTCCGTTGGCGCGTTCCAGCCGCCCGCTGGCTTCGCGTGGCTCGGTACTGGCCACGACCATCTGTTCCATCAGCCTGTTCCAGACGGTGTCGTCGACGTCGTAGAAGTCTCTGGTGCGCTGAACGATCTCGCGGACATGCGGATGGGTATCCAGGAGCGCCGTCGGCAAGTCCCAGATCTGGGCGAAAGCGGGATTATAGAGCTTGAGACGACCGTCGGCGCCATAGACGGCGACGCCTTCGAACAGATTATCCAGCGTCTCCCTCTGGACTTCCAGCAGCGTATTGTAGGTCCGTTCGAGGCGCAGCGTATCGGTCACGTCCTCGTAGGTCAGCAGCACGCCGCCGAAGGGGTGCGGGTTTATGACGAAGCGAAGAGTGGTGCCGTCCGGGAGGTGCATCAGCTCCTCCACCGGTTCGATCACCCGCTGGAAACTGCGCAGTTGCTGCGACTTGAATTCGCCGAAGTCGGCTTGCTCCGGCAGCCGGCGGGCCGCACGAAGACGGTCCCAGACCTCCGTGATATGCGGCTCACTCGCGAGAAAGGCCTCGTTCAGTTGCCATAGGCGCGAATAGGCCTGGTTGTAGAAGGTCAGGTGCATGTCGGGGCCAAGCACCGCGATCCCGACGTTGATGTTCTCCAGCACGTCGCTTTGCGCACGGCTATGGCGTGCGAGCTCCGCACGCAGCTCCTCTACCGCCGTCAGATCGCGTGCATGTCCCACCAGCGTCCCGTCGGCCAAGGGGGTCTCGGTAATCTCCAGAAGGACGCGGCGTCCGCCGGCGACCACATGGAAGGCTTGGGACGAGCTTTCCTGACTGGCCAGAGCTGCACGCGCCAGCGCGCGCGCCGCTTCGCGATCGTCGGCGTCCACCAACTCCGCGTTGCTCGCCAGAGCCTGGTCGCGGCTCTGTCCTACAGCGGCCAGGTAAGCGTCGTTGGCGTGGAGAAGGGAGAGATCGCCGCTGCGCCACCAGACCGGCCGTGGCAAGCCGTTGAGGAGGCTGTAGAGATTGTCACGCTCGACCTCTGCGGATTCGCGTCGGCGGCTCTCGTCATGGTGCTCGGCCAGACCGCGCTCAGCCCTGTCGCGCATTTCCTGAAGCTCGGACCTCGCTTGCGCGAGGGCGGTCTGTGCGGTTGCTTCAGCTGCGGCGCTTTCGGCCGATTTGCGCCGGGCACGAAGAGTTACGACCCCGGCCAAGCAAACCAGAATCATGCAGGCCAACGCTGCAATCCAGGCCGGAGCCATACCGTCTCAACGATAGAAACCGCACCGAAACTAACGCCGTTGGTTCGGCCCTACCGTCCCCCCTTAGAGCGCACTTTTACGCAAATTGGAGTCTACGGTCAGATTCCGTCATCAAGCAAGCGGACGCTGACCGTCGTTTGCCGGCGAATAGGCGGTGATGTGCCCCACAGTTATGGGGTTCGCGTGGCGCTATCGCCACGGGTTTGGAGTGCGGGCCACCTGTTCGACGGAAGCGACGTCGCTTCCGTCGAACAGAGTCGCGTTCTAGTAGCGATAAGCCTCGCCCTTGAACGGTCCCTCGGTCTCTACGCCGATGTATTCGGCCTGGTCGGACGAAAGCTTCGTCAAATGGGCCCCGACCTTGGCGAGATGGAGTTCTGCGACCTTCTCGTCGAGCCTCTTGGGCAGCACGTAGACCTGCCGCTGGTAATTGTCGGCGTTGGTCCAGAGTTCGATCTGCGCCAGCACCTGATTGGTGAAGCTGGCGGACATGACGAAGCTCGGATGGCCCGTGGCATTGCCCAGATTCACCAGCCGGCCTTCCGACAGCAGAATGATCTTCTTGCCGTCGGGGAACTCGACCTGATCGACCTGCGGCTTGACGTTGTCCCACTTCATGTTCCGCAGCCCCTCGATCTGAATCTCGGTATCGAAGTGGCCGATATTGCAAACGATGGCGCGGTCCTTCATCGCGCGCATATGGTCGACGGTGATCACGTCCTTGTTGCCGGTGGCTGTTACGAAGAGATCCGCCCGCGGCGCAGCCTGCTCCATGGTCACCACTTCGTAGCCTTCCATCGCCGCCTGCAGAGCGCAGATCGGATCGACTTCGCTGACCATCACGCGGCACCCCGCGTTTCGCAGGGAATCCGCCGAACCTTTGCCGACATCGCCAAACCCGCAGACCATGGCAACCTTGCCGGCCATCATGACGTCGGTCCCGCGCCGGATGGCGTCGACCAGAGACTCACGGCAGCCGTACTTGTTGTCGAACTTGGACTTGGTGACGGAGTCGTTGACGTTGATCGCCGGCGCCTTCAGCGTGCCTGCCTTGGCCATTTGATAAAGGCGGATCACGCCGGTCGTGGTCTCCTCGGAGATGCCGCGCACCTCGGCCATCAAGGGCGCATACTCGTCCTTGTGCAGCAGCTGCGTCAGATCTCCCCCGTCGTCCAGGACCATGTTGATTTTCCAGCCGTCCGGCCCGGTGACCGTCTGCTCGATCGCCCACCAGAACTCCTCCTCGCTCATGCCCTTCCAGGCGAAGACGGGAATTCCTGCAGCCGCGATTGCAGCGGCGGCTTGGTCCTGCGTGGAGAAGATGTTGCAGGACGACCAGCGCACCTCGGCGCCCAGTTCGATCAGCGTTTCGATCAACACGGCGGTCTGGATGGTCATGTGCAGACAGCCGGCGATGCGCGCGCCCTTCAGCGGCTTGGAGGCGCCGTACTCCTCGCGCAACGCCATCAGACCGGGCATCTCCGTCTCGGCGATCTCGATCTCCTTACGGCCCCAATCGGCCAGCGAGAGGTCTTTGACCTTGTAGTCGGTGAATTCGGCCATTGGAGAGAAGTCCTTCGATCGGTGACCCCGGGCGTTTGCACGGGGCGCGTTGCAGGAGAGGTTCGGGATCTTCGGCAAAAGCCTTACGGCATGCGGGGGAGATAGCAGTATCGCCCCCGGCCGGCAAGCTGCGGCCGGGGACAACCGCGAGGCTTCCGCGTCACAGACCCCATCGCGCTCCGGCGAAGGCGATCCTCAGGAACTCTGCTGGAGACAGCCGCGTAGCGCCTCCGCATTGAACCGCATCAGATCGAAGTAAAGGTCGGAACCGTTCGGTATATCCGCGCCGAGCGGATCGAGAACGCCAGCACGCGCGGGCGTTTCCTCGACCAGGATTGCGACCAGGCGTGATTCGAACTGTGGCTCGGCAAAGATACAGGTGGCACCGAGTTCGGCGATCTTGTCCCGGATTTCCGCAATCCGCCTCGCACTGGGGCTCTGCTCTGGCGATACGGTGATCGACCCGACGGTGTTCAGGCCGAAGCGGTCTTCCAGATATCTGTAGGCGTCGTGAAAAACGATGAAAGGTTCATCCGCAACCGGTGCCAGCGTGGCCCGCATATCTTCCGTAAGGCTTGTAAGCCGGGCTTCGGTCTCGGCTGCATTCTGCTGGTAGCTCTCGGCGTGGTGCGGATCAATCTCACTTAAGACCGTGGCGATGTGACGGACGAAGCGTTGTGCGTTTTCCGGGTCGAGCCAGTAGTGCGCGTCGAAGGCGCCGTGCCCGTGCCCGTGCCCGTGCCCATGTCCATGATCGTGGTCATGCCCATGGTCGTGGTCGTGCCCATGGTCGTGGTCGTGCCCATGGTCGTGGTCATGCCCATGGTCGTGATCATGTCCGTGATCGTGGTCATGTCCGTGATCATGGTCATGATCGTCCCCGTGCCCGTGATCATCATGAACATGTGCCTCGAAGGTGCCGCCTTCGCGAAGTGGTAGCCTTTCGAGACCGTCGATGTCCTGCAATGCGACCCGACGTGCGTCCGGTGCGAGTCCCTCAATCGGCCCGATCAGGAATGTCTCGAGGTCCGGCCCGATCCAGAAGACGGCATCGGCTTCCGCCAGGGCTTCCGCATCCGATGGCCGCAGACTGTAGGTATGGGGAGAGCCTCCGCCATCCACGATCAGGTGGGGCGACTGAACGCCCTCCATCACCGCCGATACGAGAGAGTGAAGGGGCTTGATCGAAACCGAGACCTCCGGCGGTGTCTGAGCCAGAGTAGCTGAAGACAGCAGCAAGGCGGCGGTCGACGGAAGCAGGGCGAGCAGTCGGTTGACCATCGGGGAGGCTCCTGGAACGAGAACGGGCGAACGTTATGATATAACGTACTTTCTATTTCCAGCCTAAACGGCCAGTGCACCGGCTTGGCAGACCCTCTCTTGCCGTCGGGCGCACCCGCGAGACCTGCGCAACCTCGTGGCGGCTTCGCAACCGGCGCGAAAAGGTCGCGGCCGATGTGCGTGGAGAGCGCCTTGTGGCCGTGACCCGTTTCTGTAGTGTAGCAACGATGATTCGGCGACTTCACCAAACCGCCGCCTGGCTCTGCGGTCTTGCCTTGCTCGTCAACCTGGCGGCGCAAGCGACTGCTGGCGTGGCCCTGGCTGCGACGGCTGCCGAACGGCCGGACGGGCCGGTGATCGTTATCTGTTCGCCCGATGGCATCAAAAGGTTGGTCTGGACGCCGGAGGGTTTCGAGCCCTTGCCGGGCGACCCGGATGCGACTAGGCCGTCTTGTCCCTTCTGCAGTCTGGCATCAGCCAGCGCCGTTCTGCCCGAGCCGCTCTTCCATCGGCTGTCCTGGGCGACGCCGCAGGTCCTGTCCCGCCCCGGACGGACCCCCTTGCCCGTCTCCTGGTCCGGCGCCGCCGCGCCGCCGGCACGGGCACCGCCGGCCATCGCCTGAGAAAAGCGCGGAAGAAAGCTGTTGCCCGCGGCTGTCGCGGGCGGCTTCTCAGCGAGAAATCGACCCCATCGTCAAAAGAACAATCCTACCGGTCTGGTCGGAAAGGACGCCGTTCCCTCCCTGTAGACCGTTCAAGAAACTGGAGTGAAGAGATGAAAGAATTCGTTGCGGGCTTCTGCCTGCTGGCCTTGGCGACCGCCACCGCAATCGCGCACGACTTTAAGGCCGGTGCGATCCACATCGACCACCCCTGGGCGCGTGCTTCGATCGGCATGGCCAAGGCCGGTGCGGCCTATATGGTTCTGACCAATGAGGGGAGTGAAACCGACCGCCTGATCTCCGCGTCGTCCGACGTGGCCGAATCGGTCGAGCTACACACGCACCTGATGGACGACGGCGTGATGCGGATGCGTCAGATCGAGGCCATCGAAATCGATCCCGGCACGCCCTCCGTGCTGGAGCCCGGCGGTCTGCACGTTATGCTCATCGGGCTCAAGCAGCCGCTCGCCGCTGGTGAGTCCTTCCCGATGACCCTGACGTTCGAGCAGGCTGGCGAGGTGACCGTCGAGGTCTCAATCGAAGCCATTGGCAGCGAGACGGGTGGCCACAACCACGGTGCCGGTACCACCCACTAGGGCTCGAACCCTAGGCACTTACTGTCGCCTGCGGCAGTGGCCAGCTGCAGTATTTGGCCAAGTGCAAAACGATCTGGGCGGGCGGCGATTGCCGCCCGCTTTTTTTTGTAAATCAGATGGTTGCTAGAGGCGTTCATTGAAGAAGTCGAGCAAGCGAGCGATCTCGGCAGCGTCGCTCAACATCGAAATCTCGCTTGCCAGACGCGCCGCGGCGGCCGAGTCCAGCCGCCGTACCCGGTCTTTCACCCTGGCCAAGGCTTTCGGGCCCATGGAGAGTTCGCGCACGCCCAGACCGATGAGCAGCGGCGTGTAGCGCGGGTCGCCGGCAATCTCGCCACAGACCGAGACGCTTTTGCCGGCCCGCAACCCGGCATCGACGGCAAAGTGGATCAGCCGAAACACGGCCGGATGCAGGGGGTTATAGAGATGTGCGACCTGCTCCTCGCTGCGATCGATCGCGAGCGTGTACATGATCAGGTCGTTGGTGCCGACGGCGAAGAAGTCGGCCTCACGTGCTAGGGCGTCGGCGGACAGTGCGGCGCCCGGTACCTCGATCATCACGCCAAGCGGCGGCAACGTCTTGGCCATGCGAACCTTGCGGCGCTTTAGGCGGCGCCAGACCTTCAGAAGTATGGCGCGCGCCTCGCGCAGCTCCTCCACGCTGGTGATCAGCGGCAGCAGGATGCGGATCGGCCCGGCCGCGCCCGTGCGCAGGATCGCCGCGAACTGAGTCTCCAGCAGCTCCGGTGCCCGCAGCGAAAGGCGGATGGCACGGACCCCCAGCGCGGGATTGGCGCAGGCTCCCAGGCGCCCACCGAGGGCGGAGGCCAGTTTCTCGCCACCGATGTCGAGCGTGCGGATGGTCACTGCCTTGCCGGCCAGCCCGGCCACCATGTCGCTGAGAACTTCCGTCTGCTCGTTTTCGTCGGGAAGGTCGTTGCGGTTCATGTAGAGGAACTCGGTGCGCAGCAGGCCGACGCCTTCGGCGCCAACGGCCGTCGCCTGACCGACTTCCCGAGGCAGCTCCAGATTGGCCTGCAACTGAACGCGGGTGCCGTCCCTGGTTTCGGCCGGCAGCTTGCGCAAGCGATTGAGCGCTTTGACTTCCTTGGCTTGCTCGGCCTGGCGCTTTCGGTAGGCGGTAAGACGCTTCTTCGTCGGATTGACGATCACCAGGCCTTCGGTGCCATCGACAATGATCGGGCTACCGGGCTCGACACCAGCGACGATACCCGCCGCGCCCAGAACCGCCGGCAAGCCCAGGGAACGGGCCATGATCGCGGTATGGCCCTCCGCGCCCCCGAGAGCGCAGGCGAAACCGGCCACCTTCGCCGGATCCATCAAGGCCGTGTCGGCCGGGGTGATTTCCTCGGCCACCACGACGCTGCTGACGTTCAGATCGCCGAAGCCGCTGAAGCCACGCTGATTCAGATTGCGCAGGATCCGCTGGCCCACCTCTCGGATCTCACTGGCGCGACTGCGAAGATAGGCGTCGTCCAGTTCCGAAAAGGCCTCGGCGATCGCCTCGATCTCCCGAGCGACCGCCGCTTCGGCATTCAGGCGTTTGGCGATGCGCGCGATGACCCCCTCGCGCAGTCGACGCGAGGATAGCATCTGCAGATGCGCCTCTAGAAGGAAGCCCAGTTCTTCCCCTGAGGCACCGTGGAAGCCTGCGGACTTACGCCTGATCTTTTCGAGCTGACGGACCGCTTTGGCGATCGCCTTTTCGAGGCGCTCGATCTCCGCCTCGACCTTTGCGGCGGCGACGCTGTATTCCGGGACGCGCGCGACCTCGCCTTCGCGTGGGTGGGCCGGTCCTATGGCGACCCCGGGCGAAACCCCCAGTCCTTCGAAGACGCGCTCTTTGTTTTCGGCCTTTGGGGTTCGTTTAGCGACGTGCGTTTTGCGTGGTTCAGTCTTCATCGAACTTGCGTTCGACCAGCTCGGCCAGAGCCTTCACCGCGGCTTCGGCGTCCGGCCCGCTGGCCGCCACCTGGATGCGGCAGCCGGGTGCGGCGGCCAGCATCATCAAACCCATGATAGAAGAACCCGATACGGAGTTCGACCCCTTCGTGACCAACACCTCGGCATCGAAACTGCTGGCCAGCTTAACGAACTTGGCGGCGGCGCGTGCGTGCAGTCCGCGCTGATTCGCGATGGTGACGTCCATCTCGGCGCCAGGTCGGCCCGTTTGGGGGGCGCAGGGCGCCGTATCGCTCATGCTCGGGCCCTTTTCAGCGTACGGCCTCGCCCGCCAGAAGTTGGGAAGCGACGTTGATGTACTTGCGCCCTGCCTCCTGCGCCTGAGCGACGGCTGAGGCCAGGCTCGCGGTCTGACGTACGCTGGCCAGCTTGATCAGCATGGGCAGGTTGGCCCCGGCGATGACCTCCACCTTGGCTTGATCCATGACCGAGATCGCTAGGTTGGAGGGCGTCCCGCCGAACATATCCGTCAAGATCACTACGCCGTCGCCTGTATCGCAGGCCTTGACCTGCGCGATGATCTCGCTCCGCCGTGCCTCCATGTCGTCGTCCGGTCCGATACAGACCGCCGCGACCTTCGGCTGAGGCCCGACCACGTGCTCCATGGCGGAGATGAACTCCTGGGCCAGGCGGCCGTGGGTAACCAAAAGAAGACCGATCATCGGCAAGACAGCCCTAAAAGTGGGAGCGGGAGGCTAGACGCTTTTCCGACTGGGTGGAACCACCTGTTCTCCAGAAAAAGGGACTTGGCGCAAGTTAGGGGCTCCGCGACCTTTTCCAAAGGCTCACCCCAAAAGCTCGCACAGGCCCTCGTTCTTGGCCTCTGCGCGGCTTCGCCACGACCGAAGTCTGTCTGTCCCTACGTCCGGGTTTTCAGGTCCGGGCTTTCAGGTCCGGGGCATGTCGCGATGGCCGACCGTGACGTCGCGGCCCTGGGCCGTTAGCCAGGCCGCCAGCTTCTCCGCCGTCGCCACTGAGCGATGTTTTCCGCCAGTGCAGCCGATGGCGATCGTCAGATAGCTCTTGCCTTCGGCCTCGTAACGGGGGAGCAGCGGTTCGATCAGATCCGTCAGGGTTTCGAAGAAGCCGGGGAAGGCAGGATCGCTGGCCACGTAGGCGGCGACCTGAGAATCGCGCCCTGTCAGCGGCCGCAGCGCCTCGACGTAGTGGGGGTTCCGCAGGAAGCGGACGTCCATAACTAGGTCGGCCTCGCGCGGCAGCCCCTGGCGGAAGGAAAAGGAGGTCACGAAGACCACCAATCCATCGTTACCCAGGCCGAAGTGGCCGGTCAGCAGCTTGCGAAAGTCGGGAACCGCCAGATTGGAGGTATCGATGACCAGATCGGCGCGTTCCTTGAGTGGGGCGGTCATCGTCCGCTCGGCCGCGAGACCGTCTGCCAAGGGACGCTCCTGTGCCAGGGGGTGTCGCCGCCGTGTCTCGGTGAAGCGGCGCTGCAGCACGTCGTCGGCGCAGTCCATGAACACGAGCTTCACGGCCAGCGCCGGTTCTGCGATCAGGGCGTCGAGTTGCTCCAGAAAGGGCTGCGCGGCGAAGTCGCGATTACGGATGTCCGCACCCAGCGCGACCGGCTGGTCGAGGTGGCCGGCCAGGACGGCAGGGCCGAGCAGCTTGAGCGGCAGATTGTCGATCGCTTCGTAGCCGATGTCTTCCAGAAGCTTGAGGGCCGTGGTGCGGCCGGCGCCGGACAGCCCGGTGACCACGACCACCGGCAGGGCTTGCGATTCCTTGGAGCTGCTCATGCCTGTAACTGGCGGCCTGCCGAGGGCGGAGGCGCGGCTGCGTGCTGCAAGCCGAAGCTTGGCCGGAGCCGAAGGCTGGCGCGCATCGAGATGGAGCGCAGCCACGGGCTGACCGAGGAGCAGGACCGAGTGTTCCTCGGGCAGGCGGTCGGTCTGGCCGCCGGTCAGCTCGACCACCAGACGAACTTCGGTCTCCGCCGCGTTGGGAACCCCGGCAAGGCCGACACCGCGCACCTCCAGCGTACCTTCGAGTTGCGTCGGCGCCCGGGCGAGGACTCGCAGGCCGTCACAGGTCAGTTGAGTCTGATCGTCTGCCACCAGACGCGCGCCGTCGTCGATCATGCGCAAGGCCAGATCCGACTTGCCGCTGCCGCTGGGGCCCCGCAGCAGTATCCCGATGGGACCGTCGGGCGTATCCAGCTCCACCGCCGTGGCGTGCAGAAGCTCTTGATCGGGGAAACCGCTCATCCTCGGGTTTGCTCCGGCATGACTATCCGTATCCCGCTCGGGTGTCAGGCGGCTGGCAGGCGCACGGTGAAACGGGCGCCGACGACTTCACCGGCCTCGAAACGGTTTTCGGCATAGATGACCCCGCCATGGGCGTCCACGATTTGCTTGGAGATCGACAACCCGAGGCCGGAGTGGGTACCGAACTTTTCTCCCTCGGGCCGTTCGCTGTAGAAGCGGTCGAAGATGGCGTCCAGCTTGTCCTGGGGCAGTCCGGGACCTGCGTCGCTGACCGAGATTGCGATCCAATCGCCGCCTTCGGCGCGGGAGCGGTTGTCGCGCCGGGCCTGTAGTCGGATGGTGCCACCGGATGGCGAGAAGGAAATCGCATTGGACAGGAGGTTCCGGAAGACCTGACCCAGGCGCCCCTCCAGGCCCTGAACGCGCAGGCGTTGGCCAGTCTCGGTGTTGCAGAGGATCTTGATCTCGCGCTCCTCCCCAACTGAGCGGTAGACGTCGGCCAGGGTCCCCAACAGGTTGGCGACGTCGACCTCCTCGGCATCCGCGCGCGCCAGTTCGGCATCTAGGCGCGAGGCGTCGGAGATGTCGCTGATCAGGCGGTCGAGCCGCTGCACGTCGTCGACGATGATCGACATCAGCTTCTTCTGCTGTTTGGAGTCCTCGATCCTGGCGGCCGTTTCCACGGCACTGCGCAGGCTGGTCAGGGGGTTCTTGATCTCATGCGCGACATCTGCCGCAAAGCCCTCGATTGCTTGCATACGCGTGTTCAGGGCGTCCGTCATCTGCTGCAGCGCCTGAGCCAGATCGCCGATTTCATCGTGCCGGCGACTCAAGCTTGTGATGAAGCCGCGTTGACCCCGTCCGTCCCGTTGCCGGCCGCTGCTGCCGCCGCGCACCCGGTCGGCCGCCTCGGCCAGGCGTCGGATCGGTAGGGCGATGGTACGTGCGAGGTAGAGCGAGAGCAGGACCGTCACCGCGAGAGCGATTCCGAACACCAGCAGAATGTCGTGGCGGCGGTCTCGCACGGCCCGATCGACGCTGTCGCCGTCCTTGGTAAGCATGAGCGCGCCCAGCACTTGGCGATAGCGTTGAACAGGCACCGCCAGGGAGAGGACGATGCGGCGGTCTTCGCCGGCTCGCACCCGGCCCGCCGCATCGCCGGCGAGGGCGGCGACAACCTCGGCGTAGTCGCTGGCGCTCTGGCTGAGCGGTTCGCGGTAGGGCGGCAGTCCGTGATCGCCGGGCAGCCCATAGATCACGGTGTTGTAGAGATCGTCGATCCAGCGGACCAGACCGTTGCCCGTCTCCAAAGGCGGCAGTTCGGTGACCTTGACCTGCCCCCCAGGCCCCATCAGCAGGAAGGAGTCGGCCGTCAGGCGTCCGGCGCGGTCGAATATCCGCGCGCGCAGCGTGGTGCCGGCCACGAGGAGCCGCACGGTCTGGCGGGTTGCGTCCTCCAACAGCTGCTGCTCGCCGCTCGCCGTGTCCACCACGGCGGCCGAGCCGATGGCCAGTGCGAAGGTCTCGGCCTGGACCTGAAGCGCCTTCAGTTCAGAATCGATCAGCGACTGTCGATACTGGTCGAGATGCAGCAGCCCGAGTACCGGGATCAGCAGCACCAGCATGTTAAGTGCCAGGATCCGCCGAGTCAGCGGCGAGCGCCAAGCCGGCCGACGCCGGCGAGACAGCGACTCCGGCCGTTTCGCGGCGGTCGCCGAAGCCGTTTCGGCCTTTGACTCTGCCGCCCGGGCGGCTGGCGCCTTCCGGCGTGCGGTCGTCGGCGAGTCGGCCTCGTAGGCGGGGGCGAAGGGCTCGACGGTCATGCGGGCGGGTCAACTCTTAACGATGGCGCTGGCTCCGAAGGGCGCCTTGGGTCACGTCGGAATGTGCACCGATCTTAGGCGTCTTTGTAGCGATAGCCTACGCCATAGAGTGTCTCGATCTGCGAGAAATCCTCGTCGGCCTGTTTGAACTTCTTGCGCAGCCTCTTGATGTGGCTGTCGATGGTTCGGTCATCGACGTAGATATGTTCGCCGTAGGCCGCGTCCATCAACTGATCACGATTCTTCACGTGACCGGGGCGCTGGGCCAGGGCCTTAAGGATCAGAAACTCGGTGACGGTCAGGTTGACCGGCTCGTCGCGCCAAGTCACCAGATGGCGACCAGGGTCCATCATCAGGCTGCCGCGCAGCAGAGGCTGTTCGCGCGGACCCTCGCCTGTCTCGTCCCGGCTGGTCCGCTCGCGGCGCAGAAGCGCCCGAATGCGCTCGATCAACAGGCGTTGGGAGAAGGGCTTCTTGATGTAGTCGTCGGCGCCCATGCGCAGTCCGAGCAGTTCGTCTACCTCGTCGTCCTTTGAGGTCAGGAAGATCACCGGCAGGTTCGAGCCCTCGCGCAGGCGGCGCAGCAGCTCCATGCCGTCCATGCGTGGCATCTTGATGTCCAGCACTGCCAGGTCCACCGGCTGGGCCGAGAGGCTGCGCAGCGCCTCCGACCCGTCGGTGTAGGTGCGGACCTTGTAGCCTTCGGTCTCCAGAGCCATGGAAACGGACGTCAGGATGTTTCGGTCGTCGTCGACCAGGGCGATAGTGTGCTGCATCTGTTGGGTCCCTGCCTGAAAAGGGGGCGCCGGACAGGGAGGTTTCCCGGTACGGGCTCACGTGTGTTTGCATTTCTGCCTGCACGCCAAGCTGGCGCCGCTTTCGGGCCAAGGTAGGGCGCCGCCGCGAAATGTGGCAGACGTCTCTGCCACATTTTGTTCCTATTATGATCTAGTTGCGCCCACTTTCGAAGGACTGGTCCGGCTCTTGACGGTCGGCGTTTCGAGCGGTCATCTCCCAGGCATGACAGAAGTTTCGACCGATCCGGACAGAGCCTCGTCGCCGCAGCCGGCGTCACAGGTGCGCCGTCTGCTGCGCCGGGCGGAGACAGGGGCGTTGGCGAGCGGGCTTGCGCGGGACGGGTCCGGCTGGCCTTACCCTTCGCTGGTTCTGGTGACCGTGGATCATGCCGGCTGCCCGCTGCTGCTGCTGTCCGATCTGGCCGATCACACCGCTAACCTGAAGGCGGACCCGCGCCTCGGCCTTCTCGTCAGCGACGTGGCCGGTCTGGACGATCCTCTGACAGGCGCGCGCGCCGGCGTGCTGGGCCGCATCGAATGCGTCGACGACCCTCGGCTGAAGGCGCGGGTGGTGCGCCGCCATCCGGGTGCGGCGCTCTACGCCGATTTTCGGGACTTTCATCTCTATCGCCTGCAGGTCGAACGGGCGCATCTGGTCGCCGGTTTTGGCCGGATCCATTGGATCGAGGCTGCCGAGCTGCTGTTCGACGTCTCGGACCGGTCAGACCTGGCTGAGGCCGAGGCCGAGATCGTTGCACATATGAACGAGGACCACGCCGACGCTATTGCCGTCATGGCCGATCAGCTTCTGGATCGGCGACCGGAGCCCTCGCAGAGCGCCTGGGTCATGACCGGTGTCGATCCGGAGGGCTGCGACCTGCGCCGAGGCAACAGTCTGGAGCGGCTCTCCTTCGCGAAGACGGTGCGTGACGCCGAAAGCTGTCGCGTGGAACTGGTACGCCTGACCAAGCAGGCGCGCCGGAGCCAGGCCGAGAGTCAGGCAGCCGGGACCGACAAGCCGACTTAGGCTTGGTTCGCCCGTTCCTGGACGCCCTTCCCGGCAGCTTGGGACCGAATGGGCCGCATCCTGGTCTCCTTGCCGTCTCAAGGCTCTCACGCCGCGGTCCAGGCGGAGAACGGCAAAGTTGCCCCCACATCGCGGCAGCGCTACACAGATCCCAAGCGGTTCAGACACAAGGACCGGGGTCCGAGGGTGCGGGCCGATCAAGCGATAGGGAGACAACGAGTGGGCACGCAAGGACCGGTCGTGTCGCGGCATGGGCTCGAGAGCCTGGGCTTGCGAAATCTGGGTAACCTTTACTGGAACCTTGCCGCTCCGGCGCTCTACGAGCAGGCGCTGACGCGCGGGGAAGCAAGCTTGGCCGCCGGCGGGCCCCTGGTGGCTCTAACCGGCGAACACACGGGCCGCAGTCCCAAAGATAAGTTTATCGTCGAGGAGGCCGAGAGCAGCGACGACATCTGGTGGGGCGAGGTCAATGTCGCTATGGCGCCGGAGCAGTTCGACCGGCTGTTGGCCAAGGCGCGGGCCTATCTGCAAGGTCGCGATCTCTTCGTGCAGGACTGCTTCGCGGGGGCCGATCCGGCCTATCGCCTACCAGTGCGCATCCTGACCGAGTGCGCCTGGCACAACCTCTTCGCCCGCAACATGTTCATCCAGCCGTCGCACGACGAACTGGCGGACTTCGAGCCGGCCTTCACGGTGCTTCAGGTTCCCGGTCTGCAGGCCGACCCGGCGACCGACGGAACACGCTCGGAGTGCTTCGTGCTGGTCAGCTTCGCCCAGCGGATCGTGCTGATCGGCGGTACTTCCTATGCCGGCGAGATCAAGAAGTCCGTCTTCTCGATCCTCAACTACCTGTTGCCCGAGCGCGACGTGTTGCCGATGCATTGCTCAGCAAACATCGGTCCGAAGGGCGATACGGCGATCTTCTTCGGCCTGTCCGGCACCGGCAAGACGACGCTTTCGGCGGATGGGGCGCGTACCCTGATCGGCGATGACGAGCATGGCTGGTCGGACACCGGAGTGTTCAATTTCGAGGGCGGTTGCTACGCCAAGGTGATTCGCCTGAGCGCCGAGGCCGAGCCCGAGATCCATGCCACCACCCGCCGGTTCGGTACGGTTCTCGAGAACGTGGTGATGGACAAGGACACGCGGGCGTTGGACTTGGACTCTGCTCACTACACGGAGAACACCCGCGCCTCCTACCCCATCGACTTCATTCCCAATGTCAGTGCGGCCGGGCAGGGCGGATTGCCGAAGAACATCGTGATGCTGACGGCCGATGCCTTCGGCGTGCTGCCGCCGATCAGCCGCCTGACGCCCGAGCAGGCGATGTACCACTTCCTGTCCGGCTATACGGCCCGGGTCGCCGGCACGGAAAAGGGCCTGGGCAGCGAGCCGACAGCGACCTTCTCAACCTGTTTCGGGGCGCCTTTCATGCCGCGCCACCCAAGCGTCTACGCCCGCATGCTGCGCGACAAGATGCAAGCGGCCGACGCCAACTGCTGGCTGGTCAACACCGGTTGGTCCGGCGGCCAGTACGGCGTGGGCAAGCGCATGGACATCAAGCTCACCCGCGCCATGCTGCGCGCCGCCCTGGCCGGGGATCTGGACGGCGTGGAGATGCATCCGCACCCCGATTTCGGCGTGCTGGTGCCCGCCTCTTGTCCTGGAGTTCCCGCCGAGGTGCTGGACCCTCGGGCGACCTGGGCGGACCCTCAGGCCTATGACCGGATCGCGCGCGATTTGGTCAAGCGCTTCGAGGCGAATTTCAAACAGTTCGAATCCTACGTGGACGATGGCGTGAAGGCTGCCGGCATCTACCAAGTCGCGGCCGAGTAGGAGCAGGAGTTTCCCGAAGGAGAGGGTCGGCGGTTCCGGTCAGGCCGCCGCAGACCTCTGCAGGGCCGCTTCGACGAAGTGCAGGCGGTCCTGGCCGTAGAAGAGCGCGCCGTCCACCAGGTAGCTCGGCGAGCCGATCACGCCGAGTTGCACAGCTTCACGCGAATTGGCGACGACCTCGGCCTGCGCCGCTTCGGACAGCGCCACGTCGCGCAGGGTCGGTCCATCGAAACCGCAGGCCGCGGCGAGTTCGTCGAGAACGGCCGGGTCCGCGATGTCGCGGTCGTCCCGCCAGAGCGCGGCCAGGATCTCGAAAGCCAACCGGTCCAGGTCTCCATCGCCGCCACTCTCGACGGCTTTTTGCGCTGCGACCACCAGGCCGCTGGGCAGTTCCATCGGTCCGTAGTGATTTTTCGGGTCCTCGGGCACGACCGGCACGCCTCGCCAGGCCGCCCAGCGCTGGAAATCCTCCCAGGCATGGCGCACGCGGGCGGGATGCCGATCCGTAAACCAGATTCCACCAGTCTCCGGCACCACGATCGACAAAAGCATGGGCTTGTGGATCAGACGTCGCCCGCTTTGGCGGGCCAAACGAACGACCTCCTGTTGGCCCAGGTAGGCGAAGGAACCGCGAACGGAATAGAAAGTGGTGATGCTGCTCACGGGACTCGGTCCTCGTTGTTGTGCGGGATCTGCCTGCCGGCTGTTATCGGCAGGCGCTAGAAGGCGCCCACGCGTTCCAGATCGTAGGTCACTTCCTCCGTATAGTGAGGGCCTTCGGCACCCAGTCGGGAGGAGTAGAGAACGAAGTGATCGGCCGTAAAGGGGCCGATCCGCAACAGGCTATGGTCTTTCAGGTAGAGGCCGAGTTTGGGACCGGGATCGCCCTTGAAGCGTGCCAGGGTGACGTGCGGTTTGAACTTCCGTCGTTCGGCCGGCAAGCCTGCGCGCACGACGGCGCTCTCGACCTTGGCCTGCAGGTGCGTCAACGCCGGGTTCGGGGCCACGCCGGCGTAGAGGGAGCGCAGCTTCATGCCGTCGCCGAAGGTGGCGAGGCCCTGCAGGGTCAGTTCGAAACCCGGCGCATCGATAGCCGAGAGAGTATCGTCAAGATCTCGGGCCTGCGCACCGTCGACGTCCCCGACGAAGCGGAGTGTCAGGTGCAGGTTGTCCTCTGCGACCCAGCGTGCGCCGGGCAGGCCGGTGCCGAGCATGCCGAGGCCTTCGCGAACCTCCTCGGGTAGGCTCAGGGCAACGAACAGGCGCATGACGGAAGCCCTCCCGACGATGCCTGAGTGGGCGCGTGTTTCCGGACCCCTGTATGGGTCTCTTCAGACATCCTCAGTTTAGCAGGCACAGGCCGCGCCGTCGCAAGCCTTCGCACCGGCTTGATAAGCCCGGCCGGCAAGGTTTTTTGCTTTGCAGCACATGCTATGGCGCCTTAACGTTGCGGCCTCATGACAAACCCGGCGTATCAGACCGGGTCCAGGGTGGTCGTTGCGCGTGTCGCAGTCAGGCACGTCAGGGAAACGGAACTCCGGTTGATGGCAGATCGCCAGCCGGCGCTGGTCGTCGAGCAGATGTACAAGTCCTTCGGCTTGCTGGAGGTGCTCAAGGGCGTCTCGATGACGGCTGCCCAGGGCGATGTCGTGGCCTTGATTGGCGCCAGCGGTTCCGGCAAGTCCACCTTCCTGCGCTGCATCAACCTGCTTGAGATTCCCGACAGCGGGCGCGTCTGGGTCGGCGACGAGCTGCTGGAAGTGCGTCGCGACCGGCGCGGGCGGGCGGCCTTCGACCGGTCGCAGGTCGACCGGCTGCGCACGCACCTCGGCATGGTCTTCCAGCAGTTCAATCTCTGGACCCACATGACCGTCCTGCAGAACGTCATCGAAGCGCCGGTTCACGTACTCGGCGTGCCGAGGGCCGAGGCCAAGGCGCAGGCCATGGAACTTTTGGAGAAGGTCGGCATCGCCGAACGCGCCGACTACTACCCCGCTCACCTCTCCGGCGGTCAGCAGCAGCGCGCGGCCATCGCGCGGGCTCTGGCGATGGAGCCGGATGTCCTACTGTTCGACGAACCGACTTCGGCTCTGGACCCGGAACTCGTGGGAGAGGTGCTGCGCGTGATGCGCCGCCTGGCCGAGGAGGGGCGGACCATGGTGATCGTCACGCATGAAATGGGGTTTGCCCGGGAGGTCGCCGACCGGGTGATCTTCCTGCACGAAGGCCGTGTCGAGGAGGAGGGGCCGCCGGCGCAGGTGCTGAGCGACCCGCGGTCCGAGCGCTGCCGTAACTTCCTTGCCTCCCATCTTGCGATGGCCGGATAGACGGTAAGGCGGAAGCTGAATGAAGAGAGAGTGAACGTGAAGAGGGATCGAACGACCATGCGAAACATCGCACTGACCTTGGCGGCCGCGGCGGCTTTCAGCCTGGCGGCGACGGCCGCGTCCGCGGACACCGTGCGGATCGGCACCGAGGGCGCCTACCCGCCCTTCAACTTCATCGATGAAAACGGCGAGCTGAAGGGCTTCGACATCGACATCACGCGGGCGCTTTGCGAGGCGGCCGAATTCGATTGCGAATTCGTCATCCAGGACTGGGACGGGATGATCCCCGGCCTGTTGGCCGAGAAGTACGACGCCATCGTCGCCTCCATGTCGATCACGGAGGAGCGCAAGCAGGTCGTCGATTTCACCGGCAAGTACTATCAGACCCCTGCCAAGTTCGTGCAGCGCAAGGGGGCGGGGTACTCTATCGCCGAAGGTTTGAGCGGGGACGACTCGGTCGGCAACGTCGATGAGATCGTCTTCGAAAAGGACAGCCTGGACGGCAAGGTGATCGGCGTGCAATCGGCGACGATCCACGAGGCTTTTCTACAGGACAATCTCGGGGACATCGTGGAGGTGCGCAGTTACGGATCGCAGGAAGAGGCGAACCTCGATCTGGTGTCCGGTCGCGTCGACATGCTGCTGGCCGACTCCGTCGTGCTTGGCGGCTTCCTGGAGACGGACGACGGAGGCGACTTCGAGTTCGTCGGCCCCGGGTTCACCGATGCCCGCTGGTTCGGCACAGGTGTCGGTGTCGCGATCCGTCAGGAAGACGATGCCCTGCGTGAGGCCTTCAACGCAGCGATCGACAAGATCCGTGCCGACGGCACCTATCAGCAGATCAACGATCAGTATTTCGACTTCGACGTCTACGGCGCCGAATAGCCTGCAGCGCGTCTAGCCGCATCGCCTCTCCCCGACATCCGGCTTGGTTCGGGTGTCGGGTGGCGCTGCGGTCGAGCGCGGGGCGTGCTCAGAGGGTCTGAGGAAGGCCGGCGAACGGAGGCAGAATGGAGAGCATCGCGGCGCTGGAGGCGCGCTGGCCGACGCTGATCGAAGGGCTGCAGATGACGCTGCTCGTCGGTCTCGTCTCCTTGGCCCTGGCCGTCGTCTTCGGTCTGCTCGCCGCCTGGGCCAAGCTCAGTTCCGTTCGGCCTATCGTTTTCGCGGCGGATACCTACACGACCGTGATCCGGGGCGTTCCCGAACTGGTTCTGATCCTGCTCATCTACTATGGCGTGCCGACGCTGCTGCAAAGCACCGTTCGTCAGTGGGGTCCCGGTTTCGCAGACTTCCGGCTCGACCTGGATCCCTTTGCGGCCGGCACCATCACGCTCGGCTTTATCTACGGCGCCTTCGCCGCGGAAGTCTTTCGCGGCGCCTACCTGGCGGTGCCGCGCGGACAGATCGAGGCGGCGGTCGCCAGCGGTATGAGCCGGGTTCTGTTGTTTCGACGGATCCTCTTCCCGCAGATGCTGCGCTTTGCCCTGCCAGGGTTGGGCAACGTCTGGATGGTCCTGATCAAGGCCACCGCGTTGATGTCCGTCATCCAGCTAGAGGAGCTGATGCGTAAGGCGGAGATCGCCGCCGGGGCGACCCGCATGCCCTTCACCTTCTTCCTGGCCGCCGCCCTGCTGTTCCTTGCCATCACGGCCGTCTCGGTCGTGGTTCAGGGTCGGCTGGAGCGTTGGGCTAATCGCGGCGTACGTCAGGCCTGAGGAGACGCCGCCGGCATGAATTTCGAGATCGTCTGGGACAGCCTGCCGCGCTTCCTCTCCGGAGCGGTCTTGACCGTCGAGATCACATTCATCTCGCTGGCGATCGGCCTGATCCTGGCGATCCCGCTCGCCATTCTGAGGGTCAGCCGCAACCCTCTTGTTTCCCTGCCGGTTCAGGGGTTCACCTTCTTTTTTCGCGGCACGCCCCTGCTGGTGCAGCTCTTTCTGGTCTACTACGGTGCCGGGCAGTTCTCCGAGACGCTCCGCACGCTCGGTCTCTGGGTCCTGTTCCGCGACCCCTGGTTCTGCGGCGTCCTGACGCTGACGCTCAACACTGCCGCCTACACCTGCGAGATTCTGCGCGGCGGCATCCAGGCTGTACCGCACGGCGAGGTCGAGGCGGCACGCGCTTTCGGCATGTCGGGCAGCAAGCTTTACCGCCGGATCATTCTGCCGAAGGCCGCGCGGATCGCCTTGCCAGCCTATAGCAACGAGGTGATCTTCCTGCTGCAGGCCACATCCCTGGTGTCGTTAATCACCTTGATGGATATCACCGGTGTGGCCTCAAGGGTGGCGGCGCGTTCCTTCGCGTTCTACGAACTCTACCTGACGGCAGCCATTTTCTATCTGGTGATCGTCTACGGTCTGCAGGGGCTGTTCCGGCGCATCGAACGGCGCTTGTCTGGCCATCTCCGCGATCGTCCGTTGGAAGAGCCGTCGGTGCCGCGCGGCTAGCCAGCTAACTCCCCGCCGAAGCATTTGACGGATCTGCAGGGCTGCTCTGTGCCGGGGGTGCTTGCTATGCGAGGTCGGGAGCGGTCAGCTTGGCCGCGCCAACTGTGAAGGAGCCGCCATGTCCGAATCCGCAGTCCGCACAGCTTTCGAGACACAGAGCGAAGCTTGTTTGACATTGGGATCCCCCTTCACCGCCAGGCTCTGCGCCCTCTGTGCCGAGCGCCTGGCGCCGGGCCTCGGACGCGCCGCCGAACGTGTGCTGAGTTGGTCCGGTGATCCAGGTCCTCGCGGTCAAGCGGTGCCGCTGCGTCTTATGGGCGCTTTCCACGCCTTGGTGCTCAGTGGCCGATCTCCTGCTTTGGTGGATGTTTATCCGCCGCAGGAGGTCGGTGACGATGAGGCTGTCTGGCAAGCGCTGGCGGGGGCTTTGGTTCAGTATGACGACTGGATCTACGCTTGGCTCGACTCTCCTCCACAGACCAACGAAGTCCAACGTGCGAACGGTCTCTTTGCAGGCCTCTCTCATTTGGCCGAGCGCTACGACTTGCCTTTCGTCCTGTCCGAAGTGGGCAGCTCGGCCGGGCTAAACCTCAACCTGGCACTCTACGGTTACGACTTCGGCGGGCGTCGACTGGGCCAGCGGGACAGCGCCTTGCAGCTTGCGCCCGAGTGGCGCGGAGTGCCGCCGCCGAACGGCCGTGTGGAGGTCTCCGCGCGTCAGGGCTGTGACCTCAACCCGCTCGACCCTCGCGATCCCGAGCATCGCTTGCGCTTGTCGTCCTTCGTCTGGCCGGACCAGTCAGACCGCCTCGCCCGCCTACAGGCCGCCTTCGATATTGCTACAGGAGAGAAACCCGAGGTGCTGCAAGCCGACGCTGTCGAGTGGATTTCCGGTCGCTTGGCCCAGACCTGGAGCGGTTACTGTCACGTTGTCTTCCACAGCATCGTTCTTCAGTACTTCCCGGAACCGGCACGTGTCGCTTTTTTAGAGACAATGATGAAAGCGCTAGATCAGGCAATGCCGGAGGCTCCGCTTGCCTGGCTGCGCATGGAGAGCGATGGCCGAACGCCGGGCGCCGCCTTGACCGTCACGACCGGTCGAGGTCCCTCCGATCACCTACTTGGACGGATCGACTTCCACGGCCGCTGGGTGGAATGGCATGGTTAGGCGTGACCCTGTTGGAATCGCCCAAAACCTAAATCCCAAATAGATACGGGACACTTCCATTGCGTAGCGGTGCGATAGATGCGACCGCGTCCGTCAGATCCTTGAACTTGATGGGTTTGTGGAGGACGCGAGTTGCGCCAAGTTTGCGCGCGTACTCCAGAAACGACATATTACGAGTCACGCCGCCGCCCGACATGGCGATGATTGGAAGTCGTGCGTAGAGGCGCCGAATGTCGTGAATGGTTTCGATGCCGTCTTTCTCAGGCATTAGAATATCAGTGATGACCAATCCAACGTTTCGTCCTGATTTCAAGATCTCCAGGCCTTGGCTGCCGTCCTCCGCTTCGCAAACGTCGTAGTCGAGTGTCTCAAGCATTTCCCGCAGAGTCTCGCGAAGAGCTTGCTCGTCGTCGATAATGAGAATTGTCATTGAATACCTGCTCCCAGCAGCCGGCAACCCTGTCGCAGCCGTCTGCTGTTTGGTGGGAGATACGAAAACCGGACTGGCATTCTTGTCTCCAACCATCTATGCCTGAGGTGCGGAAACGACCTTGCCGCGACGCTGCAGTTTGTTTTCATCAAAAGCTTGCCGAACTTTCTGAGCGAGTTCTTTGCGCCGATACGGTTTGGTCACCAGGTTGTGTGCTGCCTTGACTTCGCCTTCGCGAAGTACGGCAGCTTCCGCATAGCCCGTCGCATAAAGCACCGGCAAGCCCGGTCTGAGTTTCCGCGCAGCCTTTCCGACCTGCGTACCGTCCATGCCGCCGGGCATTACGATGTCGGTAAAGAGAAGATCGATCTCACGATCTTCCTCCAGGATCAGAAGGGCCTGCGGACCGCTTTCAGCCTCTACAACGGTGTATCCCAGATTACGTAATAAGGAGACGGCTACGGTTCGGACTTCGACCTGGTCTTCGACAACGAGTACAGTCTCGTTCCCACTTTCGACATCGAGAGGCTGAGCCGCCGGCACAGCATTTCCATCCGCGCTGCTCGGCTGCACCGGGAGGTAGAGGCGAACCGTGGTGCCCACGGAAACCTCGCTGTAAACCCGGATATGGCCGCCGGACTGCTTGATGAAGCCGTAGACCATGCTGAGACCCAAACCGCTACCTTTGCCGATGTCCTTGGTCGTGAAAAAAGGTTCGAAGACCTTATCGATCTCATCGGCCGGAATACCCTCGCCGCTATCCGTGACCGACAGCACGACATAGTCCCCGGGAGCCACCTCGCTCTCACGCGAGGTGTAGTCTTCGTCGAGGTCTACATGCTCCGTCTCGATGGTCAATCGGCCGCCGAGGGGCATGGCGTCCCGTGCATTAACGGCGAGATTCAGGATCGCGGATTCGAGTTGGTTAGGATCGCTTCGGACATGGGGAATCTGTTTTCCTAGGCGGCACTCGAAGGCGATAGATTCCCCAAGCGTGCGCCGCAATAGATCTTCCATACCTTCGATCAGAGGGTTGGGGTCGACGGACTGAGTCTGAAGAGTTTGCCGTCTGGAGAAGGCGAGCAGTCGCCGGTTTAACTCCGCTCCTCTATCAACCGCGTCCAGAGCTGCCTTGATCCAACGTGTCGCGTCCTTGTCATCGACGATCGATTGTTCCAGCAGTTCCAGATTGCCCATGACAATGCCAAGAAGATTGTTGAAGTCGTGGGCTAGGCCGCCGGTCAGCTGTCCGACCGACTCCATCTTCTGCGCCTGGATAAGCTGCCGTTCGACCACCTTCCGTTTGGTGATATCGGTCAGCACTTCCATTGAATGACTGAATTCGCCTGTCTCGTCATACTCAGCGACAGCCGAAAGAAGAATATCCAGTACCTCGCCGTTCTTGGTGACGACCTGATATTCTTGGTCTTTGCAGATACCGTTTCGCAGAAGCTGCGGCAGTGCTTCCGTGATCGACCTGTGGGCCGACTCTGGCGTCATGAGTTGGATAGCGGGTTTGCCGATAACCTCGTCCCGGCTGTATCCAAACCTCTCAAGCCAGAAGTCGCTAACGCTAAGAAGATGTCCGTCGGCATCGATCGAATGCAGCATCACAGGGGTCCGCGTATAGAGAGAGCGATAGCGCTCCTCGCCGGCGCGCAACTGTTCTTCCGCGAGCTTCTCCGCTGTGATGTCGGAGGCAGCGATGAAAACGAAGCGCTCGCCTGTCTCTGGGTCCGTATAGGGAACCTTATCCGTGCGTACCCAGCCGCGCTCGCTATCTCGGGGAAGGTATTCCTCGATGATGCCCAGCTTCGGTTTGCCCGACCGGATCACCTCCAGGTCATCTGCGTGATACTTCTTCGCGATCTCGGGGAACAGATCGAAGGAACTTGCGCCTTCGATCTGTTCGACTGTCATGCCCATAGACTGCGCGGCAGGTGCGTTAAGACGCAGAATTCGGTTGCTGTCATCCTTGTAGAAAATGCGCGTCGGGACGTGATTGAAGATCAGTTCCAGCTCGTTTTTCTTCGATTGTAACTCGTTCTCCGCCCGCTTCCGGTCGGTGATATCCAAGGCCATCGCGACCAGACCTTTGACGTTGCCCTGATCGTCCCGATCTGGAATGTAGAGAGCTTGAACGTCTCGTTTCACGCCATCTGGATAGGTCATGGTCGTCTCGAAGCTCGACTGGAATCCCTGACGTGCTCGTTCGATATAGTTCTCTACTTTTCCGAAACTCTCGGTACCCAGCACTTCGGCGACCGAACGCCCGATGATCCGCTGGCGTGGTTGCGCGTACCAGGTCACACCTGTTTGATTGATGAAACTGTATCGTAGATCCAGGTCCTCGTAGACGATCAGAACAGGAAGATTGTCGGTAATGAGACGCAGGTGGGCTTCGCGTTGCCGCAGCTCGGACGTCGCCTTAAGAACCGCGGTTTCCAGTGCCTGCTCGGCTTCCTTGCGTTCCGTGATGTCGGTGTAGAGGCCGACGACGGCAACGGGCGTACCATCCGCCGTACGCTTCAACCTCATTTGATCCAGCATCCAGCGATAGGATCCGTCTGCGTGCCGAAAGCGATACTCTTGTTCACAGTAGTCCTGCTCGAAGAGGTCGCGACGTTCTGAGGCGACGCGATCGCGGTCGTCTGGATGAACTTTCTCGCTCCAGAAGTTCCGATGGCTTTTGAAGTCTTGCGGTCCGTAGCCGGTCTGAAGTTCGATACTCGGGTCGACCTCAAAGACAGCGATCTCACCGGCGATCCCCTCGGTAAGTCTGGCGCTGTAGAAGGCACCGCCGGCCGAGGAGATCAGAAAATCCAGATCTTCCGCGTTGCTGCGCAGTTCCTCTTCCATCCGGATTCGGGCGCCCAGGTGCCGGCCGGTTTCCCTCCATCGCCGCCAGCCGAACCAGGCGCTTGCGATACAGAGAACCGGTACGATCATGATCAGCTCGTCCAGTTCCCAGTCTTCATGGGACCGGGAGAACTCGTAGAGCGCTTCGAAAGCGTCCAGGGTGATCAGACCTGCCGTCGCGAAGCCGGTGACGGCAGCCGCGCCAATCAGATCGTAGATCCAAGGCTGGATCTTACGGCGTTTCGAGCGCGCGAAGATGCCGAAGCGCTTGCGTCTCTCCAGGGTCGCCTCTCCGCGGTGAGCGTTGCGGTCCGGCTCGCTCAAGACGCTCTCTCCGTCGCAGCGCACGGCCGTCTTGCGGATACTAAGATGTTTCTTTGTGCACCCCTTATGATCCGCTCGCCGCACCGAATTCGGCTCTGGTTGAAAATCGAACCAGACAGTCCGTGGATCACTAGGGGCTGATCGCAATGTCGGGGGACGGATTTGGCGATCATCTTTACGACGGCGGATCGGTGTGGTGACGGGGGCTCGCTTCGGGCGAGCCTTCGCCAGAACGACTTCGTTCAGATTAGATTGCGCCCGTTAAGGCTGCATTAAAAATCGTGGATCCATTGAAATATATATCCAAAAATCACGAAAACTACTTTCAAAGAATTGCCCGTATTGGCCATTTCGCTGATTTATTCTTGCAAAAAATGCATATGCTGGCGCCAATTCTCTGCAAGATAGCACTCTGCGGAAAGCTCGTCGGGTGTTCCATCATTTGAATCGGAGTGGCGGACATCATGGAACGGATGATGAGTTGGTCGGCTTTTTCAACATAACTCGACCTTGGAGGCTGGCCGACTTCGGGCTCTTGGTAGCTCCGTAAGTCGAAGGGTCAGTCAGGCCGGTTTGCCTGGCTCGTGCTCGGCCTTGGACAAGCTTCGGCGCAGGAGTTCTATGTTCTTTCGGTTGGCCTTGAAGCCAACGTCGAAAAGATCGCCGATCAGGGGAGTGCTGCCGAGCAGGCTGTCTAACACGATGTTGGCGACCATTCGGGCGAGAACCGTTTTCGATACGCCGAGACGAGCTGCTTGGCCGACGATATAGGCAGCGGGAATCAGGGATAGACCGTCACCCACGCCAGGAACGAGTCCCACGATCGAATCCAGGCCGAAGCGAATACGCGTCCCCGGAATTCGGAACCGGCTATCCATCCAGTCGGCCAAGCGCGCCAGTCGCTCAATCTGGTCCTGCTCCTTCCGCTTGTGTAGCGGCAGTGTCACCTCCTGCCTCACGTCTTGGCGATGATCCAAACGGCGTGGACGTTTCCAGGAATCTAGACCAGGAGCGTCAGCAGAACGTTGATCCAGAAATGCTTGCCAAGGCCGACTTACAAGAAGACGCTCAAGGGGGGCAGGATCGCGATCACGATACGGATCAGATCCATCGGTGCACTCCGAATTGCTGAACGAAGGCAGTAGAGTCTCGATAGAGACACCCTGCAAACCGGATGAGCGGCGATTTGGTTCCGCAGTCCTTTGCGACTCCGTCTTGCCCGAGTGGAACTTGTCAGGTTTCGATCCAGAGACACACGCGCAAACCGTTGTGCACTATCAGCTGCGAGCTATCAGCGTTGTCGGACGTTTTGAGCAAACGGAAAAAAGAGCTTTCGATCATGCCAAGTTTCGGCTTGTGCACGGTGGCGACCGCGGCGCTCTGTTTCACGATCTGGAGTTCAGCCATCGCGACTTCCCCAGGCTGTCTCGAAGAAGTCCGCGTCGTGTCGGAGAGAATAGGGTGCCGTTCGGGCTGAGGACGCCGGTGACGACGAGCCGTCGGAAATCACGCTCGCTACGGGCGAGTGTGCTGCCGAGATTGCTGCCGAGGGCGCTGGCCCAACCGAGAACTGCTTCGGCAGCCCCCCGGAAGCCGAGGCCGTTGAACAGGATTTGACCGCTGCTCGGAAAGCAGCTGACACGGGAGATCAGAAAGCCTGCCACGGCATCTGAATAACGTTAAGTCGCTCCTCAAGATGGATTAGGCGTCAGGCGAGCTGAAAACCGCTCGCAATCGGAGGGCCTTTCGTCACGTGACGTGAGTCCGCGAGAAGAGTCGCGGCGGCTCTCTAACCTATCTCCACTTCGCTTTCTCACAGTCGCGTTGGCCGCCGGACGATGGTGCCCGGGCAAGCGTTGTGCCGGCCTGAACAGGTTTTCAAAAACAAATCCAGGGTGAAGCCCTAATGGCGGAGAGGGAGGGATTCGAACCCTCGGTACGCTCGCGCGCACAACGGTTTTCGAGACCGCCCCGTTCAACCGCTCCGGCACCTCTCCGCAGAAGACCGCTTATCTAAAGGGGCTGTTCGGTGAACGCAAGCGGGTGCGAGCGTTTGGCATTCAACTTCGTGGACCTTTCATGCACTCTTGCTGTCATGGTTCCCCGAAACGGCTCCCACCTTCTGATCGAGATTCCGCAGGTTCGCTGCTCCGACAGGGACTGGGCGGTTCGGTTGCTAGCAGTGGAGCGCGATCGAGCCATGGCGCTGCTCGACCTGGGGGTTCGCGGCTGGCCGACGGTCGTCGTGCGGGCGGCTGATGCCCTGTCGCGGCGTTGGCTGGCGCGCAGCGGCAATCCCTATCTGCCGGAAATCGACGCTCTGGCTGCGGAGATCGGGCGGCCGGGCGGCCATTTCCTGAACATCAATCACGAGTGGGGCTGTACGACCCGTGCGGCGCCGACAGCGGACGGAACCGGCGCACAGCTCTTGCGCGTCCTCGACTGGCCCAACGACGGTCTGGGGCGCCAGGTCATGGCGGCCCACCTGGAGGGGCCGGCAGGACCCTGGACCAATTTGACGTGGCCGGGTTTCGCCGGAGTCATTCAAGCCCAGGCGCCCGGCCGCTTTGCCGCCGCCTTCAACCAAGCGCCGCTCCGTCGCGCGACCGGCTTTCTGCCGTTGGACTGGGTCGTTGCACGCCGACGCTGGTGGCGTAACGACGGACTGCCGCCTGCCCATCTGCTGCGCCATGCCTTCGAAAGCTGTCGCAGCTATGCCGAGGCCAAGGATCTGTTATCCAGCGCGGCCCTGGCTCTGCCGGCCATTTTCGTTTTGGCAGGTCTCTCCCCTGAGGAATGCTGCGTGATCGAGCGCCTGGAGACCGACGTTCGGGTGCGCGAGGGAAACGGCCGCGACGGAGTCTGTTCGGCCAATCACTTCACGGCTTTTCCCGGTCGTTGGCGCTCGCGTGGCCAAGCGAGCGTAGAGCGCGCGGCCGCGCTTGCGGGCTGGCGTGAAAGTGGCTGTGACCAGACCGGCGAAACGCTGGCTTTTCTCGAAGCGCCGGTCCTCAACCCCATGACGCGCCTAGCCTTGATGGCAGAGCCTAGCAGCGGCAGGATGCTGGCCCAGGGATACGAACGCGACGGGGCGGCAACCGAACTGCTCCAGCTGCCGTAACGGCAAGTCCGCTTTGGGCCGGGATTTCTGGCGCAAAACGTGAGTTGGAGTCTGGGCCAATTTCCAGGCCTGAACCGCGATCGACCGGGCAGTCTGTCCCTTGACAGTCGTGCAGCCATCCCTATAGTCCCGGCCTTCGCGCGCGGCGCAAGCGTCGGCGTGCGTTCTCTATTAATGAGCTTTAGCCGAAGAGCGAAAACGATGTTCGCAGTCATCAAGACAGGCGGCAAGCAGTACCGGGTCGCCAAAGACGACCGCTTGACCGTCGAGAAGCTGGTCGCCGAGCCTGGCGCGACCGTCACCCTGGACGAGGTGTTGATGGTGGGCGGCGATCAGGGCACGACCCTGGGCGCGCCGCGCGTCGAAGGCGCCAGCGTGACCGCGACGGTGGTCGAACAGACCCGAGGCGAGAAGCTGATCGTTTTCAAGAAGCGCCGCCGGAAGCATTCGCGGACCAAGAACGGTCATCGCCAGCAGCTGACGGTGCTGCAGGTCACAGATATCGCCCTGGATGGCAAGAAGCCGAAGAAGGCGGCGGCGAAGAAGAAGGCCGAGACCGGCGAAAACGTCGAGGCTGACGCCACCTCCGGCGCAGAAGCACAAGCGGAGTAGAATCCCATGGCACACAAGAAGGCAGGCGGCAGCTCGCGCAACGGGCGCGATACGGCCGGTCGGCGCTTGGGCGTCAAGAAGTTCGGCGGCGAGCGCGTGCTTGCCGGCAACATCATCGTGCGCCAGCGCGGCACCAAGTGGCGTCCGGGTACCAACGTCGGCCTAGGCAAGGATCACACGATCTTCGCGCTGGTCGAGGGCAAGGTGTCCTTCGCCAAGCGCGCCGGCAATCGCACCTATGTTTCGGTCGACCCCTTGCCGGAGGCCGCTGAGTAGGCGCGCCGCCGTCGCACGCGACCGAGCCGACAGGGCTCGAAATCACGGACGGGGGAGCGCTGGATCGCTCCCCCGTTTTCTTTTGGGCCCGTGCTCTTCTGGACCCGTTTTCTTTTGGAGTGGTGGAAACTCAGCGCTGGGCCTGTTCTCTTGCGACGGGTTGAGCGGACGCCAAGCCGGTCATGAAATTTCTCGACCAAGCCAAGATCTACATTAAGGCCGGCGATGGCGGGAACGGTGCCTGCTCGTTCCGCCGCGAGAAGTATGTGGAGTTCGGCGGCCCGGACGGCGGCAACGGCGGCAAGGGCGGCGATGTGGTGGTGGAGGCCGTTGAGGGGCTCAACACCCTGATCGACTTCCGCTATCGCCAGCACTTCAAGGCGCGGCGCGGCACTAACGGCATGGGTCGGGACCGGACCGGCGCCGGCGGCGAGACTTTGGTGATCCAGGTCCCGGCCGGGACGCAGGTCCTCGATGACGATGGCGACTTTCTGCTTGCCGACCTGACTGAGATCGGCCAGCAGGCCTTGTTGGCCCGTGGCGGTCGCGGGGGTCTGGGCAACGCCGCTTTCAAATCCTCGACCAATCGGGCACCGCGCCGCGCGGACCCCGGTCAGCCGGGCGAGGAGCTCTGGGTATGGCTCCGCCTCAAGCTGATCGCGGATGCAGGTCTGGTCGGACTGCCGAACGCCGGAAAATCGACCTTTCTGTCGCGCGTGTCTCGGGCTCGGCCGAAAATCGCCGACTATCCCTTTACGACGTTGCACCCGAACCTCGGCGTGGTCGGTGCCGGCGAGGAAGAGTTCGTTCTGGCCGACATTCCCGGCTTGATCGAGGGCGCGCACGAAGGTGCCGGTCTGGGAACTCGTTTCCTCGGCCATATCGAGCGTTGCCGAGTCCTGCTGCACCTGATCGACGGAACCCAGGACGACCCGGTTGACGCTTGGCGCACCGTCCGTACGGAACTCGACGGCTACGGCGCCGATCTCGGCCAGAAGCCAGAAATCGTCGTCCTCAACAAGGTCGATGCCGTTCCGGCGGAGGCCCTGAAGGCCCGGGCGGGCGCTCTTGAAGCGGCGACCGGTGCCAAACCGATCTTCTGTTCCGGCGTCAGTGGCGATGGGCTGCAGGCGGTCCTCGCCGCCGTGCTGGAGCGAATTCAGCAGGCCCGAGCGCTCGAGGCGGAACAGCGCGGCGACGATGGAGCGGAGGCACCGGTCAGGGAGGCTTGGCGGCCGTGACCGAACTGGCTCGCGAATCGCTATCTGTGCCGAAGCTCGAAGAGGCCCGGCGGCTGGTTGTGAAGATCGGCTCCGCCCTGCTGGTGGACCAAGCCAGCGGCGAGATCCGGCGCGACTGGCTGGCGGCTTTGGCTGAGGACCTGGTGGCGCTGCGCCGTCGCGGCTGCGAGGTGCTGGTGGTGTCCTCCGGCGCGATCGCGGTAGGCCGGCCTACGCTCGGATTGGCCAAGGGCAAGCTGAAGCTGGAGCAGCAGCAGGCGGCGGCCGCCACTGGCCAGATCCTGCTGGCGCATGCTTACCAGGCGGCCCTGCAGCCGCATGGCGTGACGGTATCTCAGGTCCTGCTGACCCTCTCCGATACGGAGGAGCGGCGGCGCCATCTGAACGCGCGGGCCACCTTGACCACCCTGTTGCGTCTCAGGGCCCTGCCCGTGATCAACGAGAACGATACGGTCGCCACCTCGGAAATCCGGTTCGGAGACAACGACCGCCTGGGGGCGCGGGTCGCGGCCATGGTCAATGCCGACACGCTGGTCCTGCTGTCCGATATCGACGGCCTCTACAGCGGCGATCCGCGACGCGATGAGGCGGCCGTGCATCTGCCGCTGGTCGAACGGATCACGCCCGAAATCGAGGCCATGGCGGGTGCGGCGCCGGCCGGCTACTCCTCCGGCGGGATGATTACCAAGCTGGCGGCGGCCAAGGTTGCCGTCGACGCGGGCTGCCGTATGGCGATCGCGAACGGGCGGTTGCTGCACCCTCTGCGCGCCCTGGCCGAGGGCGGCCGCTGCACCTGGTTCCTGGCTCAGATGAGCCCGCGCGCGGCCCGCAAGCAGTGGATCGCCGGCAGCCTGAAGCCGTCCGGGCTCGTGACTGTCGACGGAGGTGCGCTGGCCGCTCTGCAGGCCGGGAAATCCCTGTTGCCGGCTGGCGTCACGGCCGTGCAGGGTTCCTTTCAGCGCGGCGATGCCGTCGTGGTTGCCGGGCCCGACGGAAGGGAGGTCGCGCGCGGCCTCTCGGCGTACGATTCCGAGGCGGCAAGCCGTATCGCTGGCCAGAAGAGCGGAGACATAGAGACTCTGCTGGGCTACCGTGGTCGTGAGGAACTGATCCATCGCGACGATCTGGTCGTGACCCAGTTCGTTCCGCAGTCGCAATGAACGTCCCGTAGGTACCGTCATGAATGCCGAAGCTGCCTTCAAGGATACCTTGGAAGCCGACATGCAAGCGATCGGCGTGGCCGCGAAACAGGCGGCCTCCGTGCTGGCCGTCGCTTCTCTAGAGACGAAGCGGACGGCTCTCCGTGCTGCCGCAGCGGCCTTGCGAGAGGCGTCGCCGGCCCTTCTCGCGGCCAATCGGCAGGACATGGCTGCGGCTCGAACCCGTGATCTGTCGCCAGCCCTGCTTGATCGGCTGGAGCTGACCGAGACGCGCGTCGAAGCCATGGCTGGGGGTGTTGAGGCGATTGCGGCGCAACCGGACCCTGTCGGACGGGTGCTAGCGGGCTGGGAGCGGCCCAACGGATTGGCGATCGAGCGGATCGCCGTTCCTTTGGGTGTTGTCGGCATCGTTTACGAAAGCCGGCCAAACGTGACCGCCGATGCAGGCGCGCTCTGCCTCATGGCCGGGAACGCGGCCATTCTGCGTGGCGGGTCCGAGTCCTTCCATTCCTCCGGTGCGATCCTTGCCGCTCTGCATAGGGGGCTGACGGCCGCCGGTCTGCCCGAAACCTGTCTCCAGCGCCCGCCCAGTCGGGAGCGCGCGGCTGTGGGCCACCTGCTGCAGATGCACGATTATGTCGACGTGATCGTCCCCCGAGGCGGCCGTGGGCTGATCGAGCGGGTGATGCGTGAGGCGACAGTGCCTGTGCTGGCGCATCTCGACGGCAACTGCCACACCTACCTTCATGCCGGGGCCGATCCATTGAAGGCCCAGGCCATCGCCGTTAACGCCAAGATGCGGCGGACCGGGATCTGCGGCGCGACGGAGACGCTGTTGGTCGACCGCAGCGTTGCGGAGCGGCTGCTGCCGCCGATTCTGGAGGCTCTGGCCGAGCGCGGCTGTGAACTGCGTGGCGACGAGGTCGTCCGGTCCCTCGACGGACGCGTCGTGTCTGCCGAAGCCACCGACTGGGATACCGAATTCCTGGCGCCCATCCTCGCGATCAAGACGGTGGAAGGTTTGGAAGCCGCCATCGAGCATATCGATCGACACGGCTCACACCACACCGACGCCATCATCACCGAGGATACTGTGGCGGCCGAGACGTTCCTGGCCCGTGTCGATTCAGCGATCGTCATGCACAATACCTCGACCCAGTTCGCCGATGGCGGCGAGTTCGGGATGGGGGCGGAAATCGGGATTTCCACGGGTCGCTTGCACGCGCGCGGTCCAGTCGGCGCCAACGAGCTGACGACCTATAAGTATCGGGTGCGCGGCCAAGGCCAGGTGCGGCCCTAGATCTTGGCGCCTGGGCTTTCCGCCAGGGTGCCGGCCCGACTCCGGCCGCCGCCCTTCGTGACGCGTCGTCGCCTCGCCGCCGAGTTGGACGGCTGGCTGCCACCGCCGGGGGCACGGATCGGCCTGCTTGGCGGGTCCTTCAATCCCGCACACGCAGGACACGTCCACATTTCGATGCAGGCGCTGAAGCGATTGCGTCTGGATGAGGTCTGGTGGCTGGTAAGCCCTCAGAATCCTTTGAAGTCTCAGACGGGTATGGGGCGGCTGGCCGATCGCTTGGCGCGGTCCAGGCACCTGGCGCGGCATCCTCGGCTCAGGGTCACGGCTCTGGAGCGATTGCTGCCCGGCACGCTGACAGCGGACACACTGAGCGCCCTGGTGGGCTGGTTTCCAGGCAGGCGCTTCATGTGGCTGATGGGTGCGGACAACCTCTGTCAGATCGATCGCTGGGCGGCATGGCAAGAAATTTTTCACACCGTCGGCGTTGCGGTTCTTGACCGTCCCGCTTATTCTTTTGCACCTGTGGCCGGGAAGGCCGCGCGGCGATTCGCCCGCGCCCGCGTTCCGGAGAAGAGCGCCGGAAGGTTGGTTTTGGCATCGCCGCCGGCATGGACGTTCCTCCATATTCCCAAGTCTTCGCTCTCGGCCACGGCGTTGAGGGCCCGCGCGCCGTCGCCAAGTCCCGAAGTCGGGATGGACGAAAGCGGGCCGGGCGGCGACCACGCTAGGGCCGTTCGTAAGAAGGCCGTGGCCGCCACAGAAAGGTGAGGGTGTAAGCCATACTCGACCGCAGCGCGACGCAGAGCGTCATGGAGCGGTCGGCCGAAGCTGCGGCCGGCCATCCCGGCGATAGCCGATATCTGGTCGAACTCGTTCAATCCTCGCTCGACGACGACAAGGCTGAAGACATTGTCGTCATTGACCTGGCAGGCAGGTCGTCCATCGCCGATTACATGGTTGTCGCCAGCGGTCGCTCGACCCGTCAGGTCGGGGCGATCGCCGAGAAGCTGCGCGAGCGGCTGAAAGCGGTCGGCTACAACCATGTTTCCGTCGAGGGGCAGCAGACCTGCGACTGGGTCGTGATCGACGCCTTGGACGTGGTCGTGCATATCTTCCGGCCCGAGGTTCGCGAATTCTACAATCTTGAAAAGATGTGGATGACGCCAGCCGCCGGTGGATCAAGGGTGCAAGCGGCCAACGCTTGAGGCGACTGTTTCCGCTTGGCGGCAGGGTCCGCTTGGCGGATGCCTGTCAAGTCTGCAGCCGAGGGCCGGAGCGAGGGTAGGGATGCGATCTGTGCTGGCCGCCGTCGGCCGCCTGAAGTCGGGTCCTATGCGCGACCTTTACCTGGAGTATGCAGGCCGTCTTGGGCGTGGGCCCCTGGGCCCGCTTGAATTGCGCGAGGTCGAGGAACGGCGCCCCCTGCCGTCCGGTGAGCGGATCGCCCGGGAAGGAGAGTTGTTGCGCGCGGCTCTGCCGGAAGGTTCGGTCCGTATCGCCTTGGATGAGCGAGGAAAGGCGCTGGACAGCGACGCCTTCGCCCGGCAGTTGGGCGGTTGGATAGACGACGGTCGCCGCGTCGTCGGCTTCTGGATCGGCGGCGCGGACGGACTGCATCCGGATCTGCGGGCGGAGGCGGACCTGTTGCTTTCCTTTGGGGCCATGACCTGGCCGCATTTGCTCGTGCGAAGCTTGTTAGCCGAGCAGCTCTACCGTGCCGAAACGATCTTGACCGGTCACCCCTACCATAGAGCTTGATCCGGCAATGCCTGCGTCCTCTTCTCGCCGTCAAGGGCCTGCCGCAATTCCGACGCAACTCTGCGGCAGGCTGTTTTTGACGTTGTGCTGCCTTCCCTGTCTGCTCCTTGCCCTCCTGTCGTTCGCTGGCGTGGGCTGGGCTCAGGAAACGGTGCAAGGTTCGGAGCCGCAGGTCGAGCGTCTGGAGGAGCTGCAGCGCGAGATCGAAGCGGGCGCGGCCGCCGAGATCGAGGCCCAGACCCGCGCGGCCTCTCTACAGGAGGAGATCGAGCGTTTGCGCCGCGACTCCATCGCCGCCGCATCGCGCGCCCAGGATCTGGAACGGCAGCTTTCGAACGTGGAAATCGCCGTTGCCTTTCGGCGCGCGGCCGAGTTGCGCCAGCGTGCGCGTCTCGCGGAACGCAACGTCCAACTCACGGTGACCTTGGCGGCGCTGCAGAGAATGGCACTGCAGCCCTCGGAAACCCTGCTGGCCTCGCCCGGCGGCGCTCTCGAAACGGCACGCACCGCTCTTCTGCTGTCCGCGACCGTTCCGGAGCTAGAGCGCCGCGCGGCTGAGGTACGACGCGACCTCGACCGCTTGGCAGCCTTGACGGACGCGACATCGGACGAACGGGATGACTTGGCCTTTACGCGCGCGGCCCTGACCCGGGAGCAAGCCGGTCTTGAGAGTTTGGCGGAGCAGAAGCTGATGCTGCAGCAGGAAGCCCAGGCTGCCGGCGCCCAGGCCGCTCAACGGGTTCAACGCCTAGCCGAGGAGGTCGAAGATCTCCAGGATTTGGTAGAGCGCTTGGCCGCCGAAGCAGAAGAGCGGCGCGTCCGGGAAACCGAGGCCGCTCTGACCGTCTTGCGCCGGGCCGAGGATCTCCGGCGCAGGCGACAAACCGCGCCTCTGGTCGAGCGTTTGCCTGAGCCGGCATCGCCTTCAGATGTCGCGGCCGACCCGAGTACCGAAGTCACCCCAAACGTCGAGTCTGCTCAAGCGAGCGACGCCACGCGAGAGGTCGACCCCGCCGCTGTTTCGTCTGAGACCCAGGCCGAACCTCTGGTCGCAAGCCTGCCGTCTTCGCCTCTGGTTCGACCCGGAAGCGTCCGGTCCTTTCCGTCTGTTCGCAGCAGCCTGCGCTTACCGGTGGCCGGTCACGTTGCCGTCAGTTTCGGTGAGGAGTTGGCCGGTGGCATCGACGCCCGTGCCAGAGGGATCTATATGGAGTCCAGGCCCCAGGCCCAGGTTGTAGCTCCGTTCGATGGGCAGGTGGCCTTCGCGGGTCCTTTCAGACGTTATGGGCTGTTGTTGATCATCGAGCACGACGGGCGATACCATAGTTTGCTGTCCGGGCTGGAGCGGATCGATGCCGTGGTCGGTCAATGGGTTCTGGCTGGGGAGCCGCTTGGTACGATGGGCGGTCAGGAGGGTGGCGTAGGGGCGCCACGTCTCTACTACGAGCTGCGGCGCGACAGCCAACCGATCAATCCCCTGCCGTGGTTGGCGATGGATGAAGAGAGAGCGAGAGGCTGATGCGCTTTGCGAAAACGGCTATTGCAGCTGCTGTTTGTGTCGGCGTGCTGTTGCCGGCGGGAGTCAACGCCCAGAATGGCGACGACGAGGAGATTTTCCGGCAGTTGAAAGTCTTCGCCGACGTCTTCGAGCGCGTCCGTGCGGAATATGTCGAGGAAGTCAGCGACGAAACGCTGATCGAGGCGGCCATCCAGGGCATGCTGAGCGATCTCGATCCGCATTCCAGCTTCCTGGATGCTGACAGTTTCAACGACATGCAAGTCCAGACCCGTGGCGAGTTCGGTGGACTCGGCATCGAAGTGACCATGGAGAACGGTTTGGTTCGGGTGGTCTCGCCGATCGACGATACGCCGGCTTTCCGAGCCGGCGTGGAGGCGGGCGATCTCATCACGCATCTGGACGGTGACCCCGTGATGGGCCTGGATCTTTCGGAGGCCGTCGACATGATGCGCGGCCCTGTCGGGACGTCGCTGACCATCACCCTGCGGCGCGGCGAAGAGGAACCCTTCGACGTGACGATCGAGCGCGATATCATCACCGTGCAGTCGGTTCGCTCCCGACTCGAAGGCAATATCGGTTATCTCCGGATCACGGCCTTCAACGAGCAGACCATGCCGGGCGTCGAAGAGGCCGTAGCTGGTTTTGCCGAGGAACTGGGGGACGACTTCGGGGGTGTCGTGCTGGATCTCCGCAACAATCCCGGCGGGCTTCTGGATCAGGCGGTGGCCGTATCCGACGCCTTTCTAGAGCGCGGAGAGATCGTCTCGACCCGTGGCCGCTACGAGGAGGATTCCAGCCGCTACAACGCGCGCTCTGGCGACCTGATGGAGGGACTCCCCATCGTCGTACTGATCAACGGGGGGTCCGCCTCGGCATCCGAGATCGTGGCGGGCGCGTTGCAGGATCATCGCCGCGCTATCGTCATGGGGACCAAGTCCTTCGGTAAGGGATCTGTGCAAACGGTCATGCCCCTGGGCGGTGCTGGAGCCATGCGTCTGACGACGGCGCGCTATTACACGCCAAGTGGCCGTTCCATTCAGGCCAAGGGCATCGATCCCGATATCCTCGTGGAGCGGGCTCGGCTGGAGACCATCGATGGGCCGGCCGGGCGCAGTGAAGCCGATCTGCGCGGAAGTCTTGAGGCCGAAGAAGCGCCTGACGAGGCCCCCGGCCCGCAGGCCGAGGACGATCCGCAAGACCAGGCCTTGGAAGACTACCAGTTGGCGCGGGCGCTCGATCTCCTGCGCGGTCTGGTTTTGTATAGCCAACGCGCCGTAAACTGATCCTCTAGAGCGCGATCCTGCTCTCTAGCGTCGCTCGCGGCGCACCGGGTGGATTGAAGCGGCACGTACCAGGTGGTTCGAGGACAGAAAGCAGGTAGCGGCGGCGGTCCGGTCGGGCCGGCCGGTCACGGCAGGTCTCGCCGCAGTATGGCTGGGCGAGCCCTGCTCTGCGCTTGGCTCCTGCTTGGACTTTCGGTCGCCACAGCGGCTGTATACGTCTTTCTACCCCAGATCGAAGCGCAGATTGCTGGTTTGACGGACAGCGAGCCGGCACCTGGAGGTTTGGCCGAAGTCGAGGTGGAGCCCAGTCCAGCGATACCGCCGATTACCGACGCGGTACCGGCGGAGGGTCAAGCGGAGCCGGAGTTCTCTGAGTCCGATCTGGAGTTGGCAGGTCCGCAGTCGGCGCCCTTGTCCGATCTCGATGCCGGATCCGAGACGGACACCTTGGCGATGCCCTCGCCCGCTCGGCCACCCGAAGATTTGGAGCAATCACCCGTTCCCGGGCCATCTGCCAGCCCGGAGCCGCCCGCCGAAGAGACTGGCACTTTGGCCAGCGAACAGCCGCTGGAGAACGAGACCAGCGACGCCCAGGTAACTCCACCACCGGCGGAGGAGCAAACTGCGGCCCTTCCGACCGTTCCGGAGGCCGCGCCGCCGCCCGCGCCAGCCCCGCCTGTGGTTCCGGCATGGCAGCGCTTCTCACGGCCCTTCAGCCCGCCGGAGGAGCGGCCGCTGATTGCAATTGTCATCACCGGCTTGGGATTGAACGGTCCGCGCACGCTGCAAGCCATCGAGCAGCTGCCACCGGAAATCTCGTTGTCCTTCTCGCCCTATGCCAAGCAGACCGAGGAGTTCATGCGCACGGCGCGGGCTTTCGGCCACGAGGTGCTGATCGACTTGCCCATGGAGCCGGCGACACGCGACGATCCCGGAACTTTGGCGCTCCTGACCGGCGCCGGGCCGGACGACAATCTAGAGCGACTGGATTTGGTGTTGAGCCGAGGGCGGGATTATGTCGGCGTGGTTGGGGCCCTCGGTTCCCGCTTCGTCGGCGATTCGCAGGCTCTGACGCCTGTGCTCAACGAAGTCGCCCGCAGGGGTCTGCTTTACGTCGACAATCGGCCGGTGGACACGCCGCACGCAGCGCGTCTTGCTAGGAGCCTCGGGCTGCCGGTGGCGATCAACGATCGTCGTCTCGATGCCAGAATGGCGGCCACGCCGGCCGTCGATGCCAGTCTGGCACAGGTCGAACGGATCGCGCGGGAACGCGGCACTGCCGTTGCCCTGGGCCAGCCCAATCCAACCACTTTGGCGTTCCTGGTGGACTGGGCGAGAAGCCTGCCTGGCAAGGGGCTTGCGCTTGCACCGGTGTCCGCGATCGCCAACAGCCAGCCTGTTCCTTAGAGCGCGACATGAGCAGCAACGACACAGTCTACGATCCCAATCCGCCGGAGCCACCGCCATCCCTGGAAGAGCTTGAGAAGCTACCGTTCCGCCTGGGGGTCGGGGCCGTCCTGTTCAATCGCGAGCGTAAGGTCTTCGCGGCTCAGCGGTCCGACATGATCAGCGCCGCCTGGCAGATGCCTCAGGGCGGGATCGACAAGGGCGAAGACCCCCAGGCTGCGGTGTTTCGCGAGTTGAAAGAGGAGACCGGCACAGCGAATGCGCGGCTGCTCGCGGAAAGCCGGGACTGGCTGAGCTACGACCTGCCTTTGGATCTCGTGCCCAAACTCTGGAAGGGCCGCTACCGCGGGCAGAAACAGAAGTGGTATGCCCTGGAGTTTCTCGGGCAGGACGACGAGATCGACATCTTCGGCCCCCATGCGGAGTTCAAGGCCTGGAAATGGGCTGACTTCGTCGATCTGCCGGCTTTGATCGTGCCCTTCAAACGCGACCTCTACCGTCGAGTTTTCGAGGAATTTCGACACCTGGCGTGATCGGCTTGAAGTCGACGGCCTAGGTTCAATCGCCGCAGATCCTCAGTGGAGTCACTGCTCTCTTCAGGCGGCGAGGGCTCCGCTGCGCATCAGGCGGCGATGGCGATGCTGCATGATGCGGTAGGCCAGCCCGGCGAACCAGGACACGGCCCGGCTCTGCGGGTTCAGACCGGCGGCCTTCCAGGTCATCGCGGTCGCCATCTCCACCCGTGGCAGCCTGTAGTAGCCGTAGGCGCGGCCCATATAGGCATTGGACCACTTGCGCAGGTCGTAGGGCTCTCCGGGCTCCGAATTGGCAGCCCAGAAGGCGCAGGCCAACTCGTCGTCCTCGGTCTCGTGCATCCGGCCGAGGGCGATCAGCAGTCGCCGGGACTTACCGATGTTCTCGGCTTCCAGATAGCGCCGCAGGAAGGAATAGAAGAGCTTGTAGTGGCGCAGCTCATCCGCCGCGATGCGCCTGCAGATGTCCTGCAGCAGCGGCTCCTCCGTCGTATCGCCGATCGAGCCGTAGAAACTGGAGGTGCCAACCTCGACGATGCAGCGGGCGACCAGCTCGCCGCACCGCGAACCGCGCACGGACTCCGTAGCGTTCAAGGGCAAGCGGAAGCCGTCGAGAAAACGTGTGAAGGCGCCATCGAAATCGAAGTCGGGATCCGCGAGCTTTGCCCAGCGTCCCAAAGCCTCGCCGTGCTGCACCTCTTCCCGCGCCCAGCGCTGGGCCTCCGTGCAGAAGGCGCTGTCTTCCGGGAAGACGTTGCACAGATAGGTGGCGTAGTCGCCGCCGTTGTACTCGACCAGGCTGGCGGCCTTGATGACCTTGAGAGTGTCCGCATCGACCTTGCTCGGATCGAAGCGGTCCCATGGCACATCGTCCAGCGTCCAGTGCTTGGCTGCCATATTTCCTTGTGCCCTCTGCTTCAGCTGGGTGCTGTGAACCTGCCCGGTTCCGAGTCCGGCGTTTACCTTGATGCAACTGCCGTATAGCGAGAACGGTTCCGCACGATCCCAATTTTGGTAGCGAGGTATCGCGCTGCAAGGTTTACGCACCGGAAGATGCGTAAAATCCCCGAATCAAGCAAGAGACACAGGTATTTACAGGAAACAAGGGTGGCTTGCGACTGCCAGTGTCGATCAGGGTTGCCGCAGTCCGTCAGGCTTCTTGAAGGGCCTGCAACATACCCTCGTAGCGAGAAATGCGCCGTTCCACGGATTTGCGTTCCGCCTCCGATGCCGCGTCCGACAGGTCTTCACGGGCATTGCGCAGTTGCTGCTCGACGGCGCCGCGATCGATCTCGCCGACCGGTACCGCCTGCTCGGCCAAAACGGTGCAACGTTCCGGAGTCACCTCCGCGAAGCCGCCGTCCACGAAGATGCGCTCGCTGATCTCGCGGCGGTTCTGGCGATAGACGGAGATCACGCCGGTACGCAGAGAGGAGATCAGCGGCGCGTGACGCGGCAAGACACCGAAATCGCCGTCCGCACCGGGCACGACAACCATCTCCACCGTTTCGGACAGCAGAAGCTTCTCCGGCGACACCAGTTCGAATTCTACCTGTTCAGCCGCCATTCGGCGCGCCCCCTACCCGTCGTTTCCGGAGCCTCAGGCCGCTTCGGCCGCCAGCTTCTTGGCCTTCTCGACAGCCTCTTCGATGGTGCCGACCATGTAGAAGGCGGCCTCGGGCAGGTGGTCGTACTCGCCGTCTACCAGGCCCTTGAAGCCCTTGATGGTATCCTCGAGCTTGACCTGGACGCCCGGCGTGCCGGTGAAGACCTCGGCCACGTCGAAGGGTTGTGACAGGAAGCGCTGGATCTTGCGCGCGCGGGCCACGGTCAGCTTGTCCTCTTCCGACAGCTCGTCCATGCCCAGGATCGCGATGATGTCCTGCAGAGACTTGTAACCCTGCAGGGTCTCCTGGACGCGGCGGGCGACGTTGTAGTGCTCCTCACCGACCACGCCGGGCTCCAGAATACGGCTGGTGGAGTCGAGCGGGTCGACAGCCGGATAGATCCCGAGTTCGGAGATCGCGCGGCTCAACACCGTCGTGGCATCCAAGTGAGAGAAGGACGTCGCGGGGGCCGGATCGGTCAAGTCGTCGGCCGGCACGTAGATCGCCTGCACCGAGGTGATCGAGCCCTTGGTGGTGGTGGTGATCCGTTCCTGCAGGGCGCCCATGTCGGTGGCCAGAGTCGGCTGGTAGCCCACCGCCGAGGGGATGCGGCCCAGCAGCGCCGAAACCTCCGAGCCCGCCTGCGTGAAGCGGAAGATGTTGTCGACGAAGAACAGGACGTCCTGACCTTCTTCGTCGCGGAAGTACTCGGCCAGCGTCAAGCCGGAGAGCGCCACGCGCGCACGCGCACCCGGCGGCTCGTTCATCTGACCGTAGACAAGCGCCACCTTGGAATTACCGCCCTCCAGGTCGATCACGCCGGCGTCCATCATCTCGTGATAGAGGTCGTTACCCTCACGGGTCCGCTCGCCGACACCGGCGAAGACCGAGTAGCCGCCGTGGGTCTTGGCGATATTGTTGATGAGCTCTTGAATCAGCACCGTCTTGCCAACGCCTGCGCCGCCGAACAGGCCGATCTTGCCGCCGCGCGAGTAGGGCGCCAGAAGGTCGACCACCTTGATGCCTGTCACCAGGATCTCGGCTGCCGTCGACTGCTCGGCAAAGCTGGGCGCGGACCGGTGGATCGGCGCGTTCTGTTTGGTTTCGACCGGACCGCGCTCGTCGATCGGCTCTCCGACCACGTTCAGGATACGACCGAGGGTCTCGGGGCCGACCGGCATGTTGATCGGGCCGCCGCTGTCCTGGACCTCTTTGCCGCGCACCAAGCCCTCGGTGCTGTCCATCGCGATCGTGCGAACCTGATTCTCGCCCAGATGCTGCGCCACCTCCAGCACCAGACGGGTACCGTTGTTATCGCACTCCAGCGCGTTCAGGATCGGCGGCAGATCGCCTTCGAACTGCACGTCCACCACCGGACCCATCACCTGGGTGATCGTGCCCACCAGATTCTTGGCCATCGAACTTCTGCTCCCTGGCATTTCGCCATTCCGGCGCCGACGCTGGCCGCCCTCGGCCCGCGCCCTCGCTCGCTCTTGGTTACATTGCTTCCTTGGCGGAGATGATCTCGATCAGCTCCGTGGTGATCGCCGCCTGACGCGTGCGGTTGTACTGCAAAGTCAGCTTGTTGATCATCTCGCCCGCGTTGCGGGTCGCGTTGTCCATCGCGGTCATGCGTGCGCCATGCTCGCTGGCGTTGTTCTCCAGGATGGCGCGGTAGATCTGGACCGAGAGATTGCGCGGCAGCAGATCGGCGAGGATCTGCTCCTCGCTCGGCTCATACTCGTAGACGGCACCGTCCGCCTGCAGCGGAGCGGGGGCCGTCTGCCCGTCTTCCTCGGCAGTGTCGTCCGCCGCGAAGGGAATGAGCTGCTGGCGCGTGACGATCTGATTGATCGCTGACTTGAAGCGCGCGTAGATCAGCGTGCAGACGTCGAACTCTTCTGCATCGAACATGCGGCGCAGCCTCTCGGCGATCTCGTCCGCCTTGTCGAAGCTGGGATAGGGCTTGTTTACATCCTCGATCGTCTCGACGATCAGGTTGCCATGGGTACGGCGCAGCTGGTCGCGGCCCTTGCGCCCGACGCACAGTACCTTGACGTCCTTGCCCTGGCCCTTCAGCTCGTCGATCAGCCGTTTCGACTCGCGGACGATCGAGGAGTTGAAACCGCCGCAAAGGCCGCGATCGGCCGTTGCGACAACGACCAAGTGAACCTGGTCCTTGCCGGTACCGGACAGGAGCTTCGGGCCCTGGCCCGCCATCACGCTGGAGGCGACGGAGCCGAGCATGCGGCCCATGCGCTCGGCATAGGGGCGCGCCGCTTCGGCCTGTTCCTGGGCGCGCCGCAGCTTGGCCGCCGCGACCATCTTCATGGCCGAGGTGATCTTCTGCGTCGACTTGACGCTTGAGATACGGTTGCGCAGGTCCTTGAGGCTGGCCATCGGGTCCGCTTCGCTTCTGATCCGCTACCTTTGTGGCGCCGTCGAGCTTCTGCCCGTCGGCTCAGTCGGCGGTGTAGGTTTTCGCGAAGCCTTCCAGGAAGGACTTCAGCTTGCTTTCGAGATCCTGAGTCAGGTCCTTCTGACTGCGGATGCCCTCTAGCAGATCCTGCTGTGTCGAACGCAGTTCGGCCAGCATCCGCTGTTCGAAATCGCCGACCTTGTTCACCGCCACCGTATCGAGGTAGCCGCGCGTACCGGCGTAGATCGAACAGACCTGCTCTTCCACCGGCAAGGGCTTGTACTGCGGCTGCTTGAGAAGCTGCGTGAGCCGCTGGCCACGCTGCAGCAAGCGCTGGGTCGAGGCGTCCAGGTCCGAGGCGAACTGAGCGAAGGCCTCCATCTCGCGGAACTGTGCCAGTTCCAGCTTCATGGTGCCGGCGACCTTCTTCATCGCCTTGATCTGGGCGGCGGAACCGACGCGGCTGACCGAGATACCGACGTTCAACGCCGGGCGGATGCCCTTATAGAAGAGGTTCGTCTCGAGGAAGATCTGACCGTCGGTGATCGAGATCACGTTGGTCGGAATGAAGGCCGAGACGTCACCGCCCTGGGTTTCGATGACCGGCAACGCGGTCAAGGAGCCGGCGCCGTTGTCCTCGTTCATCTTCGCCGCGCGCTCCAACAAACGGGAGTGCAGGTAGAAGACGTCGCCGGGGAAAGCCTCGCGGCCCGGCGGGCGGCGGAGCAGAAGCGACATCTGGCGGTAGGACACAGCCTGCTTCGACAGGTCGTCGTAGCAGATCACGGCGTGCATGCCGTTGTCGCGGAAGTACTCGCCCATGGTGCAGCCCGTATAGGGCGCCAGGAACTGCAGCGGTGCCGGGTCGGAGGCGGTAGCGGCGACGACGATGGAGTACTCCATCGCGCCGTTGTCCTCCAGGATCTTCACCAGCTTCGCTACCGAGGAGCGCTTCTGGCCGATCGCGACGTAGATGCAGTGAAGCTTGGTCTGCTCGTCGTCGGCCGCGTTGACGCTCTTCTGGTTGATGAAGGTGTCCAGCGCGATAGCGGTCTTGCCGGTTTGGCGGTCGCCGATGATCAGCTCGCGCTGGCCGCGGCCGATAGGGATCAGGGCGTCGATCGCCTTCAGGCCCGTCTGCATGGGCTCGTGCACCGACTTGCGCGGGATGATGCCCGGCGCCTTGACCTCGACGCGGCGGCGCTCGGCACCCTCGATCGGGCCCTTGCCGTCGATCGGATTGCCCAGGCCGTCGACAACGCGGCCCAGCAGACCCTTGCCCACCGGCACGTCGACGATATCGCCCGTGCGCTTGACCGTATCGCCTTCGCCGATGCCGCGGTCGTCGCCGAACAGCACCACACCGACGTTATCGTGCTCCAGGTTCAGGGCCATGCCCTTCACGCCGCCCGGAAACTCGACCATCTCGCCGGCCTGGATGTTGTCCAGACCGTAGATGCGCGCCACACCGTCACCAACCGAGAGAACCGTGCCGATCTCTGCGACATCGGCCTCGGCGCCGAAATTCTCGATCTGCTGTTTCAGGATCGAGGAGATTTCCGCGGCCCGGATGTCCATCAGCCAACCCCTTTCATCGCGAACTTGAGTCGTTCGAGCTTGCTCTTCAGGGACCCGTCCACCATGCGGCTGCCGACCTGAACGATCAGACCGCCGAGTAGCGAGGGATCTACCTGGGTGTCGATTTCAACCTTGCCGCCGACCTTCTTCTGAAGCGTCTCGGCGAGCTCGTTGCGCTGCGCGTCGGATAGCGCGCGTGCAGAAATTACCTTGGCCGTGACCTCGCCGCGCCGACGGCGCAGTTCAGAGATGAAGGCCTCGATCATGCGGGGAAGCGCGAAGAGGCGGCCGTTCTCGGCTACAACGCCGACGAAGCGGCGCACCAGATCGCTGGCACCGCCCTTCTCCAGCACCGCGGCTATGGCCTTGGCCTGCTGGTCCCGGCCGTAGACCGGGCTGCGGATCAAGCTGTGGAGATCACCGTTTTCCTGGATCAGCGACCGCAGGTTGGTTAGATCGCCGGCAACCGCGTCGAGTTGCTTGTTCTGATCGGCCAGTTCGTAGAGCGCGAGGGCATAACGCCCCGCCAGACCGCCTACGGTTTCATCTGTGCCTGCCAAGCCCGTTGGCTCCCCAAAAAACCAAGAACAGCCCCAAGAGCCGAAGATCGTAGCGCGAGTCCGCGCCCGTTCGTCCCCTGAGTTCGCGCCGAAAGGCGCGTCCCGAAATCTACGCTTACGCGAACCGCGCAGGTCGCCGCATTCGGCTGGATACCCCTGCATGACGGAACGATTGTCGGAACGAACCGTGCAGTGGAGGGCAACCGTGCTGCCGGTGCGCGAGGCGATCCCCGCAGCGAAAGCGAGGCGTAGGTATCACAGGCCTATGGAGGGTGCAAGCCGAGTCGGGCTGGCTTTTTGCACCGCACAGTGGGCTCCCCGACCTTGGCAGCAACACAGCGTTTTCGGGTGAAACTCGCACGCGTCCTGCGGGCTCTGCAGCGCTGCGTCACCAGAAGCTGTAGGGATCGACATCGACGGCGAGGCGAACGGCGTTCGGAAGCTCCAATCCGCCAACCCAATGGCGCAGGATCGTCTGCAGTGGCAGATCGCGACGGGCCTTGATCAGGAATCGTCTGCGGTGGCGGCCGCGCAGAACCGCCAAGGGAGCTTCGGCGGGGCCTAGCACGCGCAGGCCCGGCAGCGAGGGCGCGGAGCGCGCGAGCAGCCGAGCGCTCCGCTCGACCGTATCTTGATCGGGCGCCGAGAGGATGATGGCGGCCAGCCGGCCGAAGGGGGGCCAACCGCCGGCCTTGCGCTGCTCCGTCTCAAGGTTGACGAAGCGGTCACGGTCGCCGTCGGCGAGGGCCCGCATCACGGGGTGGTCCGGATCGTAAGTTTGAATCAGCACGCGCCCGGGTCGCTCGGCCCTGCCGGCCCGGCCCGCGACCTGATGCAATAGGTGGTAGGTTCGCTCGCCGGCGCGCAGATCGCCGCCTTTCAGGCCCAGATCGGCATCGATCACACCAACCAGAGTAAGCAGAGGGAAGTGGTGTCCCTTCGCCGCGAGTTGCGTGCCGATCACGATGTCTAGCTCGTGCGCCTGAATGCTGCGGATCAGTTCGGCGGCGTCGGCCGGACCCTGCAAGCTGTCGGATGACATGATGCGGGTCCGTGCCTCTGGAAAGCGCGCGGCTACCTCCTCGGCCAAGCGCTCGACACCCGGTCCGATGGGGGTCAGCGCCTCGACCTCGCCGCAGGCCGGGCAGCTCTCCGGAGCTCTCTGGCTATACCCGCAGTGATGACAGACGAGGCGGCCGAGAAAACGATGTTCGACCAGCCAGGCGGTACAGCTGGGACATTCGAAGCGATGGCCGCAAGCGCGGCAGAGCGTCAGCGGCGCATAGCCGCGGCGATTCAGGTAGAGCAGTGCTTGGGAGCCGGATTGCAGGGTCTCTTCCAGGGCTTTCAACAGGGGTGGCGAAAGCCAGGAGGTACCGATCTCAGGATCACGCTGGGGCGGATCCTGCCGCAGATCGATCAGCTCCACCTGCGGCAGGACTGCACCGCCGTGTCGGTTCGGAAGGCGCAGCTCGCTGTACTTGCCGCTCTCGACATTGACCGTCGTTTCCAGCGACGGCGTCGCGGATGCGAGAACGATGGGGAAGCTGTCGAGGTGCGCGCGCACCACGGCCATGTCGCGTGCATGGTAGATCACGCCGTCTTCCTGTTTGAAGGCAGCCTCGTGTTCCTCGTCGACAACAATCAACCCGAGCTCGGGATAGGGAAGAAAGAGCGCGGAGCGTGCGCCCACCACCACTCTTGCTTGTCCTTCCGCGACGGCCCGCCAAGTGAGTTGTCGTTGGCTGCTCTTGAGGTCGCTGTGCCACGCCACCGGTGGTGTGCCGAAGCGGGCGGCAAAGCGCTCCAGCCATTGCGCCGAGAGCGCGATCTCGGGCAGCAGAACCAACACCTGCCGCTCCGCGGCAAGCGCGGCGGCCACGGCCTCGAAGTAGACCTCGGTCTTGCCCGAGCCGGTCACTCCGTCCAGCAGGGTCACGGAAAAGCCGTCGTCGATCTTCGCTCTCAGGTCGCGTGCCGCGGCCTCCTGATCCGGCGAGAGCGTCGGTCCCTCCTGCCGCCAGTTCGGTACTGCGGTTGACAGACGCGGCGTGACCTCGACCTCGTCCAGAGCGCCGGCCTCGACCAGCCCCTTGACCACGCCGACGCCGACGCCGGCGGCTCTCGCGAGCTCCGCCTGGCTGCGTGCGAAACCGTCTTCGGCGGCAGTGAGGAGACGGCGCCTTGCGGACGTGAGCTTGAGGGATTCGGGGAGCGGTCGACCGGATTGGACGACGCGCCGTATCGGTTTCGGAGGTGCCAGCGCCCCTGGAGAGGACAAGCTCATCCGAAGAACCGCCCCGGGAGGGGCGAGACTGTAGCCCGCGACCCAGTCGATGAAGCGACGATGCGCCGTTGTCAGCGGCGGGAGATCCAGCTTTGCCGTGATCGGTTTCAGTTTTTCCGCCGGCAGCCCGTCCTCCTCTAGGGTGCCGTCCCAGACCACGCCGACGACTTCGCGGCGTCCAAGCGGTACCCTGACGAGATCGCCCGCCGCTAGCGCGAGATCCGCCGGAGCGCTGTAGCTGAAGGCGCCGCTGAGTGGCAGCGGCAAGAGGACGCGCAGGCGTTGCGGACATAAAAGGTCGCCGCTGCCCACCGAGGAGGTTGCAGGTAGGTATTGTTTTGCATCTTGGGCGCCGGTGGCGCGACGCTCAGCCATAAGCTAGACTCTAGGCATCCGATCGGAGTCCCTGCCAGTCGAGTGGAGGCGGCTCTAGACGAACCCCCCGAGGCGGGTCTATCTCCCGCACAAACGCCCCCGCAACAGCAGATGGCCTGCGGGAGGGGGCTGGATAAAGGACGAGAAAGACCGCCGCCATGAAGTTCTTCATCGATACTGCCGACGTCGCCGAGATCCGGGATCTTGCCGCCACAGGACTGGTGGACGGCATTACCACCAATCCCTCGCTGGTTGCCAAGACCGGGCGCAGTTTCCTGGAGGTGGTACAGGAGATTTGCGAGATCGTGCCAGGCCCGGTTTCGGCCGAGGTGACGGCCACCGACCATGAGACGATGTTGGCCGAGGGCCGCAAACTGGCGGCTCTGGCGTCGAACGTTTGCGTCAAGGTTCCCTTGACGCCCGACGGTCTCAAGACCTGCAAGGTTTTGAGCGATGAGGGAACCAAGGTCAACGTCACCCTCTGCTTCTCGGCTGGGCAGGCTCTTCTGGCCGCCAAGGCCGGTGCGAGCTTCATTTCGCCCTTCGTTGGCCGGCTCGACGACATCGGAGCCGACGGTATGGAACTGATCGCCGAGATCGTCGAGATCTATGAAGCCTACCCTCATATCGAGACGGAGGTGCTGGTTGCCAGTGTGCGCGGTCCCGCGCATGTGATCGAGGCGGCGAAGCTCGGCGCCGATGTGGCGACGCTTCCGCCGGCCGTTCTGCGCGGCCTTTACAAACACCCGCTGACCGACAAAGGGCTGGATGCTTTCCTTGCCGATTGGGCGAAGACCGGTCAGACGATCCTGAGCGATGAGGACGGGCATGGCGAACCGGCGCGACGCAGCGCCTGACAGTCCGGAGCGCTCTGCGCGCTCCGAGACCGAGGGAGTCGAGGGCACGCCTCGCCGCACGCTCGGCGAAGGCGAGGTGGCGGCCTATCTGCGCCGCCACCCCGATTTCCTGAAGCGCCATCCGGAACTGCTCGACGCCATGGATTCGCCGGTACGCGTGACCGGCGACGGGGTGGTCGACTTCCAGCAGGCAATGGTCGAGCGCCTGCGGCGCGAGGTCGGTCAGGCGCTTGAGGCGCGCGACGAGCTGATCTCGCTCAGCCGCGCCAACGCCCTTGCCCAGCAGCGGCTCCACCGGGGTCTGTTGGCTTTGCTGGCGGCGCGTTCCTTCGAACACCTGATCGAGACCCTGACCACGGATCTGCCGCTCGCGCTCGACGTCGATGTGGTGTCCCTCTGCGTTGAACCATCCGAGATGTCGCTCAGCCCGCCGAAGCGGCCCCTCGGCGTCTATCGTCTGGACCCGGGTACGGTTGAGGCGTTGCTCGGCAGCAGCCGACGCGTGCGATTGATCGGCGATGCGCCCGGTGACAAGCAGGTCTTCCCGACGACGGCGGCGCTCGTTCGCTCGGCCGCTCTGGTGCGGCTAAACATCGGTCCGACGACGCCGCCAGCCTTGATCGGGCTCGGTAGCCGCGAACCCGGGCACTTTGAAGAGGGCCAGGGCACCGAGCTGCTCGGCTTTCTCGGGCAGACCGTCGAGCATTTGGTCCGCGCATGGCTCGATCTGCCCGAGTAGCCAGTCGCGCGGCTTCGGCGACCGGCGGCGGCTTGATCGGCTTTCCCGGCGATGCCGCTGTGGAGGCCGCCGTCCGAGATTGGCGGGTGTGGTTGGTCGATGAGAAGCGGGCCTCGGCACATACCTGTTCCGCTTACGATACCGACCTTCTCGGTTTTCTCGCTTTCATGACCCCTCATCTAGGACAGCGGCCCGGTCTGGAGGATCTGCGCCGGCTAAGTCATGCGGATTTCCGCGCTTGGTTGGCGCGGCGAACGCTCGACGGATTGGCCCGCAGTTCGACGGCCCGGGCTCTTGCGGCGGTGCGGAGCTTCTATAGGTGGGGCGGGCGGACCGGCCGGCTGGAGAACAGCGCGATCGCCAACCTGCGGGGGCCGAAGCTGCCGCAGAGTTTGCCCAAGGCCTTGACCAAGAGCGAAGCGCGGGCTGCCGTCGAGTCCGTCAATGAACTGCACGAGCAAGACTGGCAGGGTTTACGGGATACGGCGATCCTGCTGCTGCTCTATGGGGCCGGCCTTCGCATTGGAGAGGCCTTGGCGCTCTGCGCCGGCGAAGCTCCGGTCCCAGGTCAGGACACTCTGCGTGTCGTTGGCAAAGGACAGAAGGAACGTATCGTTCCCCTGCTGCCGGCGATCCCCGAGGCCATTGGCGCCTATCGGGCCGCCTGTCCTCACTCCCTGCCGGCCGAGGAGCCTTTGTTCCGCGCCCAGAGGGGCAAGCCGCTCTCGGCTCGGCAGGTGCAGCTCTCATTACAGCGTCTGCGCGCCCTCCTCGATCTGCCCGAGACGGCGACGCCGCATGCCCTCCGCCATTCCTTCGCCACGCATCTGCTGGGGGCCGGCGGCGATCTGCGGTCGATCCAGGAACTCCTGGGCCATGCCAGTCTCTCGACGACCCAACGCTATACCGCTGTGGACAGCGCGCGCTTGCTGGACATCTACGACCGCGCTCACCCGCGGGCGCGCGTTTAGTCCTCATAGCGGTAGAGGACATTCGGTCGACTGGCGATCCTGTTCTAGGACCGACGCGCGTCCCGCCCGAGGCGAAGGGCCAGGGGCCCGAGTGCCGCGCCGAGGGCAAGCAGCGCGAAAGCCCAGCCCCAGGCGCGCGGTTGTTCCATACCTCCGGCTGCGTCCAGGACGATGCCGAAGGCCAGCGGCGAGACGAACCCGGCGCCAAAACCGAGAAGTGTGTGGATCGCCATAAGCGCGCCGCGATGGTCCGGATCGGCGGCGCCGACCGCACCGGCCGTCAGAGAGCCTGAGTCGCCCATCACAAGGACACCGACAACAAACAGCAATGCCAGCAGCAACCAGCCGGCGCCCTCGGCTGCCAAGCCAAACGATAGCGTGCAGACGGCGGAGCCGATCATCACGAACGTCAGCACCCGATGGCGGCCGAAGCGGAGCGAGAGTTCGTTACCCAGCACCGAAGCGGGCAGTCCGACGATAAGGGCAAGAGTCGCAAGCCGTGTGGCCTCGGTCTGGGTTAGGCCGCCCAACGCCGGCGCTGCGACGAGGAACGCAACCAACCAGGCTCGCCAGCCGAACAGCTCCCAGATGTGACAGCTATAGGCAAGGGTGTATCCCATGGCGCTGCGGCTTTTGAGGGCCGCGCTCCAGCGCAGCGCGGTGCCCGGTCCCAGGCGTCCCTCCGGCGGTCTCGGCTCGGTGCCAAGTCGGATCAACAATGCGGCCGCCACGTTGCCGGCCGCAGCAAAGAGGAACGCGGTCTGCCAGCCGAAGCGGCCGGCGAGCTCGCCGGCAACGAAGACGGAGACACCGATGCCGACCGCGAAGTGCGCCGTGTACCAGGCGATTGCACGCGACTGAGCCGGCCCCTCGATGCGATCCGCCAGGATGCGGGCACCGACCATGTAGCTGCCGGCCAAGGCGGCACCTGCCAGAAGGCGCCACGGAAGAGCGCTCCAGAAATCGTGCGCGAAAAGCGCGAAGCCTACTGCTGCCAGCGCACCCAGCAGAGTCGCAGCAATGAAGATGCTGCGCGCATCAGTTCGGTCGGTGCGACCGACCAGGATCGGAACCGCTGCCGCGTAGCCAGCATAGTAGAGACCGCTAATCCAGCCAGCCTGGCTTCCCGAGAGGCTCCAGCTGTCCTGGAAAAGCGGGATCAAGGCAGGGAAGGTTGCATTCCCCAGCATGGCCAGAACCAGTGCGGCACAAGTGATGGCGGTCAGCCGGAGCGGGGTCTGGGCAAGCATGACGGGGGTGAGGCCGCGTTTAAGTGTTGCTAGTGCGGTGAAACTCGGTGGGTGATCAACTTGTAAGTACTCATATCTTCTTGAAAGGTCGCACTTTTGTGCTGATCCCACAATTTTTTTGGGTGATCCGATTCCTCCAGATCTTCGTATTGCTTGACGAAAATAGGATAATCAGTCCCGGGAGCAGCTCGTGATGGCTCACTACGAAAACCCTGAAGCGCAGCGGGCCGGATCGGCCTTTATCCGCCGCTCGATGTCGGAACCTCTTCTGACCCGAGATCGAGAGTTTGAGTTGGCGCGAGCCTGGCGGGAAAAGGGCGATCAGACGGCACTTCATGAACTGGTCCGAAGCTACACACGCTTGGTCGTGTCCATTGCGGCGAAGTTTCGGAACTACGGCCTGCCGATGAGCGATCTCGTCCAAGAGGGCTCTGTCGGTCTGATGCAGGCCGCGGCTCGTTTCGAGCCAGAACGGGACGTGCGTTTCTCGACCTATGCGGCCTGGTGGATTCGCTCTGCGATCCAGGACTTTATTCTGCGGAATTGGTCGATTGTGAGAACGGGGACGACCGCCGCTCAGAAGTCTCTTTTCTTCAACCTCCGTCGGCTTCGCGCCCGGATCGAGGAGAGCAGCGGTCGCCAACTCGACGACGAGGGTCGTCGGAAGATCGCTACTGAGCTTGGCGTTCCTTTGACGGAAGTGGAGGCGATGGAGAGTCGCATGTCCGCTTCCGATCAGTCCCTGAACATGACGGTCGGCGAGGACGGCGAGGACGAATGGCAGTCTTTCCTGGCCGACGAACGCGCAACACCCGACGTGAACGTGCAGACCGTGCACGATCGCGAGCTGCGAAGCCTTTGGCTCACTGAGGCGCTCGGAACGCTCGACCGACGGGAACGCATGATCATCGAGGCGCGGCGTCTGACCGACGAGGGGGCGACCTTGGAACAGCTGGGCACGCAACTCGGTGTGAGCAAGGAGCGTGTGCGCCAGCTGGAGCATCGTGCGCTTGGCAAGCTAAAGACAGCCATCATGTCGCGTACGGACGCTCCGAACGATCTTCTGATCGAAGGTTAGGGGCTCGGCGTCCCGGCTTCCTCTGAAGTCTGTCGCATTACGTGTCTCTATTTAACCACGATGTCGCCGGGTTTGAGGCTATTCGGCGCATCGCTTCTCGGTGAGCAAGGTCTGCAGTGCGGCCTGTGCCTTCGGCATCACGCCATCCCTGCGCCATACAAGGTGAGTTTGACTGATCGCTAAAGGTGTCGGCAGCGGCGTCGCCCTGAGTTCTTGGGCATTTCGGTAGGCGGAGACCGACGCCTCGGGAACAACGGCGAAGCCGATACCGGCTTCGACGCACCCTAGAATACCATCGAGCGTTCCCATCTCGACGATAGTCGTATCGCTCCTGCCGAGGTCGCGCAGCCAAGCTTCCGCGACGGCCCGGTAGCTGCACCCCTGTCTGAAGGCCAGAAGGGGCATGGCTCCGACTGAGTTTTGAGCGTGCACTGCGACGAGCGTCTCTTGGAAAGCGAGAGAACTGCAAAAGCGGTTGCGGTCGACCGGCCCGGCGACGAAAGCGGCATCCAGTTTGCGATCCCAAACCAACTCGAGCAGTTCCGCCGTCGGGCCCGTATGAAGCGAAACGGGAGCCGCCGGGCAAAGATGCATTACTGCCTTTAGAAGCGGTGGTAGCCGGACTGCCGCGGTCGTCTCCATCGCCCCCAGGCGCAGGGGAGCTGAGTTGCCGGCCGCATCTCTCAAGTCGCGTTCGGCTTCTTCGAAACGCAGCAGCAGCTCCACTGCATGAGGCCGTAGGCGTTCGCCGAGCTGCGTCAGGCGCGCACCGTTTTTTCCGCGCTCGAACAGAGTTCCGCCCAACTGCGCCTCGAGGCGCCGGATCCTTGCGGTCACGTTAGATTGAACGCAGTGCAACAGCGGCGCTGCCGCGGAGAAGCTCCGGGACTCTGTGACCGCCATGAAGGTTTGCAGTAGCTGCCGGTCCATCCATCAAAAATACAGATATAAAAATTATGCATCAATCAATTTACGAGCTAGGTGCGATGCGACAAGCTGATAACCATGGAACAGATCATCAAAACCCGCTTCACCGAGCGCTTCGGCATCGCCCATCCCGTCATGTTGGCGCCCATGGACAAGGTCGCTGGCGGCAGATTGGCTGCCGCAGTCTCTCGGGCCGGCGGGCTCGGGTTGATCGGAGGCGGCTATGGCGACCCGCAGTGGGTGGAGCAGGCTTTCCTGGCGGCCGGGAACACGTCTGTGGGCGTCGGGTTCATCACCTGGAGCTTGCTCAGTCGCCCTGAGATGATCGCGCAGACGCTCGCCCGTCGGCCGGCTGCTTTCATGGTGTCGTTTGGAGATGCTTCGGAGATCGTGGCCGCCGCGCGGACAGCGGGGGTGCCGACCATCTGGCAGGTTCAGACCCTCGCGCAGGCCGAGCAGGCTCTGGCCGCCGCCGTCGACGTGGTGGTTGTACAGGGACAGGAAGCCGGTGGCCATGGCATGGATCGGGGCCTGACCGCGTTGTTACCGGCGGTTCGCGATCTTTCCGGACCTGAGCAGATCCTGCTTGCTGCCGGCGGTCTGGCCGACGGTCGCGGGCTGGCTGCTGCCCTGATGCTCGGGGCCGACGGCGTCATGCTGGGTACGCGCTTCTGGGCGAGCGAGGAGGCCGAGGGGTCCGATGCCGCGAAGGCGGCGCTGGTGCGCGCGACCGGCGACCAGACCCTTCGTTCCAAGGTCTTCGATGTGGCGCGGAACGCTCAGTGGCCTTGGCAGTTCACGGGTCGCACCGTTGCCAATGCCTTCGCGCGTCAATGGCACGACGATCTCGATGGCCTGCGACGGAACGCCGACCGGGAGCGGGCGCGCTACGACGCCGCCGATTCTGACGACTATGAGATTCGCGTTTTGATTGCCGGCGAGGCGCTCGATTTGATTGGTAGCATCGCACCTGCCGAGACCATCGTGGAGGATGTCGTTCGCCAAGCCGCCGGATTGTTACGAGACGGAAGCACTCGTTTTTTGCTGGGGAGTTAGACGGTTTCGCTTTGAGTTTCCGTGAAGGGTCGCGTCTCGCAAGTGACCGGAACGAGATAGACCTCCACCGGGGTCTCGCGGCCGCGCAGATCGAGTTCGCCGAGGCTCTCGCCCGCGTCCATAGCCGCCGCCGCCGCCAAGGTGTCGGCACTGGACAGCAGCACGACCGCGGTGCCCTCGCCGCGGTTTTCGCGCTCCTTGCCGAGAGCCTCCAGGCGCTGGGCGACGTTCACGGTATCCCCGATCAGCGTGTAGTTCATGCGGCTGGGGGCCCCGATGTTGCCGACGATTGCCGGACCGCTGTGTAGACCGATCCTCAAGCGGATGGGGGGCTCTCCGGCGGCCTGGCGTCGAAGGTTATCTTCCGCGACGGCTTGGGCCATGGCACGGGCGGCACGCAAGGCACGGGCGGCGTGGTCGGGTTGCGCTTCCGGTGCCCCCCAGAAAGCCATCAGCGAGTCGCCGATGTATTTGTCGACGGTGCCGTTCTCCGCCTCGACACAGTTGCCGAGCAGCGCGAAATGCTCGTTCAGCAACCTTGCAAGCTCTTCCGGCGAGCTTCGCTCGGCCAGCTTCGTGAAACCTGAGATATCGGTGAAGAGTACCGTGATCTGCCGTTCCTCCGACTGAGTCGCACTGGGGCCGAGTCGCATCAGCCGGGCAACGAGTGCACGGGGAACATAGATTTCGAACCAGCCCAAGGCCGTGCGCATGGCGGCAAAGGCGTGCTGGGCGGCATCCAACTCTCGCAAGCGAGAACTCTGAAGCGGCGGCATTTCGTCAAGGCGAAGTCGGGCCACCGCTTCGGCCGCGGTTTCCAGCCGGCGCAACGGGCGTGCCAGCGCCCGACCCAGCAAGATCGACAGACCGACCGAAACCAAGAGGATTGCAACGGCGACAGCGGCGGAACCAACCAGCCGTTTCAAAGGCAGGATGACTCCGTCCAGCGGAAGATGAACCCCCACCGTGGTCGGCTCGCCACCCACCGTGCCGGCCTCCCGATAGACGAAGAGATGACGTTCGCCTGCGACCTCCACGGCATGGACCTTGGCGTTGCGCGTAAAGACGATCTGCTGCAGCGGGGCGTCCATGACGGGCGCTTCCCAAATGGCAGCCAGGACTTCGTCGCCGAGGTCGCTGGCAGTCGGCAGAGGGTTTTCCGGTGAAAGTTCCGCCGCGATGCTTGCCATGTCGGCGTGGGCCAGGACGCGGTCTCGTCCCAACAGAACGAAGGTATGGGCATCCTCGGACGCGAGAGAGTCGACGAACTCGCTGATCGCCGTGATCGCGACGACGGCGCTTGCCGCGCCTACAAACTGCCCGTCGGGGCCGAACAGCGCCACCGACGTGCTCACATGAGGTGCACCCAGATCGGTGGCCCAGACGAGGAACTGGCTGTCGGCCAAATTGCCGCTCCGCGCTGCCTCGAGCAGATCCATGATTTCCGGGCGTCCCACCCAGTCGCCGCGCAGGTAGACCAGTTCATCCTCGACGAAACCAACTCTTGTTGCCGTTCCGTTCTCTTGTACGACGGCGATTCCATGAACCTGAGGGCCGGCCGCCAGGCTCCCTGCCAGGACGGCCCTCAGGTCTCTTTCGTCATTCAGATCCAAGGCGCCGCTGCGGACCAGGCGGGCCAGATGTTCGACCTGAAAGCGGCCGTCCTCGCGGTGTTCCTCGACCAGCCCGGCCAGGGAATCGAGATAGAGTTCAGCCGTTTCGCCCATCAGCTCCAGGGTGTTCTGCTGATTGGCCCGCCAGGTCACGAACCCCACGGTCAGGACGGCGACGGACAGCAAGCCGCCGAAGATTAAGGTGATCGCACTGGCGATCGGTAGCCGCCAGAAACGGCGAGGCTTCAGGTCGAGGTTGTCGTCCTGTTGCATGTAGACCCGCTCTCGCGCTCCTTGACCCTTGTGCCTCTCGTCTGTCAGGCCGCTACTGCACGATCAGTTTGACCGTTTGGCCGGTTTGGACGTCCTGGTCGCTTTCCAGGCCGTTGAGGGCCCGTAGGCGAGCCTCCCGATAGTCGGCGAAGGGCAGGCGGCGGGCAAGGCTTGCAACGCTCTCCCCCGGTTCGACCGTATGCAGCACCAGTCGTCTCGGCTTAAGGGTTTCCGCCTCGTCTGCGCTCAGCCGCCGGAAGCTGTAGAGCGTATCCACGAAGGCGTCCGCGTACCTGCGGCTTTGCTCGGGCGTGGTCGCGAACAGAAAGCGGTAGACTGTGTCGTCGGGCATCCGGATCGCCGCCAAACGCAGGTGGCGGGGACCCTGGCGGGTCTCGATCCTGGCCAAGGCGACCGCCGCCGGCAGGCCATCCACAACGAAGTCGGAGAGCTGTTCGAGCGGCACCTCCTCGCCAGCCCATTCCCGCTGCAGGTATGTAAAAAGACTGTCGCTTTCCGGCTTTGCCCTGTCGAAAACGACGCGAACGCCCTCGCCGTTCACGGCGATCACCTGGGTCTGGCCGTTGAGCAGGCGAAAACCCTCGGGAACCTCAAAGGCGAAGCGCAGCTGCGGATGTGCAAAGGAGCGTCCGCGTACGAAACCATCCTCGGGGCTATCGCCGTAGAGCAGGCCGTCGATCTTACGGAGATAGAGATCCCGCGCGGTCATCGGATCCTGAACGTCGGTCAAGCCGGCCTGGCGAATCGCCTGCTCGATGCGGTCGACCGTGCGGGGGTGAGTTGCCAGGATGTTGAAGGCGTCCGGCGCTCCGGGTTGGCCCGCGATCTCCGCTTCCAACCGGCTTTGGCGCAAGAGGTTGTCCAGGAAATCGGCCATAGCCCGAGGGTCGTAGCCGGCCCGGGCCAGGTACTGAACGCCCAGGAGATCCGCCTCGTACTCCTGGTCGCGGGAATAGGCGCGCAAGCCCAGCAGGGCGACGCTGCTGCCGAACTGGGCGGCCTCCTCGCCGAGAAGAACGCCGAGGCCGAGCGCCGCCAGTTCGCCGAAGATCCCGGCGCCGACCCGATTCAGACCGTGGTGTGCGTTCACATGTCCGATCTCGTGAGCCAGAACGCCGGCCAGCTCCGCCTCGTTCGCGGCCAGAGCCATCAGGCCTCGGGTGACATAGACGTAGCCGCCGGGCAAAGCGAAGGCGTTGATCACTGGCGAATCCAGCACGGTGAAGGTGTAGTCGAGATCCGGTTGTTCAGAGGTGCGGGCCAGGAACTGTCCGAGAGAGTCGACGTAGTCCTGAACCTCCGGATTCTCGTAGGCGCCGCCGAAGGCCCTGACCAGCTGCTCGTGCTGCTGGGCCCCCAGACTCCGTTCGATGCCGGATAGCCAGTCCGCCGACGCTGGGCGAGGCGTCAATGCGCCGACGGCGACCAACAGAGCCGCTGAAACAGCGATCATCAGTTTGGAAACGGACTTGTGCGTCACGGATCCTCCAGCACCTCGATCTGATCCGGCGAAAGAACCTCTATCATCGGACCGTTGAACGATTCCAACCAGCCGCGCACGCGCAGCCGCCGGTCGGTATAGTCGCGCGGGTCGAGACCGGCTGCGCGGAATCTGCGCCGTGCGTCTGGCGATAGCGTGGCGGTGAAGTCCTGGCGCCAGTCGACCCCGAAGTTGAGGTAGGCTCGGCCCCGAACCACGGTGGCATCCGCCACGCGTCCTTCGACAATCAAGAAACGGCCGAGAGACATCTCCTCCATCTCCTCCGGCAGCGTCTCCGCATTTCGTATGGTGTAGTACGCATCCGACCAGAGGCCGCGTCCCTCGCGACGGGCTTCCGCTTCCAGGCGCAGGTAGTCGTCACGGTTCGAAATCGCCTCCAACCCAGACACCTGTGCCCAGCCCGCCACGACCAGACTTCGGCCGATTTGCCGTCCGTCGGAGAGAGCTGCAGTGCCCAAACGCCGTCCCCAGCGATCCGTTCCGGTCACCGTGAAAACAATTGGCTGCCCAAGGCTCAGCTGCGTTAGAACCTGCCGCGCTTGCTCCGCCGTGCGCCAGAGACCGGTGTACCCAAGCGGCGGTTGAGGCGGTAGCAGTCCGGCGAGCCGCAATACGGTGCCGTCTTCAAGGCGCAGTGTCGTACCGTCGTCCACTGCCGTGACGGTGCCGGTCGTCGTCAGGCTGTTGGGGTTGGAGTCGGACGCCAAAGGCTTGGTGCTGTCGGACGTGAAAATGCCGGCGAGCAGGACAAACCAGACGAACCAACGCATCCTGTATTACGTCGCCGCGATCTGCCGCTGGCCCAGTTGCTGAAGCCGTTCTCGCATGCCGTCCGTCAAGGGTCGGGACTTGCGTGTTGCCTCGTCCATCAGCACCAGAACAGTCTCCGCCGTCGCGACGCAGCTGTCCTCCGTGAACAAGCCTTGCGCGAGGGTCATCGAACTCGTTCCGACACGGGTAACGCTGGTGCCGATCTCGACATGCCCCGGCCAGAGCAGCTCGGCCCGAAAGTCGAGGACCAGCCGGGCTATGACGAAGGAGGCGCCGGTTGGGGCAAGAGGGTGCGCGGGATCGTAGAAGATCGCCACACGTCCAGACTCCAGGAAGGTCGCGAAGACAGCATTGTTGACGTGGCCCTGACGGTCTGTATCGCGATAGCGCAACACGTCCTTGGTCCAGCAGGCATAGAGCTCGCGGTTTGTCGGATCGGTGGATCTCTCCGCCTGATCGCTTGTGGTCGAACCGGTCATGGCGTCAGTAACTAGCATGCCAGGTGGGCTTTCAGCAAAGCCCAGCGGTTGCAGGGGTGTTGGTCTCACCGGTTGGCGCGATATAAGGGCAGGCACAGCGCTCTGTGCTCGCGTCTTGGGTAAATCCTGGTGGCAAATCCTGGCGGCGGACCCTTGCGGTTGACCGACGGTCGCGGTCCGCCCGCCCCTTTTCTGGAGAACCGATGGCGGCTCACGATCTTTTCCCGCCCATCCAAGCTTACGAAACGGGCTTGTTGGCAGTAGACAACCTGCACACGATCTATTGGGAACAGTCGGGCAATCCAAAGGGGCGCCCCGTACTGTTCGTGCACGGTGGACCGGGCGCGGGGGCTTCACCCGATCATCGTCGTTTCTTCGACCCCGCGACCTACCGGATCGTCATCTTCGATCAGCGTGGTGCCGGTCGCTCGACTCCTTTGGGAGAGACGCGCGCCAACACAACGCAGCATCTGATCGCCGATATGGAGCTGCTGCGCGAGCGTTTGGGAATCGATCGCTGGCATCTCTTCGGCGGTTCCTGGGGGTCGACCCTGGCTCTGGCCTACGCGCAGGCTCATCCTGAGCGGGTTTCGGCACTGCTCCTGCGCGGCATCTTCCTCTGCCAGAAGGGCGAGGTGGATTGGTTTCTTTACGGCATGCGCACTTTCTTCCCCGAAGTTTGGGACCGCTTTTCGGGCTTCGTTCCTAAGGCCGAGCGCAACGATCTTCTGGATGCCTACTACAGGCGCCTGATGGACCCGGACCCAAGCGTCCATATGCCGGCCGCGCGATCCTGGAGTACCTACGAGGGCGCCTGCTCGACCTTGATGCCAAGCCCGGAAACCGTTGCGGCCTTCGGTGAGGACGGCATGGCGCTCGGCTTGGCCCGTATTGAGGCGCATTACTTCATCAACAAGATCTTTCTGCCGGAGGGCGCTTTGCTGGAGCGGGCCGGTCTTCTGAAGGATATGCCCGGCGCCATCGTCCAGGGGCGTTATGACACGGTCTGCCCGCCCACCACGGCCTACGCACTGCACCGGGCTTGGCCGGCCGCCAGTTTCCGGATCGTGTCGGATGCCGGTCATTCGGCCATGGAGCCCGGCATCCGACGGGCTCTGGTGGAAGCAACGGAGCGTTTCAAGACTTACGCTTAGGATAGAGTGTATCAACTTTAGATTGCTATCTAAATTGCCCTGAACAGCCGCCGCGCATTCGGACTTGCTCTCCTTCGGACGCAAAGTAAACTTTGGATCCGAGGTCGGGTCGGTGTTGGGGGCAAAAGTCTATGTTTCGGAGTGTTCTGGCCGCCGTCATGGCGCTGCCGTTGCTGTTGTCTGCGGCTGAGGTTTCTGCGCAGGACGATCCAAGCCTCATCTCCTTCGGTGCCGGCTGGTGGGATCTTGTTGCCGGAGACGACGATCAGGCTGATTTCCGTCTGGAGTATCGACACGGCCAGCGCTTTCTTCATGTCGTCAAGCCCTGGGCCGGCCTGGAGGTCACGACGGCCGGCGGCTTCTGGGGCGGCGCCGGGCTGTTGGTCGATATCTACCTCGGGCGGCGGATCGTGCTGACCGGCAGCACGGGTGTCGGCGGTTTCTACGAGGGTGACGGCAAGGATCTGGGCAGTCCCGTCGAGTTCCGCTCGACGATCGAACTGGGCTATCGCTTCAACGACCGATCCCGTCTTTCGCTCGCATTCGGTCACCTCTCGAACGCCGGTATTGGTGATAGCAATCCGGGGACCGAAGTCCTGACGCTTTACTACCATCTGCCTATCAACAGGCTTTTCGAGTAGATGCGCAACGACCCATAGGGCCGAGACAAAGCTCCTTCTTTTTTTGGCGGCCCCGCTCACCGAGGGGTGATTGGACCTGTCGGGCCGAAAGAGGCTGTCATCTCGTCCATGCGCATCCCCGGTTTTCTTTCATTGCTGACGGCGCTGGTTTCCCTCATTGCCGGTCTGGCCTTGGGGCCGGCAGCGGCGAACATCTTCGTGGTCGATGACCGCATCGCCGTGGAACGCCGTCCGGGAACGCCCTGGGCGGCTGTCGGTCTGATTACGCAGACGACGCCGGGCCGCGACTTTCGCTTCGGCACGGTGACCTTGGTCGGGCCCTGTCATGCGCTGACGGCGCACCATACGGCGTTCCGCAGGATCGCCGATGCCGGAACCGACGAGGTCAGTCATCTCTGGTTCGGACCGCCACGGGCCGAGGGGCCGGTCCTGGGTCTGTCGTCGGATCTCCTCCTCGACAACCCTGGTGTCGCGGAGCAGGACGGCGAGTTTCCTTGGACCTGGCGCGTGACAGCCCGTCCTGTGGTCTGGGGGGATCTGGGGGCCCATGTGCATGGCGATTGGGCCTTGCTGGAGCTGGACCAGTGTCTCGGAAGCCGGCTCGGCTGGTGGGATCTCACGCCGCTGCGTTTCGACGAAGTCGAAGCCCTCGACCCCGGCTCCCTTCGGCTGGTCGGTCACCCGACCGAAAGTCCCCGCGAAACGGCGCTGCTCGATCCGGCTTGCGATCTTTACAGCGAACTTGGCTCCGTCCCAGGCTGGCGCATGGACTGTGCCGTGCGGGTCGGCAACTCCGGCGGCCCGGTTTTTCTCGATCCCGCAGAGGCGCCGGCTGGCGCGGCGGTTTCGGGTGCTCCTGCCGCTGTCGGCGAGGCGGGGCCCTTGGGGCCCCGTCTGATTGCTATCGTCAAGGGCGACTTCTTTCCACAGCCGCGGGGCGTGGTGATTCCTCAATGGGATGAACGGGCCGCCAACGTCGCCTTGCCGGTCTATGCCTTCATCGATGCCTTGCGCCCCCACCTCGCTGCCGGTCTGGCCCGAGCGGACCGGGAAGCCCGGCAATAGGGCGGCCCTGCCCATCCTGAATCCTTGCGTAGGCCGCCGCTAGAAGACAGAGTGCGCTAGCATGTCCCCGTAGCTCAGCAGGATAGAGCACAGGATTCCTAATCCTGGGGTCGCAGGTTCGAATCCTGCCGGGGACGCCAGCGCCTGAATCTCTGCCTGTTTTACAGCTTTCGAAAAGCCCGCAAGAGTCGTATCGTAGCCCTCAAAAGCAGCCATAGGAAGTGATGGGATGCGATTGAGGGTTGGTCGGACTTGGGTCCTAGTGTTGATGCTGGGGGTCTTTGGGGCAGGCGGGCCGGCAATAGCAGACGAACCTGAGGCTTCCTTCTACGACGGTATCCGCTCGGCTTTTCCTAAGTACAATCAGTTGAGGACAATCCGGGCGCTGGCCGTTTGTATCGATTTCCACCGCTCGACACTCAGCAGCGCCAGGGTCCCCGCCGGTTATTGGTACTACAAGGAATCGGGACCGCTCTTCACCACGACGCTGGTGCGGGAAGCGCTGAACTACTGCGTCCAGGAGAAGCGTCGCCAGAGCCTGCGCGATTGCGATTGTGTGATCGTGGCGCGCAACAACCGCTTCCGCTTGGAGGCCACTCCGGAGCAACTGGCGAAACTCGCGACGCCAAGAGCGGCGACCCTGCCGCTGGTCCGGCGGCCGCAAAGCGAGGCGTCGGCCGACCATACGCCCATTGCCGACCCGGAGACCTACACGGGGATGCTGATTTTTGGAGGCGGGGCCAACCGCGAGTGGGTCTGGGCCTCTCTGACGGTCACGCCGACGCGGGACGGCGCTGAGTTCGAAGGAACTGTCGGCGACGACCAGTGCCGTGGCGACCTTATCACCGAAGACCGAAAAAACGGCACCTGGGGTGGCCACTGCGAGGGGCGGGGTTCCCTCTGGGGCACAGTCAAGCTTGAGGAGGGTCGGATTGTCGTACAAGGTGTTGAAGCCGATGGCGGTGAGCTGAGTGCTCAGCTCACCCGCCAGTAGCGATCACTTATATCTTCCTCGGCCGGCTCTTTCCCTCTGTAGGTTGACGATCAATTTCAGAGAACTCTAGCGCTCGGCTCGCAACCTATTGAGTCCGGTCTAAGATCATAGGGGGATGAGTATTCTCTCTGTGATTTGCGGAACCGCAGTGCGGCGCCACACGGCCACTAGTGCCCTAGGGGTAGCTGTGATGGCGCAGGTTGCAGGCGCTTCCGCGTCCCGCGTTACAGGTCTGGGTCGGGTGGATGCAGGTATCTCCGCAGGCCTTTCTCGTCCGACACTTGGGATAGCCATACTCGACCTTGGCGCACATCGGCGGTTCCCGATAGGCGTATCTGCGGTCGTCGTCCCAATCCCCCTCGTCGTCCCAATCCCCCTCGTCGTCCCAGTCCCGATCGCCATCCCAGTCCTGATCGTCGTTCTCGTCGCGGCTTTCGCTGAGTGCATAGGCTGCAGCTACGATAGCGCCGGCGGCAAGGAGTCCGAGAAGAATCGTCGTCCCGACCTTTTCCGTCTCGGCGGAGGCCTGGTCGGCGATGACGCGATCCAGCTGTTCGATCGCCTGCTGATGAGACAGAACCTTCTGCGTTACCTGCGTGCGCAGCCATGTGATTTGAGAGAAGATGACCGACGCTTGTTCGTTCGGATCGTCGGCGACCGACTTCCGCAGCGCTGCGTCGATGCAATAGGAGTAGGCGAAAAATCCCGCTGCCTTGCTGCAGGACTTCGCCTGCTCTCGTAGCGGGCCGACTTGAGCGCAGGCCGTTATCAAAACGCAGAGGAAAAGGACGGCTCTCTTCACGCTATCTCCTGACCGGCCCATAGGCTTACAGGAGTCTTTACGCAATTTATGGTGGCATTATCCCTAATGGCGACCGGCGAAGAGAGGAATGCCGGCAAGGAAGAACGGCGGCTAGTGTCGAGCCGCTATTCTTCCGATGTATCGGCCGTGACGACTTACACCTGACTCGTCTTGCGTACCCTCAGCCAGCGTAAGCCAGCCAGACCACCGAGACCCGTCAGCAGGAACCATGCGGCGGCAGGCAGGGGAACGGCTGCAACCGGAGAGACTTCGCCGGCCTGCACGGTCAGGGCATGCCTGGACCCGCCGCCGGCGAGCAGGGCCAGACGGCCGCGGATGTTGAAGCCATCGGTAAGGCCGGCACTTGCGAAGATCGCGGTTTCGGAGAGCCTTCTGTCCGTCGCATCGCCCACCCGGACATCTACGCTTTGTCCGTCGAACTCGGTGATCCGCAGCTCCGCCTGCCGCTTGGCGAAGATGCTGACTGCGTTTCCGTTCAGGAGCGGTCCATTGAAGGTGAGCAAGGGATCGCTGGCGCGGGCGGCGGCAGGATTCCAGAGCCACAGCCGAGCCGAGCCGTCAGCGCCGTAGATGTACTCGAAGTCCCAAAAATTGAGACCCTTTCCCCAGCCGAACTGTGCCTGGTGAAAGTTCCCGCGCGTACTGGTTTGGGTGCCCAATCCCAGTTCCCAATCGCCACGCGTCCCTTGACGTCCTCCGCGCAGTTCCAATCCATGCACGCCTGACTTGCCGGCTTGGCTGAAAGACGTGAAAGATTCGCCGACGGCCGTAGCAGTGACGTTCATGACGGCTGCCGAGGCGGTCTGGCCGGTCAGTGCTGCGGCGCCGAGCGCGCCGGCGAGAGCGATGGCTTTGAAGAGCTGCACGGACTTCTTCCTGACAAATTGACAGTGATGCGGAAATGGCCGAATTAATGATGTTGCGCAATGCAGTCAGGAAGGTTTTTTGTAAATAACTTGTAAGTGCTTTGTCCGTTCCAATGGTTAACGAGGTGTTGATTTTCACTTTGTTTCGATATGCAGGTGAGTTCTGAACTTAAGCTGCGCGCGGAGCGACCTCTAAGGTCGCCGAAGGCATATTGAGGTGGCGTTGCGCGTCTCTCTACGTCACAAAAAATCTGCAGACTGAATCGGAAAGCTTGCTCGCTTTCAGTCCGAACCGCGCCGCACGGGTAAGGTGAGACGATGGGAAATCCTCGTCTGGGTCGTATCGCCCGCTTTGTGTTCTCGTTTGAGACAGTCGTGGTTGGCCCTAGCGGTTGCTAGAGTAGGCCCTTGGGAAGGGATTGTCTGCCTGCAGACTAGGGTGTCAGAAGGGGGGCCGTCGGAGGCAAGCCATACCCCAGCGGGTTGGCCGGTTATTCGAAACGGAAAGCTACCGATGTCGCAGACGAGCAGTCGGATTGAAGCTGTCGTTCGGTCTGACCGGCTGCTGCGTCTCTACGCCTATTGGAAGAGCAAGCGCTCCCCGTCAGCTTTCCCGTCGCGACAAGACATAGACGTGCTCGACCTCGGTTTCGTGCTTGGAAACCTTCATTTGCTGGAAGTCGAGCGCGACCCGCTGGATTTTCGCTTCCGCGTGCACGCGACCAACGGAGTCAACTACGTCAAGCGCGATATGACGGGTCGCAGGGTCTCGGACTACGAAGATCGGGACTATGGGCGTTTGGTGTACGAGTTCTATGCAAGCGTCGTTGCGAGAGAGCAGCCGCGCGCGATTGCCGAGCAAGGCTTGATGACGGAGCGTCGTGTCTTGAAGTGGGAAGGCCTGGCTCTGCCGTTATCTGACGATCGCCGTTCGATCACTGGTATTCTCGTTGGTTTTGAGATTCTCTAGCCGAATAAACCTTGTATCGAAAGTCCGATGTTGAGCGTGGCTCCCAGTGCCAAGACTGTGAAGGTAAGAGACATTCCAGCGACTCGCAGACGATAGGGCTCGGGATCGCGGCTGACACCGGTAGCATGGAGAAGGCGCCCGATCAGCAGCGCCACACCTAGCCCGTGCAACAGCCAACCTGGAAGCTGCTGCACTTCGGCCAGAGCGATCAAAATCAGACACAAGGGAACGTACTCTGCGAAGTTGGCCTGTACCCTGAGAGATCTCAGCAAGGCCTGATCGCCGCCGTCGCCCAGCGGGACACGGCTTTCCCTGCGCGTGCGGATGACCCTGAGACTGAGGACTATGAAGTGCAGACTCAGGAGACCGGCATAGAGAGCTGTGATGGTCAAAGACATGGCACAGGCCGCCTCGGTTCACCTAGGTTTACGCTAAGTGGAGACGGGAAGATCAGTTAAAGGGGAGATCAGCGGCCGGGGGTCAGCGCCGGATGTTTTTCCGACGAAGGGGAGCTTTCCCTGCCAGGTCCAGCAGCGCTTGCGCACAGATCGCCTGATCAGGCAGGCCTGTTCGCTTGCAGGCGGCCTCCGCTTCCAGCAGGCGTGCAAGGGCTCGGCCGAGCCAGGCGGGAGGCCAACCCCGTGCTTGCGCGAGGAAAGCCTCCTTGACCTTCCAGAAGACCGGTGGGCGAAGCTGTTTCAGCGCGCCTTCGGGATCGCGCCCGCCCGCAAGCGCCGCCGAGACCAGGTGGAGCTGTTGGAAGTGTCGCGCCACGGCGCGTAGCACAGCGACCGGCGACTGTCCCTCGGCGAAGCTGCGCGTCAGCGCTCGATCCAGAACGCTCGGCTGGCCGCCGGCGACGGCATAGGCGACGTCCTGCAACGACAGAGCCGCCGTGTCGTTGACGACAGCCGCGACTTCGGCCAAGTCGACCGTGCGCTTTGTCGCCCCGGGCTGTTGTCCGCCGCCGTCCGTCCCATCCGTTTCAACGGTGCCCATGTAGGTCACAAGCTTCTCAAGCTCGCTGCGCGAAACCAGTCGGTCGCCGCCCAGATTGGCCGCGAGATAGGCCTTGGCATCCGGCGTGACTGCTAGGTTCGCGGCTTTCAGAACCTCGTCGATCAGCTTCGGAAGTCCTGCACCTTCGTCGCGGTAACAAGCAACCGCGGCGCCGCAGGCGCTTGCCTCGACCGTGCGGACCAGTCGGGAGGCCTTGGCGGACCCCAGGTCTCCGGCCTCGATCACCACCAGAGCATCTCCCGGCGGGTCGGCCAGGAAAGCTTCGATCTGCTTTGCGTCTTCGTTGCCGATGTCGCGCAGGCGCACCACACGGCGCCCGCCGGTCAGCGCCAGTGCCGCCGCTTCGTCGTTGAGGATCGCGGGGTCGCTGCGAAGCTGCTTTGCCGCGATCTCCGCCAGCCGGAAGGGGTCGTTCGGATCCTCCAGTACCGCGCCGGTCGCGGCCCGCGCTCTCTCACGCACCATGCCCTGATCGGGTCCGTAGAGCAGCAGGAGCCGCACCGCCGGGTCCGGCTTGGCGCAGAAGGCGTCGGCCCGGGCAGGCTGAACCTTCATCTCGCCCGATTACTCGCCGATGTAGAGTTTGCGCGCCAGTGTGCCGTCGGCCCGAGCCTCGATAAACCAGGAGGCCAGACGTGCGTGTATCTGGCGGGCCACCTCCTCGGCTCCCCGCGTGCGGGCATCCAACTCCGCGCGATAGGTGGCGTATTCCGTTTCGACGATATCGTAGGCCGAAATAGAGGTGGCGTTGCCCCTCAACAACTGCGTCCCGTTTGCAGCAAGCGCCAGCGTATAGCTGGCGGTCAGCCGCAGTTGCGCGCGGGTTGCCGTGGCATCGGTTGCCAGCAGCCGCTCACCGATGCTTTCAGTGACCCTGGTCGTGAGTGTGTAGGCCGGATTGCTTGGCTGACCGGCCGGCGTAAGCTCGTTGCGCAGCGCATTGTGCACCTGTTGTCCCAATCGGCTCGGCAAAGGCTGGATCCGGATCGCCCGAAGATCTTCCTGGCTGCGGTAGGACTCCGCAGGTCCGGTCGGGTTGAAGGACCCATAGAGCGGCCGCGCGCGGCAACCGGCGAGGGCTGCGGGAAGGCCCAGAAGTCCGGACAGCAGAAAGAGACGGCGTGAGACGGCCATGGCTCAGATCACCAGATTGACGATTCTGTTCGGGACGACGATCACCTTGCGAAGAGCTTGACCCTGCAGGGCCCGTTGTACGGCCGGATCGGCGAGCGCGGCATCCTCGGCGGCTTGCTTGTCGGCGTCGCGCGGCAGTTCGATGGTCGCACGCTTCTTGCCGTTCACCTGCACGGCCAGAACCACGGAGTCCTCAACCAGCAGAGCGCGCTCCGCTTCCGGCCAGGCGGTGTTCGCCAACAAGCCGGTATGTCCCAGGCGCAGCCAGAGTTCCTCGGTCAGGTGCGGCATCATCGGGCCGGTCAGACGTACCAGCATCTCCAGCGCTTCGCGCAGGACCCAGGTACCGCCAGCATCTCGTGCTTCATAGCTGGAGAGACCGTTGGTCAGTTCGTAGAGCCGGGCCACGGCCTTGTTGAAATGAAAGGCCTCGATGTCGCCCGTCACACCTGCGACGGTCTTGTGCACCTGACGGCGCAGGTCGAGCGCAGGACCGTCGATCGAGGCGGGTCGGGACGTCTCGACCGGCGGCAGAACGTCCAGGGCGCCCTCGACCAGTCGCCAAAGCCGGTTGACGAAGCGCCAGGCGCCCTCGATGCCAGCATCTGTCCACTCCATCTCGCGTTCGGGCGGTGAGTCGGACAGCATGAACCAGCGCGCGGTATCGGCGCCGTAGGTCTCGATGATGGTTGCCGGGTCCACCGTGTTCCGCTTGGACTTGGACATCTTTTCGACGCGACCCTGGGTCACGGCGCGGCCGTCTTCGGTCCTCAGGTCGCCGGCCTCTGCCTGAACCACGTCACCAGGTTCAACCCAGGCACCGTCTTCAGCGCGGTAGGTGGCGTGGGTGATCATTCCCTGGGTGAAGAGACCTTCAAAGGGCTCCGGTGCCTCGACGCTTCCGAAGCGTTGCAGCGCACGTGTGAAGAAGCGTGCGTAGAGCAGGTGCAAAACGGCGTGCTCGACCCCACCGATATATTGGTCGACCGGCAGCCAGTAATTGGCGGCCGCCGAGTCGAGCGGCCGCTCGGCGCGGGGCGAACAGAAGCGCGCGAAGTACCAGGAGCTGTCGACGAAGGTGTCCATGGTATCGGTGTCGCGTTCAGCCGGGCTGCCGCAGCGCGGGCAGTCGACCTTCTTCCAGGTCGGATGATGCGCCAGGGGATTGCCCGGCGTGTCGAAGCTGACGTCCTCGGGCAGGGTGACCGGCAGCTGCTCATCCGGCACAGGGACGGCGCCGCAGTTCGGACAGTGGATCACCGGGATCGGACAGCCCCAGTAGCGTTGTCGGGACACGCCCCAGTCGCGCAGGCGGAACTGCACGGTGCCATGCCCGGCGTCCAGCTCTTCCAGCCGCCCCACGACCCGCTGCTTGGCGTCCGGTACGCTCAAGCCGTTCAAGAATTCAGAGTTACAGAGGTTGCCGTCGCCGGCATAGGCCTCATCGCCTATGGAGAAGGTCGCCGGATCCGCATCGGATGGCAGAACAACGGGTGTAACGGACAGACCGTACTTGCGCGCGAAATCCAGGTCTCGTTGATCGTGCGCCGGACAGCCGAAGATCGATCCGGTGCCGTAGTCCATCAGCACGAAGTTGGCGACGTAGACCGGCAGGCTCCGGTTCGGGTCGAGAGGATGACGGGCGGTCAAAGAGGTCTTGTAGCCACGTTTTTCGGCTGTCTCGATGGCCTCTTCGCTGGTGCCCAGTCGGTCGCATTCGGCGACGAAGGCGCGCAACTTCGGATCCTCGGCGGCCAGGGCGGCGCTCAGCGGGTGATGGGGCGAGAGCGCGCAGAAGCTGGCGCCGAAAAGTGTGTCCGGCCGTGTGGTGAAGACTTCCAGTGGACCGTGGGTTTCGGCGGCGGGGGCCCCCTCCAGCGGAAAGAAGACCCGGGCTCCTTCCGAGCGGCCGATCCAGTTGGCCTGCATCAGGCGGACCTTCTCGGGCCAGCGCTCCATGCGCTGCAACTCCTCCAGCAGATCCTCGGCGAAGGCGGTGATTTTGAAGAACCAGCCAGGCAGGTTGCGGCGTTCGACCGGAGCACCTGAGCGCCAGCCCTTGCCGTCGATGACCTGCTCGTTGGCCAGGACCGTGTGATCGACCGGATCCCAGTTCACCCAGGTCTCCTTACGGTAGACCAAGTCGTGACTCAGGAAGTCCAGAAACAGGCGCTGCTGCTGGGCGTAGTAGGCAGGGTCGCAGGTAGCGAACTCGCGCGACCAGTCGAGCGACAGCCCCATGGACTTGAGCTGGTCGCGCATGGCCTCGATGTTGCCGTAGGTCCATTTGGCCGGATGGACCTTCCGCTCCATAGCGGCATTCTCAGCCGGCAAACCAAAGGCATCCCACCCCATGGGATGGAGCACGTTGAACCCCCGGGCGCGCTTATAGCGCGCGATCACGTCACCGATCGTATAATTTCGGACGTGACCCATGTGGATGCGCCCCGAGGGGTAGGGGAACATCTCGAGGACGTAGTAGGTTTCGCGACCCGGTGTCTCCTCGGCACGGAAACAGTCGGCATCGGACCAGGCCGACTGCCATCTGGCCTCGATCTCTTTCGCGTTGTAGCGGCTCATTTGGGCGTGCAGTCGCTCCGGCAGGGATCGGGTGCCATGCCGGGTTTCGGCTTCGGCCCCCTCTTAGGGTGTCACTTGAAGGCAGCGACAGGGTCGCGTCAGTTCAGGGCGGCGATGCGGAGTTCGCGCGCCCGGGTGAGGATGGCGTTCTCCAGGTCGATGCCGGTGGTATCTCCCACTTGCGCGTCCTTCCAAGTTCCGCCGCCGTTGACCTGCCGGAAGACACGGGCGCGGACACCGTCGGCCCGCAGATCCCGGCCCAGGATGAAGACGTTGACCTTGAAACGCTCCTCGGGGCTCTCGGGCGGCGAGTACCAATCGGTGATGATTACGCCGCCGAAAGGATCCGCCGAGGACAAAGGCATGAAAGATACCGTGTCGAGCGAAGCGCGCCAGAGGAAGGCGTTGACACCGATCCCGGTCCCTCCCGCTGTGTCCGCCGGCGTATCGTTGTTTCCGAAGATATCGAGGCCGCCCGGTCCGAAGACGCCGCCTTCCGAAGCTACGTCGTAGGCGTCTCTACCGGTTTCGCGGCGATCGTCGTCGGGAAAGATCGTCCGGTTGCCGCTGTTTCCGCCGCAGGCGGCAAGACTCAGGGCGAGCAGCACCGCCAGAACAGTGACACCACGCCGCTGCTGGCGATCCCTGGAAATCATAACTGAACTCATCGTCCGATGGATCTCGACTGTTGTGTGCGATTGTACCTGTCTCGGTGGCGGCGTCGCACGGCTCCCCGACTCGAGTTGCGCAAACCGAGCCACCTGCTTCAACCTAACGTCCGCAGGCGTTCGAATCCAGCGGTTCGGCACTGCAGATCCCGCCGGCCCTCGCAGGTATCTCAGGTCAAAGCCTCGATCCGAAAGGCGGCCTGTCGCGTGAAGGGACTGAGGGCCAGGGTGCGATACTGCAGTCCCCGTTGTTCCACGAGCTCCCGGAAGGCCTTGTATTCGTGGTCCCGCCAGCCGGGATAGGCGAAGTACTCGTCGAACACCAGCACGGTGCCAACCGTCAGCCGCCCGGTCAGGGCCTGCAGCACATCGGCTGTCGAGGCATAGATGTCGCAGTCGATGTTGGCGAAGGCCAAGGGAGCGGAGGTAGTCTTCACGAAGCCGGGCAGGGTCTCGGCGAACCAGCCCCCGTGCAGATGCACCCCCTCCGGCATCTCCGGCAGCCGCCCGCGAGTGGAGTAGGCGCCGGCGCCTTCGTCCGGCAGCCAGGCTTCCGGCAAGCCTTCGAAGGAATCGAAGCCGTGCCAGCCGCCGGGGGGTGTCGGCCGGGTTTCAGCCAACAGACGCAGGGAACGCCCGGTGAAGACGCCGAACTCGCAGTGCAGTCCCTGGTCCGGCGCCTGGGCCAGAGCGAAGCGGAGCAGACTTGGCTTAAAGCCGAAGATCGCTGGAGCCGCACCTTCGCGTCGGCTCGTTTCCTGATGATGGGTGACTGCCTCGCGCAGCGCCGACTGGTCTGGATCCAGCCCTTCTGCCTCTCGCCAGGCCTTGGTGGCGTCGTCCTGTTCGTTCAACTGAAGCAGCGCGGCATGATAAGCCGCCGCCAGGGCCATCCGCGGATTGGCACGGCGTGCTGCCGCGAAGCGTGCGGTCGCATCCGGCCGGTCGCCGCGGTCGAGAGCGCAGAGACCGAGGTGCCACTGCGGGCCGGGCAGTCCGGGCAGCTTCGCCAGCGCGGCTTCGGCGGCCGCGACGGAGGCGTCGATCTCTCCAAGGTCGGCGAGGCAGGTGGCCCGGTTGTGCAGAGCGAAGGCACCCGGCGGGCCGGGTTGCGACGCCGCCACCTCGAGGGGAGCCAAGGCTTCGTCCGGCAGTCCGGCCGCAAGCAACGTGGCGCCGAAGGCCAGCGATATCTGCGGGTCTTCCGGGTTCGCCGTGAAGAAAGGAGCGAGCAGATCGACCGCCTCCGCCGAGCGTTTGGCTTCGACCAGCAGTTCCGCGAGCAGCAGAGCGGGCGCTGGCGCCTCGGGTGCGGTCGCCTGTGCTGTTTCTGCAGCCGACAAAGCGGCCTCGACCCGGCCGAGTCGGCGCAGAAGCTGCGCTCTGTCGTAGTGCAGGGGACTGTGGTCGGGTGCCGTTGTGCAGGCCGCCTCCAAGGCCTGAAGGGCCTGCTCGGCCTGTCCACTCGCGAAACGGGACTGTGCGAGGCTTCGCAGAACGGCTGGATCGCCGGGCCGTCGCGCCAAGGCCGCTTCCAGGTGTTCACAGGCCTCTCTCCAGCGTCGCGCCGCCATGGCTTGGCGCGCCGTGGTTAGGCTGGCATCGAAACTGTTCGACTCGGGCATGGGCTCAGGCTGGCGGTTGCAGTGCGGTCGACGGGCCGGGGCAACGGCGGATTGACGCTGCTAACCTAAGCGCTTAATCCGCAGCCGTTACAGAGCAAACGTTGCGAAGGACCGCTCGATGCAACTCGCCAATGCCGATGGCCCGGTGGTTCTGGCCTTTCCGACCCCGATCTACCGGCGGCGTTGGCCCGATAGCGGTGCTCTGAACGATGCCTTGAAGGCCCTGATCCTGGCGCGGAAGGAGGCGACGCCCTCGACGGTGCGGAGCAACATGGGCGGCTGGCAGTCCAGCCACGACCTGATGTCCTGGGGCGATCCTTCGCTGGCGACGCTCGGCCAGTATGTCAACGAAGCCTTCGGCGCCGCGATGGAGGCCGAGATCGGAACCCGGGATTTCGCCTGCAAGCTGGCGATTACGGCCTGGGCCAACGTCAACGGCGACGGCGACTACAACCGGCACCACAGCCATGCGAACAATCACTGGTCGGGTGTCTACTACGTCGACCTCGGGGTGCCGGCGCCGGACGTCAGCCCCAACGGCGCCATCGAGTTCCAGGATCCGAGACCGGCCGTCGGTGTCTACGACCTGCCGGGGGCGCAAAGCCTGGCGACCTGGACCATTCAGCCGGAAGCTGGCGAGATGCTGCTGTTCCCTTCCTGGCTGCGCCACGGGGTTCTACCGTTTCGAGGCAGCGGCGCGCGTATCTCGATCGCCTTCAACCTCCGGGTCAGCGATTTGAAACGACAGGTGCGTGCCGTTTGAAGGCGCTCTCGGCAGTTTGCTATGGCTGCGTTGTTGCTCGTGAATTCTTCTGAAATGAAGGCGCAGGCGTGTGTTTTGAGCAGATGGCTCTCTAATTAATTAATAAGTGAATGATTAGGCGAGTGGTGGTTTTTCAATCACGCTAGGACAAGATCGACACAGCGGCGGCCAAGTCTTTATTGCATGGTGACTCAGCAAAGCTAGAGTGCCGGCCAGCACCTAAGGCGATTTCTATCGCTTTGCCGGTGCGATGAGTTCACCCGGGGGGCTCGAGAGGACGTTGAGTTGGCCTTTTTGGAGAGGTTTGCTGGCGGTCTCGACAGAGGGAAGCCGGGTGGGGATGTCAACGGCATCTGAGCTTTGATGGAGGAGCAACGGATGAAAAAGGTCCTTATGGGCACCACGGCGATTGGCGCGGTTGCGCTGATGGCTGGCCCGGCGGCCGCTCAGGACGGGAAGATCTCCCTGGGCGTCGGCGGTTATTACGAGAACTTCTTCACCTTCGTGGAGCAGGACTTCGATGACTCGCCAGCTGGCGTAGGCGATAACGACTACAACCAGTTCAACGTTCGTCAGGAAGGCGAAATCCATTTCACCGGCGAGACGACGCTGGACAATGGTCTGACGGTCGGTTTCCAAGCGCAGCTTGAGGCGGTCACCCAGGGCGACCAGATCGACGAAACCTACCTCTACTTCGAGGGTAGCTGGGGCCGTCTGGTCATGGGGTCGGAGAACTCCGCTCCCTACCTGATGCAGTACACTGCCCCCTCTGCCGGTCTGGGTCTGAACTCGCCGAATATCGCGCCGTTTAATCAGCTGTCTGATACCGGTGCTCCACTTGTTCCGCCGGCACCCAATACTTCGACGTTGCTCAACCTGACGTCGGACGCGAACAAGATCACCTACTTCACGCCGCGCTTCGCCGGCTTCCAGCTGGGTGCGTCTTACACGCCGAACATTGATGCGCGAGGCGGTGACCGTCAGTCCTCCGGTCTGAACACCGAGGAAGATAACGACGATTACAACAACTTCTTCGGCTTCGGCGCCAACTTCGTCGAGTCGTTCAACGGCGTTGACGTGGCCATCGCTGGTGGCGTCGAGTACGGCCAGGAAGAAGAGAACAATCCCGCGACCCCCGAAATTGACGACTACATCGCTTACTCAGGTGGCGTGAATGTCGGTTTCGCCGGTTTTACGGTCGGTGGTTCTATTCTTCATAGCAATGGCGGTGTGGAGAGCAACGGTGACGTCTTGGTCTGGGATGTCGGCGTGACCTACGGCCAGGGTCCGTGGGAAGTCGGTGTTACCTACCTAAACGGCGAAGCTGAAGTTGGCACACCTGCTGCTACGAACGGTGAAGATGATCTTCATCGCGTCGAGATTGGTGCCAACTACCGCCTCAGCCCCGGCGTGCGTGTCATCGGTGCTCTACAGTACACTGATGAAGAGGCCGACTCTGTTGACCGGGACGAAGACGCCTGGGGCGTCATCATCGGTACGCGCCTGGACTTCTAAGTCTGGCAGAGCCGATAGCTTTCGTGCCCGACTGTGTCGGGACGTAAGGCGAAATCAAGGAAAGGGCGGGTCCAACAGACCCGCCCTTTTTTGTTCATTGCTTGTCGTGTTGGAGAGGCCTGACCACCGAGAATCATCGTCCTGCCGCGTACCGGCGCGCGACAGACATAGCCGTTGCAGTTGTGTTTGTATGATCTCGAATCAGATTGGTCTTTGGGGCAATCCGTTTGGATGTCCCAAACGACCTGCTACTGGTGATTATATACCTCTAAGCAATCGCGATCTCTCGACGGAGCGAGACAGCCTTTCAAGCAAGTCGCAGAGCGTTGCGAGTTCCGGGTCGGTCAGCCCTAAGACTTCCGGCTGTTCGATGCCTTCGAAGACAGGCTTAAGACGGTCGCGGAGAGCGCGGCCCTCGTCTGTCAGGAAAACGACGCGCCGCCGTTGATCGTTCGGGTCCCGGTCTCGAACCACCCAGCCGCGCCGTTCCATTTGGGCCAGGACGCCGACCGCCGTGGGTTCCACGGTGCCTACACGCCGAGACAGCTCCCGTTGGGAGATGCCGTCTTCCTGCCAAAGCGCGCAAAGAAAGTACCAAAGGCCGGTCGGAACGTTCTCATCCGACAAGCGGTCCTGCAGCGCCTTCATATAGAGCCGGTAAGCTTCGCGCAGCCGAGAGCCAACGCCTTCGAACTGCAGCTCGCTCAGGGGCTGGCTGTTTTGCGAGTCATCCGCGACGTCGTGAAGAGTCTGTGAGGCAGTGGGTACAGTCATGAGGCACTATGATCATATAATTATGTAAAGAAGCTATCGATGTGATCGAGTTTATGCAATCGAAGATTCTCAACCCGCGTCGAATGCGGCTCATTCTTCCTGAAAACCGGTTTTATGAAAATAAACATAGATTTCAATATATAAGGAATAAGAGGCCAAGTCCGTGACTCGTGGAAACGAATCACTCTCACCATACAAGGCGAACGGCTTAAGGCATCTGAGTCCCGAGCCTCGGATCCTTTCGAACAGATCCCTGGAAAATCTCCTTAGAACAGACCGCTAAGTACCAGCGTGGCCTACGCCGCTACCTTCGGTGAGCAACAGGAAGCTGTCACGGCAGCCCACGGCCTGTGTCTGGAATGCAACAGGTTGTCGGAAATGCCTAGAGGTAGAAACACTTTGGTTTGTGACTAAAGTGATTCTGCGTAGAGTGCGGCCATCGGTTCACTACCGAATGAAGAGTTCACCCGGGGGGCTCGAGAGGACGTTTTGTTGGCCTTTATGGAGAGGTTGGCTGGCGGTCTCGACAGAGGGAAGCCGGGTGGGGATGTCAACGGCATCTGAGCTTTGATGGAGGAGCAACGGATGAAAAAGGTCCTTATGGGCACCACGGCGATCGGCGCGGTTGCGCTGATGGCTGGCCCGGCGGCCGCTCAGGACGGGAAGATCTCCCTGGGTGTCGGCGGTTACTACGAGAACTTCTTCACCTTCGTGGAGCAGGACTTCGACAATACGAATAGCGAAGTCCCCGAAAACGACTACAACCAGTTCAACGTCCGTCAGGAAGGCGAAATCCACTTCACCGGCGAGACGACGCTGGACAACGGCCTGACGGTCGGTTTCCAGGTTCAGCTCGAGGCGGTGACCCAGAACGACCAGATCGACGAAACCTTCCTCTACTTCGAGGGCAGCTGGGGCCGTCTGGTCATGGGTTCGGAGAACTCCGCTCCCTACCTGATGCAGTACATCGCACCCTCCGCCGGCCTGGGTCTGAACGATCCGAATATCGCTCCGTATCAGGACGTTTCGGATGCCGGTACTTCGACTCTGCTGAACCAGGTGTCGGACGCGAACAAGATCACCTACTTCACGCCGCGCTTCGCCGGCTTCCAGCTGGGCGCGTCCTACACGCCGAACATCGATGAGCGAGGCGGTGACCGTCAGTCCTCCGGTCTGAATACCGACGAGGATGCGGGCGATTACAACAACTTCTTCGGGGCCGGTATCAACTTCGTCGAGTCCTTCAACGGCATCGACGTGGCCATCGCCGGTGGCGTCGAGTACGGCCAGGAAGAAGAAGAGGCTGCGGCGCCTAATCCAGAGACCGATGATTTCCTCGGCTTCTCGGGCGGTGTGAACGTCGGCTTCGCGGGCTTCACGGTCGGCGGCTCGATCCTGCACACCAACGGCGGTCTGGACAACGGCGGCGATGTCCTGGTCTGGGATGTCGGTGTGACCTACGGCCAGGGTCCCTGGGAAGTTGGCGTCACCTACCTGAACGGTGAGACCGAGACCTCTCCCAATGCGACCGAGACTGTTGGCGGCGACGACCAGCTCCACCGGATCGAGCTGGGCGCCAACTACCGCCTGAGCCCGGGCGTGCGCGTCATTGGTGCCCTGCAGTACACCGACGACGAGGATGCCTCGACGGACCGCGCCGAAGACGCCTTTGGCGTCATCATCGGCACGCGCCTGGACTTCTAAGTCCGGCAGAGCTGATAGCTTTCGCACCCGACAACGTCGGGACGCAAAGCGAAGTTAAGGAAGGGGCGGGTCCAACGGACCCGCCCCTTTTCTTGTCCGATAGGCGGTTCCCTGTGTGACCCGTGTCGCGGCTTGGCGACGGTCCCTCTGCATGCTAGTCAGCGGGAAAGCGGCTTTACGCTGAACAACCGTACCTCGCTGTCCCGGAGTGTCTTTTCGGTCCAATGGGCGCAATCATCTGGCTCGCCTCCTTCCCCAAGTCCGGCAATACCTGGATGCGGGCCTTTCTGCACAATCTGCTGCGGAATCCCGACAAGCCGATGCCGATCAACGAACTGAACAAGTTCACGCTCGGCGACAGCCAGTATGCCTGGTACCGGCTCTTCACCGACAAGCCGGCCACCGATCTGACCCTGGAGGATCTGGCGGCGCTGCGGCCCAAGGTCCATCGCGCCATGATGGGCGCGCATCCCGACTCGGTCTTCGTCAAGACGCACGGCTATCTCGGCGCCAGCAAGGATGCGCCGATACATACGATGGAGTGCACGGCGGGCGGCGTCTACGTTGTCCGCAATCCGCTCGACGTGACTCTCTCCTACGCCGATCACTTCGGCCTGGGACTCGACGAAGCCATCGAGGCCATGGCGGTCGAAGGCGGGCTCAGCCAGGCGACCGACGATCAGGTCATCGAGTTCCTGAATTCCTGGTCGACCAACGTGAAGTCCTGGACCCAGGTCCCAAACCCACGTCTCCATATCGTGCGGTATGAGGATATGCTGGAGAAACCGATCAAGACCTTCACCGGCGTCGCCCGCTTTCTCGGTCTCAAGCCGCCGCGCAAGCGGGTGGAGAAGGCCGTCAAGTTCTCCTCCTTCAGGACCCTCAAGAAACAGGAAGAGGAACAGGGCTTTCAGGAACGCAGCCAGCATTCCAAGGCTTTCTTCCGAGCCGGGAAGCGCGACCAGTGGAAGGACGTGCTGAGCGAGGCCCAAGTCGCGCGCATTGTCGAGCTGCAGGGCGACCAGATGGCACGTTTCGGCTACCTGCCGAAATGATGCTGCCATTGAGGACCGCAAACTCTGGTCGGGCGCGGTCAGCGCAAGTCGACGACGGCGAGAAAGCGCTCTTCCTGGGCATCCGCGCTTAGGCCGCCGGTCTCGCGAACTCCCGATAAAGTCCCGCTATAGCTGGTGACTCCGATTAGGCCGTCAGCCAGATGGACGTCATCGCTCCCTGCATGACCTAGGGGTAGAACGAGTCTGAGCGCCGGCATGCGGACGCCGGAGTGAAAGACGATCTCGCCGCCGACGGTCATGAGACTCGGGCCCTTTAGGACCTTGCCGTAGCGCTCAGCGACCTTGGGTTGGATCGCTGGTGGAACCACGTCCTCCAGCAGACTGCCGCGATCCCAATTGCCGATGGCGCGCTTTGCTTCTTCGCCGACCAGCCGCAGGCGCAGTCTCCCTGTGTCGTCCAGCGCCCATAGCCAGATCCAAGGCAAGGCAGGCACCATATCCAAGGGGTCAACGTCGCGAAGAGACGGAAGAGGCTCACTCCTTCCGCTTCTGGTGTGGGCACGCTCTCGCCAAGTCAACCAGGCTCCTGCAAGAAGGGAAATGTTCGGATGTTGGTTCCCCCGATTGCCGAGCCAGTCGAATAACTCTATGCGCTGCTCGGTCAATGCCGTTCCGTCAGATTCCCCTTTTGCGTTGGTCACCTCGACATCCATGCCCCGCCTGCTGTTCAGGAAGCCTGTTCAATCTGAAAGGGAGCCCAACCAGTCGAGCATCCCAACCCCACTCAAGGCGAAGGAACCGATATCAGATTGTATATTCTAGCTGCACTGGCGCTGTCTTGCGGCCAAGTACGGTGTTTTTGCTAATCTGTCGGCCTCTGTTCTACCGATACGCGAGGACAGGTCTTATGCCACGCAGTCCCGGCCGCCGCATAGGGATCCAGGTTTTTCTTACTGTTGTCTTCGCCGTGGTGGCCCTGATCGGCTGGTTGGCCTGGAAGGGGTATCTCGGAGAAACAGGACCCTCCGACCCTTGCATCGGATTGGACGGACAGGAACGGCAGGACTGCCTGCGGCGGCGATAACCGCTACGCCACGGCAGCCTGTCCCAACAGAGCCTTCACTCGCTCGACCTGCTCGGCCGTCGGCTCCGGCGTTTCGAAAAGCTGATAGGGTCGGCCCAGAGCCCGCCACTTGGCCTCGCCCATCTTGTGGAACGGCAGAACCTCAATGCGTTCCACGTTCGGCAGGCTTCGCGCGAAGGCCGCGAGGCCGCGCACGTTGTCTTCGGCATCGGTCAGCCCAGGTACCAGGACGAAGCGCAGCCAGAGCGGTATGCCGCGCTCGGCAAGTCGCTCTGCGAAGTCGAGGGTTGGCTGTAGAGCCACGCCGGTGACGTCCTTGTAGGTTTCGGGATCCCAAGACTTGATGTCGAGCAGCACCAGGTCCGTCGCCTCCAACAGAGCCTCGTCCGCACGCGCCCCGAGGAAACCCGACGTATCGAGCGCCGTCTTCAGGCCGGCGATCTTGGCGGCCTGGAAAAGCGCGCGCGTGAAGTCCGGCTGGACCAAGGGCTCCCCACCGGTGACGGTCAGTCCGCCATGGGCACGGTAGAAGTCGGCGAAGGGTGCCACCTCGGTCATGACGGCACCGACCGTCGTCACCTCGCCCGCCTTGAGATGCTGGGCGTCGGGGTTGTGACAGTACTTGCAGCGCAGCGGACAGCCGGTGGTGAAGACCACGAAGCGAACGCCCGGACCGTCGACCGTCCCGGCTGTTTCGAGCGAATGAATCCGACCGGAAACCTCCGCCAGACTGCGCGGCAATGGGAGAGAGGGCGCCGTCATCTAGCGTCCGCCGGCGACGCGCAAGATGGCGCCGTTGACGTAGGCAGCTTCCGCCGACAGAAGCCAAAGGACGGGAGCTGCGATTTCTTCCGGCGTTGCGACCCGGCGCAGCGGAATCGTGGGGGCGATCTGCGTCGGACGATCGGGATTGCCGCCTGCGGCGTGGATCTCGGTATCGGTCATTCCCGGTGCAACGGCGTTCACGCGAATGCCCTCGGGACCGACCTCCTTGGCCAGCCCGAGTGTGAAGCTGTCGACGGCGCCCTTGCTGGCGGCATACCAGACGTATTCTCCGGGGCTGCCGAGCGTGCTGGCTGCCGAGGAGAGGGTGACAATCGAGCCGCCCGACCCGCCGTTTGCTGTCGACATGCGCAGCACCGCCTCGCGGCAACAAAGCAGAGTTCCCGTCACGTTGACGTCGATCACAGTCGAAATCTCTCGCGGATCGGCGGCCGCGAGCGGCGAAATCCGTCCGGTCAAGCCAGCGGAGGCGACCAGCGCATCGACTTGCCCCAGACCGCGCTCGCAGGCTGCGAAGAGATCGGAGACTTCGTCGGCATCCGAGACATCGGCCTGCAGCGTGAGAGCGCGCTGGCCGGCGGCGACCACATCCTGGGCGACCGCTTCGGCCGCCGCCGCGTCGCGCTGATAGTTGATGCAGAGATCCCAGCCGCGCAGGGCGGCGAGCCGACAGACCGCAGCCCCAATCCCTCGGGCGCCCCCTGTGACGAGTAGTACAGGCATAAAGATATTCTAGAGCGCCACGGTTTTCGATGAAAGCGATGTCGCGCCCATCGGACGGGATCCGGCTCTGGCCGGGGCGGCGGGCTCGCGGCCACAAAAAGGGCCGCCCATAAAATAAGGGCGGCCCTTTAAGTGATGAAGGAACCAAGACCTGAAACTTTGGAGGAGCAATCAGGTCCAGTATTGCCGGTCTTAGTTGCGGTCGGCCGGCTTCGGAGTTTGCGGCGTTTCCGCCGTTTGAGTGCTTGTCTTCGAGTCGGTCATCACCGTTTGCTGCGTCATGCTCATGCAAGCAAGAGCTGGCCCGGCAAAGGCGATAATGGCGAAAGCGGCGACACCACTTGCAACAATCTTGCGCATGTCATCCTCTCCGGCAGGTTCAACTTGGGCGAAGAATAGGGGGATCGCCGCAAAGCGTCTATAGGTGTTATGGCGAATTTTGAGCAAACGCTCGGACGGAGTTCCGATCTGTCTCCAGGCTTCCTCCAGGTGGGGCAGAGCCGGTTGGATCTGCGACCCTCAGCCTTTTGGGCTAAGCCGCCCGCTTGTCCAGTTCCGCCAGCAGGGCGTCGCCCATGCCCTGCGTCGACACCAAGGTCGCGCCGGGTGACATGATGTCTCCCGTCCGGAAACCGGCGCCCAGCACCGCTTTCACAGCCTCCTCGATCAGATCCGCGTCGTCGCCGAGATCGAAGCTGTAGCGCAGGCACATGGCGAAGGACATCAGCGCGGCAATCGGGTTGGCCTTGCCTTCGCCGGCGATGTCGGGCGCCGAGCCGTGCACCGGTTCGTACAGCGCCTTGCGCCGCCCGGTTTCGTCCGGGTCGCCGAGTGAGGCGGACGGCAGCATGCCGAGCGAACCGGTCAGCATGGCCGCCACGTCGGACAGCATGTCGCCGAAGAGGTTGTCGGTCACGATGACGTCGAACTGTTTCGGCGCACGGACCAACTGCATTCCGCAGTTATCGGCGTACATGTGGCTGAGGTCGACGTCGCCATAGCTCTCGCCATGCAACTTGGTGACCTCCTCGCGCCAGAGCACGCCCGACTCCATCACGTTGGCCTTCTCGGACGAGCAGACACGCCCGTTGCGTTTCCGCGCAAGCTCGAAGGCAACTGCGGCGACGCGGCGGATTTCGTGGGTCGTATAGACTTGGGTGTTGACGCCTTTGCGTTCGCCGTTCGGCAGGTCGAAGATCCCGCGGGGTTCACCGAAGTAAGTGCCGCCGGTCAGTTCGCGGACGATCATGATATCGAGATCGGACACCACCTCCGGCTTCAAGGTCGAGGCTTCGACCAGCGCTTCGAAGCAGATGGCTGGGCGCAGGTTGGCGTAGAGCTCCATCTCCTTACGCAGGGCCAGCAGACCGCGCTCGGGCTTCTTCTCGAAGGGCAGATCGTCCCACTTGGGGCCGCCGACCGCACCGAGCAGAACGGCGTCGGCTGTCTTCGCGCGCTCAAGCGTTGCGTCCGCCAGGGGAACCCCATGGGCATCGAGAGCCGCGCCGCCGACGAGATCTTCGCTCAGGTCGAAGCGCACTGCCCGCCGCTTGTCCATCCAGTCCACCACGCGGTGGACCTGTCCCATAACCTCCGGTCCGATTCCGTCTCCGGCGAGAACCAGCAAGTTCTTGTTCGCGGGCATTCTCTCTTAGCTCCCTTTCCGTCTGCTAGAACCCTTTTCGCGCGGGCCGCCGTCGCCGGCCTTGAGGGTGTCGGCAGCGCCCACCGGGCTCATTGTTGTATGATAAGTCTCCATCTCGCCTCGCGCTCCGCCTTTGATAGCGGGCGGTCGGGAAGGCGGCTTCTTAGGCGTAAAGCCAGGGCTGGCCGATTTTCTGCTGCTCTTCGAAGCCGTCGATCTTCGGCGCCTTTTCCAGCGTCAGCCCGATATCGTCGAGACCGTTCAGGAGACAGTGCTTGCGGAAGGCATCGACTTCGAAGGCGATGCTGCCGCCGTCTGGTCCCTGGATCGTCTGGTTTTCCAGGTCGACCGTCAGTACGGCATTGGCGCCGCGCTCCGCGTCGTCCATCAGTTTGTCGACGTCCTCCTGCGGCAGGACGATGGGCAGGATGCCGTTCTTGAAGCAGTTGTTGAAGAAGATGTCGGCGAAACTCGGGGCGATGACGCAACGAATCCCGGCATCCAGCAGCGCCCAGGGCGCATGCTCTCGGGATGATCCGCAGCCGAAGTTGGCGCCGGCGACCAGGATCTGGGCGGTCTTATAGGCCGGCCGGTCCAGCACGAAATCGACGGGCTTGCCGTTGCCGTCGTGGCGTAAGGCATAGAACAGCCCTTCCGACAAGCCGGTGCGCTTGATCGTCTTCAGAAAGCGCGCGGGGATGATCATGTCGGTGTCGACATTCGTCAGCGGCAGGGGGGCCGCAACGGCTGTCAGTTTGGTGAACTTCTCCATCGCCTCTCTCGCGTCGCTTTCCGATAGGTCGCAAGGATGTAGCGCAAAGCGACCGACCGCTCAACGCGCCGAGATGGAAGGCCGCTATGCAGGGAAAAGACGACGGAGGCGGTCTTTACCCCTCCGCCGAGATGGTCTTGCAGGCCTCGACCAGGCCTCGAACGGACTCGACCGAGTGGTTGAGCATGCCTTGTTCTTCGTCGTTCAGCTTGAGTTCGACGATGCGTTCCACGCCGCCTGCGCCGATGACCGTCGGAACGCCGACGTAGAGGCCATCGACACCGTACTGGCCTTCCAGGTAGGCGGCGCAGGGCAGCACGCGCTTCTTGTCTTTCAAATAGCTCTCGGCCATGGCGATGGCGCTGGAGGCCGGAGCGTAGAAGGCGGAACCCGTCTTCAGAAGGCCGACGATCTCCGCGCCGCCGTTGCGGGTACGGTCGACGATGGAATCGAGTTTGTCCTTGGCGATCCAACCCATCTCGATCAGATCCGGCAGCGGGATGCCGGCGACGGTCGAGTGGCGCACCATCGGCACCATGGTGTCGCCGTGCCCGCCCAGCACGAAGGCACTGACATCCTCTACCGACACATTCATCTCTTCCGCCAGGAAATGCCGGAAGCGGGCGGAGTCCAGAACGCCCGCCATGCCCACAACGCGGTTGTGGGGCAGGCCGCAGGCCTCGCGCAGCACCCAGACCATGGCGTCCAGCGGATTGGTGATGCAGATGACGAAGGCGTCGGGGCAATTGTCCTTGATGCCCTGTCCGACGGCGTTCATCACCTTGATGTTGATGCCGAGCAGATCGTCGCGGCTCATGCCGGGCTTGCGTGCGACACCCGCCGTGACGATCACAACGTCGGCGCCCGCAATGGCGGAGTAGTCATTGGCGCCGGTGAAGGCCGCGTCGTAACCCTCGACGGGCGCGGACTGTGCAATGTCGAGCGCCTTGCCTTGAGGGATCCCCTCGGCAATGTCGAACAGCACGACGTCGCCCAGTTCCTTGATCGCCGCCAGCAGCGCGAGCGTGCCGCCGATGTTGCCAGACCCGACTAAAGCGATCTTCGCGCGCGCCATGCCCTAACTCCTTCTTTTCGAAGCGCCGGCCGATGGGGGCGAGGGCGCCGGGGGTCGTCGGGAAATCCGCCGTGCGAGCGAGTCCCCTGCTGTGGAATGCGCGCGCGTTCTACCTTCAAGAGACCGATACGGCAAGGTGGCAGCTCGCGGCGCCGGCCGCTGCGACCTGCCAGCAACGAACCGTCTCTAGTGAACCCGTTCGGGTTTTAGACGTCGAGACCCATCAGGCTCTTGGCGAAGTGGTCCGCCGAGAAGGGACGCAGATCCTCGGCGCCTTCGCCGACGCCGACGGCATGGACCGGTAGGCCATGCTGTTCGGCCAGGGCGACCAGTACGCCGCCCTTGGCCGAGCCGTCGAGCTTGGTCACCACCAGACCGGTGACGGCCACAAGCTCCTTGAAGGTCGCAACCTGATTGAGCGCGTTCTGCCCCGTCGTGGCGTCCAGTACCAGCAGCACATCGTGCGGCGCGCTCTCGTCCTGCTTCTTCAGCACGCGCTGAATCTTCTGCAGTTCGGCCATCAGCTCGCCCTTGTTATGCAACCGTCCGGCCGTATCGATGAGTAGCAGGTCGGCGTCCTCGCGTTTGGCCTGCTCCAGCGCTTCGAAGGCCAGGCCGGCGGCATCGGCGCCGGCTTGCTTGGCGATGACTGGCACTTGGCTGCGTTCGCCCCAGATCTGCAGCTGTTCGATGGCAGCGGCGCGGAAGGTATCGCCGGCCGCCAGCATGACCTTGCGGCCCAGTTCGACCTGCTGCTTCGCCAGCTTGCCGATCGTGGTCGTCTTGCCGGCACCGTTGACGCCGACTACGAGCACCACGTGAGGCCGACGCTCCGGCGCGATTTCCAGGGGCTTGGCCACCGGCGTCAGCATTTCGGTCACGTCGGCCGCCAAGGCCGTGCGCACCTCCTCGGGGCTCACGTCCTTGTTGAAGCGCGTCTTGGCTAGGTTCGCCGCCAGCTTGGCGGAGGTCGCGACGCCGAGGTCCGAGGCGATCAGCAGCTCCTCCAGCTCCTCCAGGGCCGCGTCGTCCAGCTTGCGCTTGTTGAAGATGCCGGCGATGCCGTCGCCCAGCTTGGACGAGGACCGCTTGAGCGCCGACTTCAGCCGTGTCAGCCAGCCTTCGCTCACGAAACGGCGACCTTTCGCGCGGCTTCGCTGGCGGTTTCGCCGACCAGCTTGCCTTCGGCGAGTTCCCTCAGACGTACCGTCACGATCTCCCCGACCGGCCCCTCGGCCAGAACGGGTGCGTAGTGTTCGGAGCGGCCGAGGCCCTCGCTTTCGATCAGAACGTCGGCGGTCCGGCCGAGGCGGCTCTCCAGGAACTTCGTTTCGGCGGCGGCCCCTGCGGCGCGCAGCCGTTGGGCGCGCGCCTTGCGCTCGGGCTTGGGCACCGCCGGCATGCGCGCGGCCGGCGTGCCGGGACGTTCGGAGTAGGGGAAGACGTGCAGGAAGGTCAGGCCGGCCTCCTCCACGAAGTCCAGCGTATTGCGGAACATGGCTTCGGTTTCCGTCGGGAAGCCGGCGATGATGTCGGCGCCGAAGACGGTATCCGGCCGCGCCGCCCGCGCTCGCTCGATGCAGTCCAGGGCATCGGTGCGCAGGTGTCGGCGCTTCATGCGCTTGAGGATCAGGTCGTCGGCCGCCTGCAGCGAAAGATGCAGGTGCGGCATGAAACGGGGCTCGCTCTCCAGCAAGCGGAAGACGTCGCCGTCGATTTCCACCGGATCGACGGAGGAGAGGCGTAGGCGCGGCAGCTCCGGCACGTTCGCCAGCAGGCGCCGCATCATTTGCCCGAGCGTCGGCGTCCCGGGCAGATCCGCCCCGTAGCTGGTGATGTCGACACCGGTCAGCACCACCTCGCGGACGCCCGCCGCGACCAGAGCCTGGACCTGGCGTACGATCTCGCCGATCGGGACCGAGCGGCTGGGCCCGCGGCCGAAGGGGATGATGCAGAAGGTGCAGCGGTGGTCGCAGCCCTGTTGGACCTGGACGAAGGCGCGGGTCTTCTCGGCGAAGCCCTCGACCAGATGCCCGGCCGTCTCGCGCGCCGTCATGATGTCGGCTACCTGGACGCGGGCATCTCCGAGTCCGAGCCAGGACTCGGCCTGCAGCTTTTCCGTATTGCCCAGCACCCGGTCGACCTCTGGCATGGCCGCGTAGCGTTGCGGGTCGATCTGGGCGGCGCAGCCGGTCACCACGATCTCCGCTTCTGGGTGCTCGCGCCGGGCGCGCCGGATCGTCTGGCGCAGTTGCCGCTCCGCCTCGGCCGTCACCGCGCAGGAGTTCAAGATCACCGTGTTGCTTAGCCCCGCCGCGCGCGCATGGTCGCGCATCACTTCGGTCTCCCAGGCGTTCAGCCTGCAGCCGAAGGTGATCAGCTTCGCCTCGTCGAGACGGTCGGAGGTCGCGATCGCGGACATGGCGGCGTTATATGGGCCCGGCGGCGGCGGAGTCTAGCGAGCCTCTAGCGCGCGGTGCCGGTCGGCGGCGACTTCAGCTCCAGCCGGGTGCCGTTGGGGTCGAAAAAGAGGGCGATCTCGCCCCAGGGATAGCTGCGGCGCTCAGGTGCGACACCTGCCGCCTCAAGGCGCACCAATGCTGCCTCCAGATCTTGGACATCCAGACGCAGGATGAAGGGCTGGCCGCCGTTGTAGCCGCCGCTGCCGTCATTGTTGGGTTCGGCTTGCCGCTGGCCGCCGGACTCGATCATCAGATAGGTGTCGCCCCAGGCGAAGGCGGTCAGGCCGCCGCCCTCCCAGGTCTTCTCGGTGACCACGGCGAGACCAAGTGTCTCGCCGTAGAACCTGCGGCAAGCTTCGTAGTCCTCGACGAAGAGGATCAGGCCGGGGAAATCGATCCGCACCGTCTCAGCCCAACAGCTCCGGCGCGAGGGTGCCGGCGAAGCTCTTGCTGGCAGGACCGGTCATGAGCACGTGGTTGTCGTCGCGCCAGTCGATCCGCAGGTCGCCGCCGTCCAGGGTGACGCGGACTCGACGGCCGGTCAGGCCGCGGCGGGCGGCGGCCACGCCGGCGGCGCAGGCGCCGGAGCCGCAGGCGATGGTGATGCCCACCCCGCGTTCCCAGACCCGATAGCGGATGTGATCGCCGTCAAGATGCTGGACGAGGCCGACGTTGACCCGCTCTGGGAACAGCGGGTCGGTCTCGATCTGCGGTCCGAGGGTCTCCAGGTCCACCGCTTCGGCGTCGTCGACGAAGAAGAGGACATGGGGGTTGCCCATGTTGACGGCGACAGGATTGCTCAGCGGTCCCTTGGTGTAGTCCAGGTGCAGCGTGTCCAACTCGCGCGCGAGCGGGATCTGCTGCCAATCCAGGTTCGCCGGCCCCATGTCGATAGTGACCTGGCCATCGGTAGAGACACCGGTCAGCAGCCCGGCGAGGGTTTCTATCTTCGCCTCCGGCTGCCCGGTTTCCTCGAAGATCAGGCGGGCGACGCAGCGGGTGCCGTTGCCGCAGGCGCCGACCTCTCCGCCGTCTGCGTTGAGGATCTTCAGATAGAGATCTCCGCCGTTGCGTGCCGGCTCCAAGATCAGAAGCTGGTCGCAGCCGACGCCGCGGTGGCGGTCGGCGATCCGCCGCGCCGCTGTCGGCGAAAGCTCCAGCGCCTGGGCACGGGCGTCCAGCACGACAAAGTCGTTGCCGAGGCCGTGCATCTTCAGGAAGGGAAGCGGTTGCGTCATGATCTGCATATAAGAGCCTCGCAACCGCGGCGTCCATGCCTGCTCCTGCGCCCGGTGGCTTGACGCTTCCCCTCGGCGTCCATATCTTCGCGGCGCTTTCAGGCAATCCTTTACCTGAAGGCTCCGAGGAGCCACGTCCGTCCGCGAGTGTCGCGCACGGGCGCGTTTTTGCTGTGGCGTCTTGGATCACCGAGGGAGCGAGACATGTTCGACGGACTGCAGAGCCGCCTGGGCGACGTCTTCGACAAGCTGCGCCGCCGCGCCAGCTTGAGCGAGGACGACGTCAATGCCGCGCTGCGCGAGGTGCGCGTCGCGCTGCTCGAGGCCGATGTCGCGCTGCCGGTGGTCAAGGACTTCATCGAGGGCGTGCGGCCCAAGGCGGTCGGACAGGAAGTGCTGCGCTCGGTCACGCCGGGTCAGCAGGTCGTCAAGATCGTTCACGACCATCTTGTCGAGATGCTGGGCGGTACACCGGGGGCCGAGGAACAGGCCGCCCGTGAGGGCCGCTATCCCGGATCCGGCGGGATCGACATCGACCTGAACGCGCCGGCGCCCGTGCCGATCCTGATGGTCGGTCTGCAGGGCTCTGGCAAGACCACCACCACGGGCAAGATCGCCAAGCGCCTGAGCGAGAAGCAGCGCAAGAAGGTGCTGATGGCTTCGCTGGATACCCGCCGTCCGGCGGCCCAGCAACAGCTCAAGGTGTTGGGCGAACAGGTCGGCGTCGCCACCCTGCCGATCGTACCCGGCGAGCCGCCGGTAGCTATCGCCAAGCGGGCGCTGAGCACCGGCAAGCTGGAAGGCTACGACGTGGTGTTGCTGGACACCGCCGGGCGCCTCGCCATCGACGAGGAGTTGATGGCGGAGGTCGTGGCGGTGCGCGACGCCGCCCAGCCGCACGAAACCCTGCTGGTGGCCGATGCCATGACCGGCCAGGACGCCGTGAACGTCGCCGCAGCTTTCAACGAACGTGTCGGTTTGACCGGTATCGCCCTGACCCGCGTCGATGGCGACGCGCGGGGCGGCGCGGCGCTTTCCATGAAGGCGGTGACCGGCAAGCCGATCAAGCTGCTGGGCACCGGCGAGAAGCTGGATGCGCTCGAGTCCTTCCATCCCGAGCGAGTGGCCGGGCGTATCCTCGGCATGGGCGACATCGTCTCCCTGGTCGAGAAGGCGGCCGAGACGCTGGAACAGGAAGACGCCGAGGCCATGGCGAAGCGCTTGGCCAAGGGGCGCTTCGATCTCAACGACATGCACAAGCAGTTGCAGCAGCTCACCAAGATGGGCGGCCTCAAGTCGATGATGCAGCTGCTGCCCGGTGTTCCGAAGATTCAGGACCAGCTCAAGAAGGCGAACGTCGACGACAAGGTCGTGCGGCGGCAGATGGCGATCATCTCCTCCATGACCAAGGCCGAGCGCGCGCGTCCGGAATTGATCAAAGCCTCGCGCCGCCAGCGCATCGCCAAGGGCTCCGGTACCTCCGTCCCCGACGTCAACAAGCTGCTGAAGCAATTCGCCGAGACCCAGCGCATGGTCAAGAAGGTGAAGAAGATGGGCGGCATGGAAAGCCTGATGGGCGGCGGCATGGCCGGCCTGATGCCTGGCGGCGGTGCAGGCGCAAGCGGTCTGCCCGGCGGCATGCCCCCCGGCTTCGGCGGCGGCCGCGCCATGCGCCGACTGGGGAAGCGCAAGTGATCGCGGTCATGCCCGCTTTTTTTGCAGACGAACCGCGTGCCTTTCGGACGACGGGGGGCCGCGCGACGATCCAATCAAACCCAATCAGACGTCAAACGAGGAGTTAAGAGGTCATGTCCCTGCGTATCCGCCTGACCCGCGGCGGCGCCAAAAAGCGTCCCTTCTATCACATCGTGGTCGCCGACTCGCGCAGCCCGCGCGATGGCCGCTTCATCGAGAAGCTGGGCTTCTACAACCCGATGGTCCCGCGCGACCATCCCGACCGCATCCGTCTGAACGACGAGCGCGCCAAGCATTGGCTGGGCGTCGGTGCGCAGCCGAGCGACCGCGTCGCCCGTTTCTTCGCCCAGGCCGACCTGATGGAGCCGCGCGCGCGTCCCGAGCAGACCAAGCAGCCGAAGCCCAAGGCGAAGGCGCAGGAGCGCCTGAAGGAGCAGGAAGAGCGCCGTCAGGCTGCCGAGGAAGAGGCCAAGGCCGCTGCCGAGGAAAGTGCTGCTCCGGCAGAGGAAGCGCCCGCAGAGGAGGCTACTGCCGAGGCTGACGCAGCGGCGAGCGAGGAAGACGCAAAGAGCTAAGGCCTCCCGGTCATGGAGCGATCCGAAGCTGAGCGACCGTGGCCCGAGAGGCGGGTCTGCCTCGCGGCGGTGGCCGGGGCCCAGGGGGTGCGTGGCTTGGTCAAGTTGAAGACCTTTACCGAGCGCCCTGAGGATGCCTTGGCCTATGGCGCATTGCAGGACGAGCCCGGCGAGCGGATCTTCCGCATGACGGCCAAGGGGCGCTCGAAGGGGCTTCTAGTCGCGGCCATCGAGGGGGTGGCCGACCGAGATGCGGCGGCGGCCCTGCGCGGGACTCGGCTCTATGTTGACCGGGCGGTTCTGCCGCCGACCGAGGAGGAGGAGTACTACCACGCCGATCTCTTGGGGCTGGAGGTGAGGAATCGCGAGGGGCTGACGTTGGGGCGGGTCCGGGCGATCTACGATTTCGGTGCCGGCGACGTCATCGAAGTCCGGGGCGAAGACGGGCGGATTTCCGTTTTGCCCTTTACCCGGCAAGTGGTGCCGGAGGTCGATCTCGCCGGCGGACGACTGGTGGCGGACCCACCGGCCGAGACCTTGGCCGGAGCCCCAGAGGAAGCCCGAGGGGAAACCCCAGGGGAAACGCCCGAGGGGACTGGACAAAGCCGTGGGAAGGCGCCATAACCCGCCACTTCCGAGGAGAGCCGGCGTGAGTTCCATGGGCAGTGCGGACGCGGTCGTGCCGACCGCAGGCAGGTCCGTCTGGAGAGCCACGGTCCTGACGCTCTTTCCGGAGGCCTTTCCTGGACCGCTGGGGCTCAGCCTGGCGGGCAAGGGGCTGGAAAAGGATATCTGGCGGCTGGAGGCGGTCGATGTTCGCGACTTCGCCAGCGGTCGCCACCGGTCGGTCGACGACACCCCGATGGGCGGGGGCGCCGGTATGGTGATGCGACCCGACGTGGTCGACCGTGCGATTTCCGCGACTGCCGACCGACCGGGGCCGCTGGTTTACCTCAGCCCACGCGGGCAGGTGCTGACGGCGCGGCGGGCACGGGAACTGGCGGCAGAGCCCGGCTTGCGGTTGCTCTGCGGGCGGTACGAAGGGATCGACCAGCGGGTGCTGGACAAGCATGGGGTGGCCGAGCTGAGCATCGGTGACTACGTGCTCTCGGGCGGCGAGGTGGCGGCCCTTGTGGTTCTGGATGCCGTGGTCCGGTTGTTGCCCGGGGTCATGGGCAACGCCGAGAGCCCGGAGGAAGAGAGTTTCGAGCGGGGACTGCTGGAGTACCCGCAGTATACGCGCCCCGCGGTTTGGGAGGGGCAAGAGGTTCCGGAGGTTCTGCTGTCCGGCCATCACGCGGCGATCCGCAAGTGGCGACGGGCGCAGTCGGAAGAGGTCACACGGCAGCGGCGCCCGGATCTTTGGGCCCGTTACCGGGAAGGGTTGGCCGAGGCGCCTGAATAGGGCAGTCGCGGTCGGCACCTACAAGCAACGAGACGCCTAAGAAAGCGGGATTGAGAGCCATGAACATTATCGACCAGCTCGAGCAGGAGCAGATCGCCGAGGTCAACCGTCCGGTACCGCAGTTCTCGCCAGGCGATACGCTGCGCGTGAACGTGCGGGTGGTCGAGGGCAACCGCGAGCGGACCCAGGCCTTCGAAGGAGTCTGCATCGCGCGGCGCAATCGCGGGGTGAACTCGTCCTTCACCGTGCGCAAGATCTCCTACGGCGAGGGTGTGGAGCGCGTCTTCCCGCTGCATAGCCCGCGGGTCGAGTCGATCGAGGTCGTCCGCCGTGGCGACGTCCGCCGCGCCAAGCTCTACTACCTGCGCGGCCGTCGCGGTAAGTCCGCCCGCATCGCCGAGAAGACCACGGGTGCCGCCGGCAAGATCGCCATCGCCGAGCGTCAGGCGGCCCAGGCGGCCAAGAAGGCGGGCGGCAGCAAGAAGGCCGCCAAGGCTCCGGCCGCAGAGAGCGCCAGCGAAGCGTAAGGCCGCGTCCGAGGGGCGGCGACGGGCCTGCTCCTTGGGTGTTGCGAGATGGTGCCGGGGAGTTCCTGTCCGGATTTAGCGATAGCGGGCTCAGGTGTTTTTCCTGGCGCGTGCGGCTCGTCACGCTGTAGGAAGGCCTAAGGTTGACGCTTTGAGGCAACGGCGGCAGCCGGTCCTGCTGCGGCTTGCTCCTGGTGCGGGCCGGCAGTCCCCAATTTCCAGCGGCAGATCACGGCGTAGCTCCACGACATGGCAAGTGAGGCAGAGCGCGAGACGCGTCTACGGCAGCTCCTGACCTTCGGGCGGAAGGTGCTGCCCGGCGTGCTCCTTGCCGTCGCTCTCGCCGCCGCCGCCAAGGCCTTGCAAGCGGGTCTGGGCTGGCCGTCCATGTTGCTGGCGCTCGGGCTCGGTATGCTCTTGGTGCGTGCCTCGGCCAAGGATAGGCTGACCCAACCCGGCGTGGAATTCGCGTCGAAGAAGATTCTGCGCTTCGGCGTGGCCCTGCTGGGGGCCCGCATCACGCTAGAGGAAATCGTCAGTCTGGGTCTGACGCCGATCTTGGTCACTGTGGCGGCCGTCGTCGGCACGATTCTGATCGGCAGTTGGTTGGGCAAACGCCTCGGTTTCGCCAAGTCTTTCGGCACCCTGACGGCCGGCGCTACGGCGATTTGCGGCGCTTCGGCCGCCCTGGCCCTGTCCTCGGTCCTGCCGAAGCACAAGAACCACGAGCGCGACACCATCTTCGCGGTGATCGGCGTGACCACGCTTTCGACCGTCGCGATGATCACCTATCCCTTCCTGACCGCCGGCCTCGGGTTCGACGACCGTGCCGCCGGCCTTCTAATCGGCGGCACGATCCATGATGTGGCGCAGGTGGTCGGCGCCGGCTACGCCGTCTCAAGCGAGGCGGGGGATGTGGCGACCTTCAGCAAGCTGCTTCGGGTTGCGCTGCTGGTACCGGCCGTCCTGGCGGTGGCCTGGGTCTATCGCATGGAGCTGCGGGCCGAGGGCGGCAAGGCGCAACTGCCGCTGCCCGGTTTCCTCTTCGGCTTCGTCGCTTTGGTGGCGCTCAACTCCGCCGACCTGATCCCGGAGCCCCTTCGCCTCGTGTTGGTCGAACTCTCGGGCTGGTGTCTTGTGGCCGCCGTCGCGGCACTCGGGATGAAGACCAGCGTCACCGCCCTGCGACAGGTCGGGGGCCGCGCCATCGCCTTGCTGGTGGCTCAGACGCTGCTGATCCTCGGGATTGTCCTCGCACTCCTCATGGTTCTCGTTTAGCGCTGCCGACCGGCCCCCGGCCCCCGGCCCCCGGCCCCGTACCTCCGGTCCTATCTCTCCTCTGCCTTCCCGAAGACCAACAGCAGGAAGGCATAGAGCATTGCCACTTCCTTGAGCTTGTCGAAGCGGCCGGCGGACCCGCCGTGCCCTGCCTCCATGTAGGTGTGAAGCAGCAGCAGGGTGTCGTTCGTCTTGGCGGCGCGCAGACGGGCCACCCACTTCGCCGGTTCCCAATAGGTCACGCGCGGGTCGCTAATGCCGGCCGTGGCGAAGATGTGCGGATAGGGCCTGGCCGTTACGTTGTCGATGGGGCTGTAGCTGCGGATGTAGTCGAAGGCTTCCTTCGAGCGGATGGGGTCGCCCCATTCCGGCCATTCCGGCGGCGTCAGGGGCAGGGTCTCGTCGACCATGGTGTTGAGCACGTCGACGAAGGGCACCTCGGCAACGACGGCCTTGAAGAGGTCGGGGCGCAGGTTCACCGTGGCCCCGACCAGCATGCCGCCGGCGCTGCCGCCGTGGATCGCGATCTCGCCCTCGGCCGTGTAGCGTTCGGCGATCAGGTGCCCCGCCGCTGCCACGAAGTCGGTGAAGCTGTTCTTCTTCGCTAGCAGCTTGCCGTCGCGATACCAGCCATAGCCCTTGTCCTTGCCGCCCCGCACATGGGCGATGGCGTGAACGAACCCCCGGTCGACCAGGCTCAGGCGGTTGGGAGACCAGCCGGCCGGAATGCTCATGCCGTAGGCGCCGTAGCCGTAGAGCAGGCAGGGCGCGGAACCGTCGAGCGGGGTCGACTTGTGCCGCAGTACGGTGACCGGCACGGTCTCGCCGTCGGCGGCGGGTGCCTGCAGTCGCTCGACCAGATAGTCGGAAGGGGTGTGACCGCTCGGCACCTCCTCCTGTTTCAGAAGGCTTCGATGTCCGCTTGCAAGATCCTGAGCGTAAGTGATCGCCGGCGTGGTGGGCGAGGAGTAGACGAAGCGCAGCTCGTCGGTTCGGTATTCGTAGCCCGGTTGCAACGCCAGAGCGTAGGCCGCCTCTTCGAATGCGAGGCTCTGTTCCGCTCCGTCATCGGAGGAGTCTCGGTCGAGCCGCGTGACGATCACGCGCGGCAGGCCGTCCGCGCGCTCCAGCCGGACCATCCAATCGGCGAAGAGCAGCAGATCGAGGCGCAGCACGCCCGGTGCGTGGGGTAGAACTTCCACCCAGGACTCGCGTCCGGGCGATGACAGCGGTGCCGCCATCACCTTGAAGTCCTCTGCGCCCTCCGCGTTGGTCAGGATCAGCAGTCGGTTTCTCGGTGCGTCGTGGTGGACCATGTACTCCTGATCGCGCAGACGCGGCGCCACCAGACGCGGCGCCTCCTCCGGCGCAAAGGCATCGATCAGGTAGATCTCGCTGGTGGTGTGGTCGTGGGTGGAGATCATGACGAAGTGCCGGCTTTCGCTTTCGACCAGACCGACGAAGAAGCCGGGATCCTGTTCTTCGTAGACCAAGGCGTCTTCGTCTTGGGTACTGCCGAGCCGATGGCGGTAGACTCGATAAGGCCGGTGATTGTCGTCGAGGACCACGTAGAAGAGGTGCCGGCCGTCGCCGGACCAAGCGAAGGCACCGTTGCTTCCGGAAATCACGTCGGGTAGCAGCCGGCCCCCGTCGATCTCTTTAATGCGGATGTCGCAGACCTCTGCTCCGGTCGTATCGCTCGACCAGGCGAAGTGGGCGTGGTCTGGCGAATGCTCCGCCGCGCGGATCGCGAAGAAGCCCGAACCCTCGGACTCTTGGTCGCCGTCCAACAGAATGGTTTCCGTCGCATCGTCTCCAACGGCCTCGCGCGGTTTTCGGCAGAAGATCGGATGCTGCCCACCCTGCCGAAAGCGCCGGTAGTAGGCCCAGGGGCCGTCTGCGGTCGGAACGCTGGAGTCCTCTTCCTTGATACGTCCCTTGATCTCCGCAAAGAGCTTTTCCTGCAACGTCTTGGTCGGCGCCAGGACGGATGCAGTGTAGGCATTCTCCGCCTCAAGATGGTCGCGAATGCGCGCTGTCAGGCGCTCCGGCTCACGCATGACCCGCTGCCAGTCGGCGTCGCGCAGCCAGGCATAGTCGTCGCTCCAGGTTTCGCCGTGTAGTTCGTGGGTCAGGGGGACGGACTCGGCGAGAGGCGGCTCGGGCTTGGACACGGGATCGGTATCTCCGGACTTGTAAGGACGGGAGTGATACGGCAGGGGCGGCAGAAGCCGCGGGTCAGCCTTCTTGCGGCAACTTGAGCTTCAGGTCGAGTGCCAGTCGAGCGACCTCGGAGTCGATATGGGTCGGTGCGGGCGGTAGTTCAGGGCTCAGGGTTTCAATCACCGTTCGCATCGCGGCGAGGCGCGCATAGCGCTTGTCCTCGGCCGGTATCACTGTCCAGGGCGCATGGGGCGTTGAGGTGCGGCGGAGCATGGCCGCGATCGCCTTCTCGTAGGCGTGTTGTTTGCTGCGATTGCGCAGGTCTTCAGGTGTGAGCTTCCAGCGCTTGGTCGGGTCGTCGAGCCGCCGTTGAAAGCGATGCAGCTGCTCACCGGGCGAGATGTGCATGAACAGTTTGACCAGCAAGGCACCGTCGTCGCGCAGCATCCGCTCGAAGGTGTTGATTTCCCGATAGGCGCGTTGCCAGTCCGACTTCGGCGCTAGACCCTCGACCCGCTCGACCAGGACCCGGCCGTACCAGGAGCGGTCGAAGATCGCCAAGCTGCCCTCCTCCGGCAGCCGTTTCCAAAAGCGGTGCAGATAGTGATGGCGCTGTTCGAGCTGGCCAGGCGGTCCGATCGGCCAGACCTTCAGGCCGCGTGGATCCAGCCGGGCGGTCATGCGCCGGATCGCGCCGCCCTTGCCGGCGGCATCCCAGCCCTCGAAGACGACAATCGCGCGTCCGCAAGCCGCCCGCAGAGATCTTTGCAGATCGTGTAGCTCTTCCTGAAGCTGCAGCAGATCTTCGTCGTAGCTGTCTCGATCGGCCGTAAGTCCGAGATCGGCGTCGGCCAGGCGCGGTGGGCGGTGTTTCGACATCTCAGGAATAAAAGCATCCACGGGTGTCTTCGCGCCAGTTTTTCGCCACCAGTCCGCTTTTCGTCTCTTGCCCGGTCTGAGACGGTGGCCGTAGGCAGGCGCGAGGCACCATCGGATTCCGCGGCGTTCTCCAAGCTGGCGCGGGCCTATGTCTTGATGGTCCGATGCCGCCGTCAAAACGCCTGACACGATAAGGGAGACAGCCATGCTGAACGCGTTGCAGGAGCGTTGGTGCTCCGAGAGTCGCTGGGATTTTTCCGATCTGAAGGCTCTGTTCCTCAACTGCACGCTCAAGCGATCGCCGGAACTCTCCCACACCGACGGGCTCATCCGGATCTCCCGGGCGATCCTCGAGAAGAACGGCGTGACCGTGGAGGCTCTACGACCGGTCGATCACCGTATTGCGCCGGGCGTTTACCCGGATATGACCGAGCATGGCTGGGAGGTCGATGACTGGCCCGAGCTCTATGCAAAGGTGCAGGCGGCCGACATCCTGGTCATCACCACGCCGATCTGGCTGGGCGAGAAGTCGTCTGTTTGCACGCAGGTGATCGAGCGGCTTTACGGTAACTCGAGCCAGCTTAACGCGCATGGCCAGTACGCCTATTACGGCCGCGTCGGCGGTTGCTTGATTACCGGTAACGAGGATGGTGCCAAACACTGCGCCATGAACGTTCTCTATTCGCTGCAGCACCTCGGCTACACGATTCCGCCTCAGGCAGATGCCGCCTGGTTGGGAGAGGCCGGCCCCGGCCCCTCCTACCTCGATCCCGACTCCGGCGGTCCGGAGAACGACTTCACCAATCGCAACACGACCTTCATGACCTGGAACCTTCTTCATCTGGCGCGGATGCTGAAGGACGCGGGCGGTGTTCCAGCCCATGGCAACCAGCGCAGCGAGTGGGACGCAGGATGCCGTTTCGATTACCCGAACCCGGACTACCGCTAAATCGCCATTGTCGAGGTCGACCGCTAGCGAACTAGCTCGACCAGGTGAAGGCCACGCGGCATCGGAAGCGGATCGCCGATCTGGCTGAGAGTCGGCTGTGCGCCTGTCTCCAGATGCCAGAACGTCAGGCTGCCATCCCCACCGTCGTAGCCCTGATAGGCCGTCACGGCGAGATTTCGGCCCGAGGCGTCGAAGGTGATCCCCTGAGGAAGCACGATGCCGTCCAAGCGGGTCACGCCCCGCGGTGTCATCATCCCGGTTTCACGGTCGAAGGCGAAAAGCGTGAGTTCGCTGTAGTCGCTCCGTCCCGGGTGGTCCGAGGGTAGCCAACTGGCGACCATGTTGAGGCCGATCACCCAGTTTCCATCCGGTGAGATCGCGAAGTTTTCGACGTAACCCATGCCGGCGGGGACCTGCGCGACCCGCGCGTGCTGTATGGGGGCACTCTCGTAGGCGGTTGAACGGTCGTTGGCTCGGCGTGGGGGAGAGCCCGGCGTTTGGTCGCCGTCGAAAGCGAAGACTGCGAAGAGGCTGGCATTGCGGCCGTAGCCTAGCTGCGCCATGTCGCCGGTCACCGTAATGGTCGTCACCACGAAGTACCGGCCGTCAGGGGTCCAGGCGCCTTTGCCTGGCAGTGGCGCCGTGCGCAGCGGCTCGCCCCAGGGCAACAAAACCTCGCCGTCGAAGCGATAGAAAGCGACCAGGTCGGCGCCGCCCAATGTGACGGCTGCGAAGTCACCTGAGGGATGCCATTTGAATTCCGGCACGAAGCTGTTCGTAAGCTCTTCCAGCCCCAGATCGTGCAAAGTCGGTGCGCCAAGGCGCCCTTCAGCGAAGGGATAGAGCGCAATGCGCCCGTCGAAGGGCAGCGTCACGGCCACCAGATCTCCCGAGGGATGGAGATCGATAGCTGCCGGTGGACCAGCGCCTTCGACCTCCTGAACGATCCGGGGTGTTTGCAGGTTACTAAGATCGACCACGGTGATTCTGCTTCCGCGCGGGATTTCGGAGAATTCGGTCGCCTCGTCTCCCGGTTGTCCGAAGGGTTCGGTGACAAACGCGAAGCTGCCATCGGCTGTTAGTGCCAGGACGTTGGGCCAAGTCGCGACGGAATTGGAAACCTCGATATCCTGCCGTTGCAGGCTGTTGTCGCCTGAGAGCGGGATCACGCTGAGCAGGTCCGGCCGGCGCGGTCCCAGATGGCCGTCGATGTATCCGCTGGCCAACATGGCGCCGTCGGCGAGGGCGACCAACGCGCGTCCGTCGAAGGCGGAAGGCTCCGTTGCCTCGGTGCCCGGAACGACGGCAGGTGAGAAAGCGAGGCCCAGCGTCAAAACGGCCGTCGCGGTCGGACGCGCGAGAGGCTGGAGGTATCGGGCGAGCTTACCTGGGGTTTCGGCCATGTCTTACCGATCCTGCTGTTGTTTGCGATGACGAAGACGGCCGAGCGGCCGAACCGTTCCGTGACGTCGTCCGGCAAGCTGATAAATTCCAATAAGTCTTGCCCAAAGCATGATGAATATTTTTAATCAGCAGATGGATCTACAGAGTCTGTGTTGCTTCTCGGTTCTTGCCGAAACGCTGCATTTTCGCCGTGCCGCCAGCAGTCTGAACATGACCCAGCCGGCATTGAGTCTGCGTCTCAAGCGGTTGGAAGACGAGCTTGGCCTGCGCCTGCTGGAGCGGTCTCGCTCGGCTGTGGATCTTTCGGATGCCGGCCGGGAGTTCTTGCCGCACGCTCGGCATCTTCTGCGTCAGGCCTCGATCACGCGCGAGGCCGCGAACCGGATTGCCTCAGGTCAGGCCGGGCACCTTCGGATCGGCTACACGCCTGTCTCGTTTTTCAGTTATGTGCCGGACCTGATCCGCAGCTATGCCGTTATGCAGCCGGCTGTTCGTATGTCCCTGACCGAATTGCTGTCTGAACAGGTCGAAACGGCGCTTGCGACACGGGAGATCGATGCCGGGTTCCTGCATCCTCCGGTGGGACGGCGCGACCTGCACGTCCAGGACTTGCAAAGCGAAGGCTTCGTGGTGGCTCTGTCGAGCGAGAACCCGCTGGCCCGGAAGTCTGTGCTGACGCTGGAGGATTTGGCAGAGGAGGATTTCGTACTGGCTGGCCGCTCGGTCGGTCCGGTGCTCTATGATCGGATCATCGGTCTCTGTCGTGAGAGCGGCTTCGCGCCGAAGATCAGGCAGGAGGTGACGACCTCCATTGCCGTTCTCGGTCTGGTCGCAGCAGGCGCCGGGATCGGTCTGGTTATTACACCGATGACCTGCGTTGCCCGACCTGGTTTGACCTTCCGGCCGCTATTGGGACCCGCACCCTCGCTCGCTTTTGCGATCGCGACTCGTTCTGCCGGCGCAGCGCCCGCGACAGAGGCTTTCGTGGCGCATGCGCTGCGCCACGCCGCTCAGAGCACTTAGAACTGCGGCATTTTTGCGGTTGGCTGGAAGCTGCGCTAAATCAACGTTAGCTAAAGTCCCGCGAAGCAATATGAAGCGCTGAGCTGTGGGGAGAGAAGCGTTATGGATTACGAGGGATTTTTCGAGGGCCAGTTGTCGGCTCTTCGGGAGGAGGGGCGCTACCGGGTTTTCGCGGACCTGGAGCGTCGGGCTGGCGCCTTTCCCCGGGCGACGCGCTATCGGGGGGACGCGACCTCGGAGGTGACGGTCTGGTGCTCGAACGACTACCTCGGCATGGGCCAGAACGCGGAGGTGATCGCGGCGATGCATGCGGCGCTGGACCGCTGCGGCGCGGGGGCCGGGGGCACGCGCAACATCTCGGGCACCAATCACTACCATGTGCTGCTTGAGCGCGAGCTGGCGGACCTGCACGGCAAGCAGGCGGCGCTGCTCTTCACCTCGGGTTACGTGTCGAACTGGGCGGCGCTCTCGACCCTGGCGGCCAAGCTGCCGGACTGCGTGGTCTTCTCCGATGCCAAGAACCATGCCTCGATGATCGAGGGGATCCGCCACAGCCGGGCGGAGAAGCACCTCTTCGCGCACAACGACCCGGAGGACCTGGACCGCAAGCTGGCGCAGGTGGCGCCGGGACGGGCGAAGCTGGTGGCCTTCGAGTCGGTCTATTCGATGGACGGCGACATCGCGCCGATCGCCGAGCTGTGCGACGTGGCGGACAGGCACGGCGCCATGACCTACCTGGATGAGGTGCATGCGGTGGGGCTCTACGGCCCGCGCGGCGGCGGCATCGCCGAGCGCGAGGGGCTGAGCGACCGTCTGACGCTGATCGAGGGAACGCTGGGTAAGGCCTTCGGGGTGGTCGGCGGCTACATCGCCGGCTCGGCGGCGCTCTGCGACTTCGTGCGCTCCTACGCTAGCGGCTTCATCTTCACCACGGCGCTGCCGCCGGCGATCGCCGCCGGGGCGGCGGCCTCGATCCGCCATCTCAAGTCCAGCCAGAGCGAACGCCGGCGCCAGCAGGCGCGGGTGGCCGAGCTGCGGAGCCGGTTGGACGCCGCCGGCATCCCGCACCTGGACAACCCCAGCCACATCGTGCCGGTGATGGTGGGCGACCCCGTCCTCTGCAAGCAGATCAGCGACCTGCTGTTGGACGACTGGGGCATCTACGTGCAGCCGATCAACTACCCCACCGTGCCGCGCGGCAGCGAGCGCCTGCGCATCACCCCAAGCCCGCTCCACAGCGACCGCGACCTCGACCACCTCATCACCGCCCTGACAACCATCTGGAAACAACTGGGCGCAACTCGCAAGTTCGCTGCCGAGTAAGAGTCTTGGGATCTGCTGCAACCGAGTCGAGGCGACACCCGAGTCTGCTCTCGTCATAGGTTTCGAGCGTGATCAACCGAATGGTCTCGCCGCTTGATTGCGGCGATGCAGATCCAGTTAACTTCTGCACAATTTTTGACCAAAAGTGGTTCGGCTGTAGATTTTTTCTCGCATTAACTGCCGCTTCAGAAACATATCCGATGCTGAGACAGCGCTGATTTGTGGGGCTGCAGCCTGCGGAGCGTGCCGCGCTTGCGCGGCGATCACGGTAACTTTGTCTTCTCTCGACCTGATTTTACCTGCCTCCCCTCACTTTTCGGGACTCACTATGTCGAAGCTGCAAGATCTGCGGGTCGGTCTCAAGCTCGCAGCCGCCCTGACCTGCATCCTGATCATCGTCATGCTTCTCGGCGCCAAGTCCCTCTGGAGTCTGGATCGTATCGACGCAAGCTTTCGCAGCTACGAGGACGCCACCCAACAGGCGATGACAACGGACAAGCTTCGACGTGACGTCCTGGCCTTCGTGGGTGCCGCCCGCGAGTACGTCGCGCGCGATACTGATGAACGTTTGCAGATGACGCTCGGCCTCTACGACGAGATTCAGACAAGTCTGGCTGCGGCGATCGAACACGGAAACGGCGGATACGGCGACGCTGTCAAGGCGACAAGCAAGCAGATCACATCTCTCAGAACGTCCTTCGTCAGTCTGGCGGACTTGCGGGCGAGCCGGAACCTGCTCGTTGCCGAGCGCATCCGCACTCCTGGAACGGAGGCGCGCCGAGCCCTTGCCGCTTTCTCCGATCAGGCCCTGCAGGCCGGTCGCGCCGAGATCGCCGTGCGGGCCTCGACAGCCGCCATGCATCTGCTACTCGCGCGAGACTATGCCGCCCGCTACCTGGAGGAATTCCAGCAAGCCGATCTGGACCGCGCCCGATTGGAGATTCGGCAGGCACAGGGGCAAAGCGAGCCGCTGCGACCGCGCGGTCTCGCTAGTGGAGTCGTAGAACGTCTGGAGATCATAGCGGCGGCGTTACAGGAAGTCTCCGAGGTCTACGAAACGGAGCGGGCCGCGGCAGACCGCTTCTTCGGGCCGGACTTGGATGCTTTGGAACTGCGCACTGCGGAGATGCTTGCCGCCGCCGACGCAGTCGAAGCCGCCAGTCGGGAGGGTTTGGCTTCGGAACGACGCGGAGTTTTTCTCACCATTCCTCTTGCGATTGCCTTCGCCGCCTTCGTGGCCCTGCTCGCCGGCTTCTGGTTGACCCGCAGCGTCGCCAAGCCGATCCGCGGCATGACGACCGCGATGGGACGCTTGGCCGATGGAGATATGGCAGCCAGCATTCCCGCGATCGGTAGGCGCGATGAGGTCGGGCAGATGGCGCAGGCCGTGCAGGTCTTTAAGGACTCGATGATCGAGGCTGAGCGTCTGTCGGCAGAGCGCGCCGCGGCGCAGGAAACGCAGATCGCCCGAACAAAGCGCATCGACGGTCTCACGACCGCGTTCGACACCGCGGTCAAGGAGGTGCTGCAGGGTGTCTCCAATGCCGCCGAGGAGATGAACGCGACGGCACAATCGATGTCTTCGATCGCAGAAGAGACGCGCGGGCGAGCGACGTCTGCGTCCAGCGCCTCCACCCAGACCTCGTCCAACGTTCAGACTGTCGCCTCTGCCGCTGAGCAACTGAGTGGCTCGATCTCGGAGATCTCGCGGCAGGTCCAGCAGTCTGCCAAGAGCTCTCGCGAGGCGGTCGGCCAGGCAACCGAAACTCAAGAAACGGTCCATCGTCTGGCCCGGTCCGCGGAACGGATCGGCGAGGTCGTGAACTTGATCTCCGACATCGCGGAGCAGACGAATCTGCTGGCTTTGAACGCGACGATCGAAGCGGCGCGCGCGGGTGAAGCAGGCAAAGGCTTTGCCGTCGTGGCGAGCGAAGTGAAAAGCCTGGCGACTCAGACGACCAAGGCGACCGAGGAGATCGGTCAGCAGATTGCTGAGATCCAGGGAGCGACCGGCGGTGCGGTCGAAGCGATCGAAGTGATCGCCAAGACGGTTGAGGAGCTCTCGGGAATCGCTGGGTCGATTTCAGCGGCGGTGGAGGAGCAAACGGCGGCCACTGACGAGATTGCCCGTAACGTTCAGGAAGCGGCGAGTGGGACGGGCGAGGTGACCCGGACCCTCGCTGACGTCAACGGCAGTGCCGACGAAACCAGTCAAGTGGCCGGTCAGGTGCTGTCCGCCGTGGAGGAACTGGGCCGTCAGACCGACGGCTTGCGCAGCGAAGTCGACAGCTTCCTGAAGAGCGTAAAGGCGGCTTAGAGCACAGTCGCCCCCTAGAGGGTTACCGGGCGCACTCCATATCAAAGCTAGAGATGCGCAGAAAGCGGCTCACCGGACGACGCGGTCAGCTGATCCGCCGGTCGATGCGGCCAGTGCGCTCCAATTTGTCCAGACTTCCTTGATCGAGACGCGGGGTGACCACGAGAGTCTGCCCCGTCTCCAGTGCAGCCAGGAGGGAGGTCAGGCCAGTTCGGCTCGCGAAGGGCACTGTCAGCAGCCATCGCTCCTTTGCCTTTGTCTCAGCTTTCAGTTGCGCGCTGCCGGCGGCCAGATCCTCTTGGCTTGTCTCGCCGCTCGGAAGGGTCAGGGGGCCTGACCAGGTGAGATTCGCTTCGGAGAAACCGGCCGGTACTGCTGCCATACCCTCGTTCAAGCGCGAGAAACGCGGATCATCCGGCAGATTAGCCAAGCCTCCGCCGCGCAGCAGAGGAAATAGGAGATTCCGAGGAAACGGGAGTTCGGCTGCGAAGCGGGCGACTCGAACTTCGGCCTGCGGCACAAGCGGCAGAAGGCGCAACAGCTTGTCCAGGACCCGACCGATATCGATGGTGACGATCAGGCTCGGCGGTCGAGCTGTCATCAGCGCCTCCAACTCCTCAAGCGGGCTGCGCGGATCGACGAGCAGCGGCTGTCGTCCGGCTGCCAGGACGGCGAAGAGCAGACGGGGCCAGAGTGGCGTGTTCGGAAGGAAAAGCAGCACGCGCCCACTGGCGGGAGCGGTCCGCGCAAGCTCTGCACCAAGAGCTGCGGCTCCGGCCAGCAGTTCGCGGCCGGAAATCAGGCGGCCGAGGAAGTCGAGACCGCCGGGGGCGCCACCGTTCAGCAGCGGTCCAAGCAGCGGGCTCAGCGGCCTGTCTCCTCCTCGCCGTTCTTCTCCTGGCTCGCCACCTGCGTGTCGGTCGGCTGCTCGGGCGAGCGGCTTGCCCTCGGCTCTTGCCCCTCCTCTTCGTGTGAGGGGTCGTCGTTTGGTGTCTTCACGGCCGCGTCGGGTGCCCAGCCAGGCAGGGTCAATCGAACCACGCCCTTGATGGGTTTGCCGGGATCCTGGCGAGCGCCCCGGCGCAGGATGTCGATGCGCCCCTGACGTGCGAGATGCAGTGCCTGTTGCCGCACGGCCGGCAGGTAGCGCCGCCAGAGGTCCGTTGGATCGTTCTTCTTCCGTCGGGGCTCGGCAAAGGCCCTCGCCGCCTCACTCGGGCAGATCGACTGACCCATGCCCCGTGCCGCCACGAGGGTCAGCACGGTCTGCGCCACGGGGTCCAGTTCTCGCTTGTTCTCGGTCATAAAGCCGGTGGTATCACGGTGGCGAGGGCCTGTCATGCCGTGGCTGGAGCGAGCCCGCGCTAGTTGTGCTCGGACGCCGGGTGCGCAGCGTGACATGGTGGCTTAAGCAGCTGATCTAAAATCCAATTCATGCGATTGCCGGACTCCAGTATCAGGTGCAAAGCATCGCAATCCGGTCTGGACGCAATTCCAGGTGCCCAAGTAGACTGCGGCCCATGCTGGATGGGATCAATGCACTACTCGCCGCCACGGTGATCTTCGTCGGGGGGCACTTCTTCCTGTCAAGCCTCCCGGTTCGCGCCTGGATTATCGAACGTCTCGGGGCCGGCGGTTTCCGTGGTCTCTACGCTCTGGTGGCCGGCGGCAGCATGATCTGGATGCTGATAGCCTACGGTGCCGCGCCTTACGTGGAAGTCTGGCCGGAAGTGATGGCCTTGCGTTGGGTTGCCCTTCTGGCCATGCCGATCGCCTTCGTGCTGGTGGTCTGCGGTATGACCACACGCAGTCCGACCGCGATCGGCGGCGAGGCGCTGCTCGACATGCCGCGGGTTCCCTTGCCGGGAATCCTGCGCGTGACCCGTCACCCGGCACTTTGGGGCGTCGCGATCTGGGCGATCTGCCACCTGTTAGTTAACGGCGATGCGGCCAGCGTCATCTTCATGGGCGGTTTCCTGGTGTTGACCCTTGGCGGCATGCAGCATATCGACGCGCGCCGTGAAGCGACTCTCGGTGCCGCCTGGGGACCGACCAAGATCAGAAGTTCGGCTATTCCCTTTGCGGCCCTGCTGTCGAGACGGACCGAGATGGATTGGTCCGGGCTCGGCTGGTGGCGTCCGCTGTTGGGGCTGCTGCTCTACGCTGTCTTCCTCGGGGGCCATACCGTCTTCTTCGGCGTCAGCCCCTTTCCGCCGGCTCTGATGTAGCTATCGCTTCGGGGGTGACGGCCCAGCGTACTGCGTGCTAGCGTCTCAGCTCTTCCGAAAAATACTCTATTTGTCTCTCACGGGAGGTGCCGGATGGCCACTCACGCCCAACTGGCTGCGCATCTGATGCGTGGCGCTGCCGAGTTTTTCCGCAACGTCGGCGAACAGAATGCTCAGCTCAAGGCTGAGATGGATCAGAATGCCCGCACCTTCGAGATGGTTGCCGAGCGGGTCGAATCCGACCCCAACGGAGAAGTCGACGTAGAAGAGTTCGAGGCTCCCTCCTGAGAGATCAAACGAGCTCGACCGAGCTTGGGAACCGGTTCCGGAATGGGCTCGGTCGTGGCAAGGGACCAGTGCCAAGTCGGTCGGCTATCTTCTCTCGCATGTTCGGACATGCGGCTGCCTCTTCCGTCCGTTTCGAGAGTGCCAACTTCCGGGAGCCGGGTCGAGGGCCGGCGTTCCCTTCGGCAGCCATTGAACGGGCCCGCCTCTTTCGAGGACGTCCTGACTGGTCTCGGACCCCGCCAAACGCCATCTCCCTACGATGAAACTTCGATTCTTGGCTTGGGGCAGGCGGGCGCTTTTGTGCTCAGCACTGCTAGTGGCCGCTCTCGGTTTGCTTATCGCCCGCGCGCCGGAGCAGGCGTCCCCTGACACCGACCTCGCAGCGGATGCCGATCCTTCTGCGCTCGACCGGATCGTCGTCGAGCGCAGGGCGGCACTGGCGGTTCTCCCTGCCGATGCCGATCCGCTGAGTCGTGCGAAAGCCGAAGCCATGTTAGCGGATGCCGAGCGCACTCTGGCAGAGCTGGACGGTGCAGCAGGGGCAGCGGAGGAGGCGCTTCGGCTTTACACCTCTGCCGGTCGCCTCTTGCGCTCAATGACGGAGCCACGGCCGGATCTGCTCGGTCACGTTGAGCTTCATCGCGGCGAAGTCCTGGATCTGCTCGGCCAGACGCGCGAGTCCGCCAGCGCCTTCCAGGCGGCTCAAGAGGCCTTTGCTGCGGCCGGTCTGCCGGTCATGGCAGAGGTGGCGGAGCAGCGGTTTTCCGAGCTCACGCAGTGAGCCTTGAGCCGTGGCGGGTCGAAGCGACCCTCAGCTTACGCCGTGCTGCCGGGGGGTGTTGCCGCCGGAGTCGTCTCGGTCGTGGGCGCTCCTCCGGCCTGCTGCTGGCGCCGCTGATGATAGAGCTTTGCGAAATCAAGGCCGCCGATCATCACCGGAGGAAAGCCTCCGTCGCGCACCACATCGGAAATCACACGACGGGCGAAGGGGAAAAGCAACCGCGCGCCGTCGATCGCCAGGACGGCTTCGATTTCCTCCTGCGGGACATGGTTGCCGACTGTCATCAGTCCCGCGTAGTCCAACTCGATGATGAAGCAGGTTTGCCCTTCTAGCGTCGCGTTCAGTGTGAGCTTCAGGCCCAGTTCGTGGAGTCTTTCCTGAACCGCCCGCATCGGCATCTCAATCCGAAGGTCGACCTTCGGGCTGGTCTTCATCTGCGCATAGATTTGCGGAGCGTTCGGATTTTCGAAGGAGAGATCGCGCACGTATTGGGTATGGACGGTGAGCAGGCTGTCTTGGAGGCCGCCTCCCTGTCCGTCGGGCTTCTGGGTCGGCTGCTGTCCGGTCTCGCTATCGCTCATGGTCTCCGGTCTCTCTCCGCATGGGTCCGGGCGGACGGAGGTGCCGCTCCGGCAGATCAGGGATGAAGGTCTCAAAGTTCGCACGCTCTTCGTGCCGAAGAGGCACGGCGATGAATTTCGGTCGCGGAGCTACCACGGTGGCCGGCTTCGAACAAGCGGCCGGCGGGTCCATCACCGTCTAAACGGGCTTAAACGGGCGCGTTGAACTCAGGAGCGCCGTCCGTCCCTCGGTCCGCCTCGCTATGTACCCCTAGAGGTGTCGGTCGGATCCTTGTCGGTATCCCTGTCCGGTTGGCTGGAGGCGGGAGGTTGTCCGTCCGACGGAGCAGAGTCCGATCCGTCCGGACCATCGGTCAGGTCGCGGAACTCTCCGTCGATCGTCTTGCCGCCCTTTGCGGAAGCCCCCCAGCCACGACCGGGGTGCGGGGGCGGCTCGACGCCCGCATCGCGGTGCGGACCTGCGTGACCGGAGCGGCCCGGATCTCCCGGATTGCCAGGTCCCTGGCCGGGACCGACGCCGGGGCCGACGCCGGGACTGACATAGATCCCGCTCGCGGCATGTGTCTTCAGGTGACGCGCCGCCAAACCTCGCAGGCTGGCGCGGACGGCGGGAACGAAAAGCGCCAATCCGACGCCGTCCGTCACGAAACCCGGGGTAAGAAGCAGCGCTCCGGCGAAGACCAGACAGAGTCCGTCGAACAGCTCGTTCGTCGGCATAGCGCCTTGATTCAGCTGTTGGCGTGCCCGATTCAGGGTCGCGATACCCTGGAGGCGCAGCAGCCAGGTGCCAAGGACCGCCGTCAGCACGACGACGGCTAGGGTAGACCAGAGACCGATGAGGCCGCCAATCTGGATGAAAACTGCGATTTCGATCAACGGGACGGCGATGAAGGCCGCCAGGAGCAACAGACCCATTCTTGCCCTTTCTTCGAGGCTCTCCTATGTAGTGGGAGCGAGGCTGCTTCCAGGCAAGGCCTCCGCTTCGCCATGCGACGCGGAAGCCACTTACAGAGCTGGGGGCAGGCCCGTAGATTGGGCGCAATCGTTCAGTCTGAACAAATACGTCACGACAAACACGTCACTGTCCGCCAGATCCGACCCCTCGAGACGCACGGACGAGCCTTATGGGCACAGGTCTCCTCGACATTATCATCCTCGGCGCGATTGCCGCGTTCCTGGTGCTGCGCCTGCGCAGCGTGCTTGGTAAACGCACCGGCCACCAAGGCGGTCGGGAATACGACCCCTTTCATCAGGAACAGCTGCGACGCCAGCGCGAAGAGCAAGCGCGCGCGGGGCAGGACGGCGGGGAGGAGGACAAGGTGGTCCACCTGCCCGACGGTCGGCCCGATACTTCGCGATCCGACTCGTCGGCGCCGGACGTCCCTGCCGATTTCGCCGAACGGCCCGGCGGCGCCGGTCTGACCCAGATCAAGCTGGCCGACCGCGACTTCGATCCGGATCAGTTCCTCGAGGGCGGACGTGCCGCCTTCGAGATGGTGGTCGGTGCTTTCGCTCAGGGCGACGTTCAGACCCTCAGGCCGCTGCTGGCCGACGACGTCTACGGCGATTTCGCCGGCGCCGTCGAACAGCGTCAGCAGGCCGGCGAGCGGCTGGAAACCACTCTGGTGGGGGTCAAATCGGCCGACATCATCGACGCGGATCTACGTGGGACAACCGCTTTCGTGACCGTGAAGTTCGTTTCCGAACAGGTGAACGTGACCTACGACGATGAGGGTCGGGTTGTGGACGGCGACCCCAGCGAGGTCGAGACCATCACCGATATCTGGACCTTCGCCCGGAATACCCGCAGCCGCGATCCGAACTGGAACCTGGTCGCGACAGCCGCTCCGAACTGAGGCCGAGCTACGCTCCGGCACAGCGTGCGACTCGCCCAGTTACACAACACAGCGCTCCGCTACGAGGTTTCCTGTCCAAATGCCGTTTCCCCGCTCGATCGCCCTGTTGCTGAGCGGTCTGGCGCTCGCTTTGACCCTGGGCGGTTGCACCGACAATGACGTCGAGGAGCAGGCGGAAGCGCCGCCTGAGGCGCCCCCGGAGGCTCCGAGCGGGGCTCTTCCCGAAGCGCCGCCGGTTCTTTTCGAGCCGGTCGACTTCGCCGATCTCCCCGGTTGGACCGACGATGCCCATGCGGAAGCCCTGCCCGCCATGCAGAGGTCCTGCGAGAGGCTGCTGCGGCGGGATGACGATCTGGCTGTCGGGCCCGGGGGGCTGGCAGGCACCGTGGCGGACTGGCGGGGACCCTGTGAGGCCCTCATACTGGTCGACGCCGGCTATGCGGCCACCTTCTTCGAGGAGTGGTTTCGTCCCTTCGCCGTCAGTGCCCCCGGCGACGATACGCCGGACGAGGGGCTCTTTACGGGCTACTACGAAGCCGAACTGGCCGCCAGCGAGCAGTCCGGTGACGGTTACAACTACCCAATTCTGGCCCTGCCGGACGATCTTGTGACCGTGCGATTGCAGGACTTCCGCGCTGACCTACCGCCCGAACGGCTGGTCGGCCGGGTCGAGGACAATCGTCTGGTGCCCTATTACGACCGGGCGGCGATCGAGACCGGTCGGCTGGAGGGCCTGGCGGAGCCCTTGCTCTGGGCCAAGGACCCCGTCGATCTCCACATCCTGCAGATCCAGGGCTCCGGGCGCGCCAGCTTGCCGGACGGCAGCAGGCTGCGCATCGGATTCGCCGGTTCGAACGGCTTGCCCTTTGTGGGGATCGGCCGGGTCATGCTCGACCGTGGCCTGGTCGAGCCCGGCAAGGGCTCGATGCAGCATCTCCGCGCCTGGCTGAAGGCCAATCCCGAGGCCGCCACCGACATCATGCGCGAGAACCCGCGCTATATCTTCTTCCGCCGGATCGAGGGAGAAGGGCCGATCGGAGCGCTTGGCGTACCCCTGACGCCGGAGCGCTCGCTCGCGATCGACCCGCGGTTGCTGCCGCTTGGGGCACCGATATGGCTTTCCACCACGCGGCCGGGACCGGACGAAACGCCCTTGCGCCGGCTGATGGTCGCACAGGACACCGGCAGTGCCATCGTCGGCGCCGTGCGCGGCGACTTCTACTGGGGCACGGGCGAAGCCGCCCTCGACGAAGCCGGCCGCATGGCGGAGCGCGGCCGCTACTGGCTGCTGCTGCCCAGAACGGTGGCCGAACGTCGCGAGGTCACAGGCTAGAGGCGCGTTCTACGCCGCGTCGTGGAAAATGATGCCGAGGGTCAGTCGCTGGCCGCGGGTGAGGCGGCTGACGCCGTGACGCAGGGTTAGACGGTAGGGGCCGCGCTGACCCTCGGCTGGGCGGTCGCGCACCGGGAAGATCACGGCATCGCCCTGGGCCAATGGCACGACCTCGGCTCGGGATTGGCTGCGCGGGCGCTGTTCGGTTAGCAGGAAGGTGCCGCCCTCGAAATCGCCGCCATCTGCTTCCGGTCCCGGTTGGCTCAGCAAGATGGCCATCTGCAAAGGAAAATGGACAGCGCCGTAAAGGTCCTGGTGCAGGCGGTTATAGTCGCCCGCTTGGTACTTCAGTAGCAGCGGTGTCGGACGGACTTGCCCCGCGGCATGGCAGTCGGCGAGGTAGCTCTCGAGATCTTCGGGCAAGGCCGGCTCGCCGAGCCGGTCGCGCCAACGATTGGCGATGCTTGCGAGAGGCGGGTAGGCGGTGCGTCTCAGCTCCGCGATCAGCGGCGGCAGCGGATAGGCGAAGTACTGGTACTCTCCCTCGCCGAAGCCGTGACGGCGCATGACGATGCGGCTGCGAAACAGCTCCGGCCGATCGTAGAGCGCGGCGAGGTCCCTGCAGGTCCCCTGATTCAGCAGGTTCGGCAGGCGGGCGGCCCCCCAAGCGTTCAAATCGTTTTCCACGGCCGTCCAATCGATTGCGGCCCAATCGATCGGTCCGGAGGCGACGGCGTCCCGATCTGCGGCTTGCGCCCGACTCGCGACAGCGGTCATGACGAACCCCCTGACTCTGTTCCCGATTTCAGCGATGAAAGGCCGCGACCGTAGATGTACATCTCCATGCAGCTCCTCCAGCCCCTGATCGCGCTTGCGGCCGGTGTGACCGTGTTGCTCGTGCCGCGCATTCTGAACTACGTCGTCGGCATCTACCTGGTGCTGATCGGGGTACTCGGCCTCCTCCCGCACATCGGGTGAAGCCGGCCGGAGCTGGAGCTGCGAATCGGGGCTCTATTGGCGCTGCAGCTCTTCTGCGCCCCGTTCCAGCTCCTCCGCCGCACCCTCGACCGCCTCGTCGATGCGTTCGCCGGCCCGTTCGAGCGGACCCTTGTCTTCTTCGGCCACAAGCAGACCGATCACGAATGCTGCGACGATGGCGGCGGCGGCGAGACCACCGATCAAGACTGGACGCATCAACAGAACACTCCCTGCCGTGAAGGACTCCGAACTCCGCGTCGAAGACGCGGAATATCGGTCTCAATCTCACGGCAAGGCTGTGCGGTCCAGTTTCCTTCGTGCTCCTACAGCGATTCGCCCTGGGCTTCGCGGGTCAGCAACTCCGCCTTTCGCGTGACGCCCCAACGGTAGCCGGCGAGATTGCCGTCCTCGCGCAGAGCGCGATGGCAGGGAATGACCAAGCTGACAGGGTTGATCGCACAGGCGCGGCCGACGGCGCGCCAGGCGTTCGGGCGGCCCAACAGCTCGGCAATCTCGCGATAGGTGCGGGTTTCGCCGTAGGGTATGGCGATCAACTCGTTCCAGACGCGCCGTTGAAAGGCGGTGGCGCGAACGTCGAGCGGCAGGTCGAGGTGCGGCGTCGCGCCGGCCAGGTAGGCCATCAGGACCTCAAGGGAGTCCTGGATCGCGGGATCGTCCCGTTCGATGGAGTCGGCGGCCGGGAATTCGCCGCGCAGTTCGGCCTCCAGCGTTGCATCGTCGTCGCCGAGCGCGAGAAAACAGAGGCCCCTGTCGGTGGCGGCGGCAAGCAGCCGGCCGAGCGGGGAGCCGGCGATCGAATAGACGATCTGTGCGCCTGCACCTCCCTTCGCGTAGGTCGCCGGGGTCATTCCCAGCGTTCGGTCGGCATTCTCGTAGACCCGGCTCGAGGATCCGTAGCCGGCCCCGTAGGTGGCTTCGGCCACCCGGCCGTGATCGCGCAGTTCGGCTCGAAAGCGTTCGGTCCGGCGGGCGGCGGCATAGTCGCGCGGGCTGACTCCCAGGGCCTTCTTGAAGAGGCGCTGCAGATGCCAGGGGCTCAATCCGACCGCATCGGCGAGACTGGCCAGCGTCTGGCGCGGGCCGTCGTCCTCGCTTTCGGCGTCGATCAGATGACAGACACGCTCGACCGCTTGAAGCTGGGCCGGAGTCAGACGCGCACGGCGGGGTTTCGCCGCAGCGGTATCGTCGGGGTGCGGATAGGTCGGCTGTTTCAAGTCCATCAGGTCCGGCTGGGTCGTCAGCTGCTGATCCATCTCAGGGCTCCACTCTAGCTCGTTCGCGCTCAAGGTGGGCCAGGCCCCGCCATGCCGCTATCCGGTTTTTGCACTCCGATCTTCTCCCTTGCAGAACGTCTTGCGTCAGGAGCGATCTCGCGATTTCCCGCTATCGGCTTGCGCCATACCTGTGGAGGGGTGTCGTACATGCAATACAAATGTAATCATTCGGAAATCTTCGGGACGCCTTGGCTGGCTACAAGCCGGCCGGTTCGCGCGGCTCCAGGGAGGCGGTGCGGATGTTTCGTGCGTTCTGCACAAAGATCTATCGGGAGGTTTCACGAAAATGTCGCATCACTCCAAGCTGCTGGCCGGCGCAGCTGCAGTCGCCGTGCTGACCGGCGCCGGCGCGGCGCAAGCACAGACCGAAGTGCAGTGGTGGCATGCCATGGGCGGCGCATTGGGCGAGAAGACCAATGCGATCGCCGAAGGCTTCAACGCCAGTCAGTCCGACTTCAAGGTCATGCCCGTCTACAGGGGCAACTATACGGAGACCATGACGGCCGCGATCGCAGCCTTTCGGGCCGGCGAGCAGCCGCACATCGTCCAGGTTTTCGAGGTTGGCACGGCAACCATGATGGCCGCCGAAGGCGCCATCTATCCGGTCTACGAATTGATGGCCGATGCGGGGGTCGACTGGAACCCCGACGACTATCTCGATTCGGTGGTGGGTTACTACACGACGCCGGACGGCGAGATGCTGTCCATGCCGTTCAACAGCTCGACCCCGGTGATGTACTACAACAAGGAGGTCTTCGAGGCCGCCGGCCTGGATCCGGAAAGCCCGCCGACCACCTGGCCTGAGCTGGAAGAGGCTGCGCGTACCATCATCTCGTCCGGTGCGGCGACCTGCGGTTTCACCACCGGCTGGCAGTCCTGGGTGCAGCTCGAGAACTTCAGCGCCTGGCACAACGTGCCCTTCGCCACTCAGTCCAACGGCTTCGAAGGCTTGGGCACGGAGCTGGCCTTCAACAGCGACCTGCATGTCGCCCATATCGGTGCTCTGCAGGCCTGGTCGGACGAAGGCGTCTTCAAGTACGGCGGGCGCCGCTCCGACAGCGCGCCGCTGTTCTATACACGCGAATGCGCCATGTACATGAACAGTTCGGCCGCCTACGCCGGCGTCACCGCAAATGCCGAGTTCGACTTCGGGGTCGCCAAGCTGCCCTACTGGCCGGACGCGTCCGGGGCGCCGCAGAACACCATCATCGGCGGCGCCACTCTCTGGGTTCTTCAGGGCCGCGACGCGGAGGAGTACGAGGGCGTGGCCGCCTTCTTCAACTACCTCGCCAAACCCGAGGTGCAGGCGCAGTGGCACCAGGACACCGGTTACCTGCCGATCACCAATTCGGCCTGGGAACGGAGCCGGGAGCAGGGTTTCTATGGAGACAATCCGGGCACGGACACCTCTATCGAGCAGATGACGCTGAACGATCCGACGCAGAACTCTAAGGGTCTGCGTCTCGGCAGCTTCGTTCAGATCCGCGACATCATCAATGAGGAGCTGGAGCGCATCTGGGCGGGTGACGTCTCCGCTCAGGAGGGCCTGGATACCGCCGTTCGGCGCGGCAACGAGCTGTTGCGCCAGTTCGAGGCGGACAACAGCTAACGCGGTTCCGTCCTGAGGATTCGGGCCGTCCGTCGGGCTTCGTCCGGCGGGCGGCCCCTCCTTGCTACCAGGCAGGTCTCCCGCCTTTGGATCGTTGCAGTACCCCATGGAAAAGCGCGTCGTCTTTCGCCACGCCTGGCTGCCGTACCTTCTGCTCCTGCCGCAGTTGGCGATCACTCTGGTCTTTTTCATCTGGCCGGCCAGTCAGGCGCTGTACCAGTCGGTGCTGCGTCAAGACCCCTTCGGACTTCGCACGACCTTCGTAGGGCTGGAGAACTTCGCCCGGCTGTTTCGCGATCCGCTTTATCTCGACAGCTTCCAGGTCACGATTGTTTTCAGCATCGCGGTGACCGCGCTGTCGATGACTCTGGCGCTTCTGCTGGCGGTCATGGCCGACCGCGTCATCAAGGGGGCCACCAGCTACAAGACGCTGCTGATCTGGCCCTACGCCGTGGCGCCCGCCGTGGCGGGTGTGCTCTGGTGGTTCATCTTCAACCCCACCATCGGCATCCTGACCTACGGCCTTTCGGTCTTGGGTTACGACTGGAACCACGCGCTTGACGGTGGAGACGCATTGACTCTGGTCATCATCGCGTCGGCCTGGAAGCAGATCTCCTACAATTTTCTCTTCTTTCTCGCTGGGCTGCAGGCCATTCCCAAGTCGCTCATCGAGGCGGCGGCGATCGACGGCGCCGGGCCCGCGCGGCGATTCTGGACCATCGTCTTTCCGCTGCTCAGTCCGACCACCTTCTTTCTGCTGGTGGTGAACGTCGTCTATGCTTTCTTCGATACCTTCGGCGTCATCCATGCGACCACCAGCGGAGGCCCCGGCCAGTCGACCACGATCCTGGTCTACAAGGTCTTCAGTGATGGTTTCGTGGGGCTCAATCTTGGCAGTTCGGCGGCGCAGTCGGTCGTTTTGATGGTCATCGTGATCGCCTTGACAGTAGTTCAGTTCCGCTACATCGAGCGGCGCGTGCAGTACTAGCGGGCGGGACTCAAACGACATGATCGAAAACCGTCCCTGGCTGATCTGGTTGTCTCATGGCGTTCTGCTGTCGGGCGTGGCGATCGTCGCCTTTCCCATTTGGATCGCCTTCGTCGCCTCGACCCACCACACCTCGGAGCTGGTCAGCGGTGTCACGCCATTTCTGCCAGGCGGCCATTTCTTCGAGAACTATGCCGAGGCGCTCGGCAGTGGACATGAAGCTTCCGGCGCCGTCCCGGTTGGCCTCATGATGTGGAACAGCCTGGTGATGGCGCTGGCGATCGCGATCGGCAAGATCGCTATCTCGCTGTTGAGCGCCTACGCCATCGTCTATTTCCGCTTTCCTTTCCGGATGCTCTGCTTCTGGACAATCTTCGTCACCTTGATGCTGCCGGTTGAGGTGCGGATCCTGCCGACCTTCGAGGTGGTGGCCGACCTTGGTCTCTTGAACTCCTACGCCGGCCTCTCGGTGCCTTTGATCGCCTCCGCCACGGCGACCTTCCTGTTTCGGCAGTTCTTCCTCACGGTGCCGGACGAACTGGTCGAGGCGGCACGGATCGACGGAGCCGGGCCTTTCCGGTTTTTCAAGGATGTGCTGCTGCCGCTCAGCCGCACCAATATCGCCGCCCTCTTCGTCATTCTCTTCATCTATGGCTGGAACCAGTATCTCTGGCCGCTGCTGATCACGACGGACGAGTCGTTCTATACGGTCGTCATGGGTATCCAGCGTATGGTGACCGTCGCCGATTCCGAGCCGCAGTGGCCGCTGATCATGGCGACCACGATGCTGGCGATGATACCGCCGGTCTTTGTGGTGATCGCCATGCAGCGGCTCTTCGTCAAGGGCCTGGTGGAGACCGAGAAGTAGGGCCGGTCAAAGTCTCAGTTTGGGGGAATTGTCTCAAGATGGCCGAAATCGGCTTTTCCCAGGTGAAGAAGCGCTACGGCGGCACGCAGGTGCTGCACGGCATCGACATGCAGATCGCCGATGGCGAATTCATCGTCATCGTCGGCCCTTCCGGCTGCGGTAAATCGACTTTACTGCGTATGGTCGCCGGGCTGGAGGCGATCAGTGAGGGCGAGATCTCCATCGGCGGCCGTGTAGTCAACGAGCTGGAGCCGAAGGATCGCGATATCGCGATGGTGTTCCAGAACTATGCGCTCTATCCGCATATGAGCGTCTACGACAACATGGCCTATGGCTTGAAGATCGCGAAGCTGGACAAAACGCAGATCGAAACACGGGTCGCGCGTGCCGCCAAGATGCTCGAACTGTCTCACTTGCTGCAGCGCAAGCCGCGGCAGCTGTCCGGCGGCCAACGCCAGCGCGTCGCCATGGGCCGGGCCATCGTGCGCGATCCGGGCACCTTCCTGTTCGACGAGCCCTTGTCGAACCTGGATGCCAAGTTACGCGTTCAGATGCGCCTAGAGATCAAGCAGCTTCAGCGCAGCCTCGGGACCACCTCGCTCTACGTCACGCACGACCAGGTCGAAGCCATGACCTTGGCTGACCGGTTGGTCGTCATGAACGCCGGTGTCGCAGAGCAGATCGACACGCCGATGGCGATCTACGAACGGCCGGCCAGCCGCTTCGTGGCCGGCTTCATCGGCTCGCCGGCAATGAATTTTCTGACCGGCCAGGTCGGCGACGACGGGAACGGTTTGACCCTCGTAGATGGCACTAAGCTGAGATCCGGGAATCTTAAGCTCGATCACCTTGCAGGCCGACCCGTGACGGCGGGTGTGCGACCGGAGCATCTTCACGTGGCTGCGGCGGAGGAGGCGGAGCTGCACTTGCAGGTCGGGGTGGTCGAGACGCTTGGCGCCGACATCCTGGCGCATGGCCGTCTGGCGTTAGTTGAGGGCAGGCAGGACGACACGACAAAGGAAATCCTGACGGTACGGTTACCGGGGGCCGTGCGCGTCGCCGAAGGCGATCGTTTGCCGCTGCGGGCCGACCAGGAAGCCTTACACCTCTTCGACAGCGATACCGGCCAGCGTCTGGCCGATGTTTGATTACGGCAGATTTGCTGCTGCTGATCTGGTCCTTCATGGGGGCGACGGCTATTCTGATAGACAAGAGCTGATTTTGTTCGTTTCGAGCACCCGAGGAGACGCTGCCCCATGCCCGATGCTTCCGTTAGCGCCGCCGTCAAGCCGATGCCGCCCTTCCACTTGGCCTTCCCCGTTGAGGATTTGGAGGCGACCCGCCGTTTCTATGTGGAGCTTCTGGGCTGCAGCGTCGGACGAGAGGCGGAACGCTGGATCGACTTCGACTTCTTCGGTCACCAGATTTCCGCGCACCTCAAGCCCGAGGAAGTCGCGCAGGCCAAGACCAATGACGTGGACGGTGATCAGGTTCCGGTTCGTCACTTCGGGGCGATTCTGGACTGGGCGGCGTGGCAGGAGATGGCTGCGCGCCTAGAGACCGCCGGCACGGACTTCATCGTCGCGCCTCATGTCCGCTTCAAGGGCGAGACCGGGGAGCAAGCCACGATGTTCTTCTTGGATCCCAGCGGCAATGCTCTGGAGTTCAAGTCCTTCCAGGACCGGGATCAGATCTTCGCGCGCTAGAACAGAGCGCTTTTCGGCGCGTCCGCGAGCGGACGCGCCGAAAAGCTGCCGTCTCGATGGGCTTATCCAAGCTGGAGTGGGGGCGCGTGGCCGAGGAATCGCTACTGGCGAGGCTGACTGACTCGGCAGCCTCCCTCGGGATTCGCTAACTCCTCACCATCTTCTCCAGCTGGGAGGACATTTCCTCCGGCGGGGTCTGGTGGGTGAAGGAGGTTATGAACTCGCCGGCCGGGCTCATGACGTAGATGAAGCTGGAGTGGTCCATCAGGTAGGTGGAGGCCGAGGCGTCGTCGACACGCTTGTAGTAGGCACGATACTCCCGCGCCACGTTGGCGATCTGCTCGGGCGTCCCCGTCAGGCCCATCATGCTCGGATGAAAATGACTGATGTAGCTCTTCATCGCTTCGGAGTCGTCGCGCTCCGGATCGACCGTGATGAAGATCGGCACGACCTGCTCAGCCTTGTCGGGCGCAGCCTCCTCCAGCATGTCGAGAGCTTGCGTCACCTCCCAGAGAGCCGTTGGGCAGACATCCGGACAATAGGTGAAGCCGAAGAAGACCAGCATATAGCGACCGGCGAAGTCGGCTTCAGTCACAGTTTGTCCGTTCTGATCGACCAGTTCGAAGGGACCGCCGATCGGAACCTGACCGCCGCCGTTGACCGCTTGCACGCGATCGCCGGGTTGCGAGCTGTACCACCAGCCGGCCATCCCCATCGAAGCCAGCAAGAGCACCACCGAAAGTGCCATGCCGGCGCGGCCGATCCAAGTCTGGGGCATGAAAGCCTCTCCGTCCGTTTGAAGCCCTAATGAACAGCACACAAATAGGATGCCTTTGCAACCAGCGCGAGGCAGCGCGACGTGCGGTCGCAAGGGCGCACGCTGCCGAGATCGGAGCAGTCATCCCGCAAAAGGCCCCGCTCTGCCAATGAGCTAAATCAGGCGACCGGCACCTGACTTGCCGAGCAGGCGCCATCGCGCCGGTTGACCGCTGTTGCAACGCCGTCGATGCTCGCGCTCATGCCGAGCTTGCCGGGGGCCTTCGGCTCCGTCGATCCGCTGATCCTATTGTTACTTGCCATGGGGCTCGAGGGCTACCTCGGCGGGACTTGGCTTACGGGTCTGTTGGCGGGTCCGAGGGGGCGTTTAGTACGCGGCGCGCGCGAACTTCAGCGCCGTCTGGATCGTGCTCAGCGCGGCGCGACGGCGCGAAGCGTTCGCGGCTGGATCGTTACGTTCGTCTTGCTGTTACCGCCCGTGGTTGCGGGCATCGCTTTTGAGTTCGTGACACGTAATCTGCCTTATGCGGTCTTGCTGGAACTTCCAGTGATCGCCGCTCTGGTGAGACAGCGTGGACCTTGGCAGGTTGCCGCTGCTGTGCGCGACGGTCTCTCGCTGGGCAGTCCACAGCTTGCCGAGCAGGCTCTGCAGCGTCTGGACCCGGCTCTGTCGCCGCCGACGACCCTGCCGGTTCGCGCGGCCGATGCTCTGGGCGCACGTTTTGCGGATATGGCGGCCGGTCCGGCTTTTGCTTATCTGGCGCTCGGCCTTCCCGGGCTCTTCGTAGTTTCGGCCGTTCGGCTGCTTTCGCGGCTCTATGGTCCGGACGGTCCTTTCGGGCGAGCAGCTTTGACGATCGAGCGGGTCGTGTTCTGGCCAGCGCAACGGCTGGCCGCTCTGCTTCTGGCCTGCGCATCCCTTTTCCAGCCACAAGGTAGCGGCGGTCAGGCCATCGCTCGTGCTCTAACGGGCAAGTCGCCGGGCGTCGTGCTGCGGGTCGGTCTAGGGCCTGCCGCTTCCTCAGTGGGCGCGGCTGTCGGCGGATTGGACCGGGCGCTTTGGCTCTACGGCCTCGCTTGTTTGCTGCAAATCGGCACGGTTGCCGCTCTTCTCGTACTGCGTCTCAACCTCGTTGGCGGCAACTGAGGCCTCGTTTCGCTCGGGACTCTGTTCACTGCATTTCCAAAGCGTCTCGGGTGAATTTTCTGCAATCAAATCTCTCTATAGTAGATTAGATATTTGTAATAAGACTGATGAATTCTCAGTGAATTCTCTCCTTGTTAATTTGAAATCAATGGTTTTGTTGAAATTTGCATCGAATTCACGTTTTCAGTTCGAAGCATAGGATGGGCGCGCCTCATGATCGGTTCCGCGTTGTCGATCAACAATATTCCGATTGCGGGAAAGCTGGCGGCCATAGTTGCTGTGCCCTTGGTTGTGCTGTTGGTCATCTCGACGATGGAAGTGGTCGTGGAGTGGAGGGGTTCCAAAGATCTGAACCAGCTCCAGTCTCTTGTTGGCGCCAACGACTCACTCGGGGCATTGGTGCACGAGCTTCAGAAGGAACGTGGACGCACCAGTGCTTTCCTGGCGTCCGGTCGTGCGGCTCAGCGAGCTGAAGCTCTCACACAACAGCGCCTAGACACCGATGCCGCTTTGCAGGCTTTCGAAGAGGCGATGACCGACCTTTCCCTGGAGAACCAAGAAAGTCGCATTGTCGATCGGATCGACGTGTCACGGCAGCAGCTGGCTATCGTTCTGACTGTTCGCGGCGAGATCGACAGCGATGGGATTGCAGGCCCGGACGCCCTCGCGGCCTACACGCGGTCTGTCGACGCACTCATTCGCATCGTCAATGCCATGATCCTTTCGGCAAGCGACAAGCATGTGGAGGAGCAAATCCTCCTCCAGCACATGCTGATGCAGCTGAAGGAGTCGGCCGGTCTGGAACGTGCGATGGGGGCTGCGGCCTATGGTGCCGGCGAGGCGACGTCGGCAGTCCATACGCGAATGCTGCGGCTGATCGGTCGGCAAGAACAAGCGATTCTCGAACTGCGTGAACTGGCACTGCCGGAGCAGGTTCGGGCGCTCGATGAAGTACTGGAGTCGGATCGCCGTCAGGAATTTCGACGTTTGCGCGCTCAAGTCGTGAATGCGCCCTTCGGCGGCGTTCTGGATACGGCAGACGGACCGGCGTGGTTCGCGGCCTCAACCGCGCGGATCGACGATTTGCGCGGTCTCGAGCGCGATCTGATTGCCAGTGTCGCAGCTTTGACTGCTGAGAAGCAGCAAGCTGCAGCCAACAGTCTGATCTTTTGGATCGTCGAAGAAATCGCGGTCCTGCTGTTCTGCGTCGGGCTCGCCATCTACGTTCTGCGGTCCACTGTGCGGCCGCTCGCTCAAATGACCCTGGCAATGCGCAAGCTCAGCGAGGGCGAACTCGATGTCTCGGCCGGCGATACCGATCGCCGCGACGAGATCGGTGCCATGGCGAAGGCTTTGGAGCATTTTCGATCCGAGGCGATGGAGGCCGAGGCATCCCGTGCGGAGCGACGTTTGGAGCGAGAGCGCAGCGAGCAGGCGCGCCAGGAAGCCCTGCAGGCCATGGCCGATGCCATCGAGCGAGAGACCGGCGTCTTGGTGACGGCCGCTTCCCAGACGAGCGACCGCATGGAGACTTCCGCACAGGAGATGGTGCAGGCGCTCGGTGCCGTGCAGAGCGAGTCCAAAACTGTCGCCTCTGCCGCGGAGCAAGCCCTTGCAACGGCCCAAGCCGTTGCCAGCGCGAGTGAGCAGCTCACCGCTTCGATAGGCGAAATCGCCCAACAGGTCGGGCAGGCGACCACGGCCACCAACACGACGGTGGAGGTCGGCGGTCAAGCGCGCAGCCGTCTGGAGGAATTGTCCAAGGCCGTCGATCAGATCGGCACTGTCGCGGAGCTGATTGCCGGAATCGCGGAACAGACCAATCTGCTTGCCCTGAATGCGACCATCGAAGCGGCCCGTGCCGGCGAGGCTGGCAAAGGCTTTGCCGTAGTGGCGGGCGAAGTGAAAGCACTTGCCAACCAGACGGCCAGTTCCACCGAAGAGATCAACCGCCATATCTCGGAAGTCCAGGCCATGACGGCGCAGGCCGTCGAAGCCGTGGCTCAGGTCACCGGGAATATCGGGCAGATCGATGAGGTTGCGACCGCAATCGCGGGGGCCATCGAGGAACAACGAGCGGCAACGGGCGAAATCGCCCGCAACGTCCAGGAAACCTCTGCAGCAGCCCAGAACGTGACCGATTGCATCGCCACGGTCTCGAGCCAAGCGAGCGAGTCCGGCGAGAAGGCTCAGGGGGTCGGAGCACTCGCCGGCGAACTTCACGCTAGTGTGGCACAGCTGCAGGTTCGGCTAGCCGAGGTCGTGCAGTCTTCCTTGAGCGAGGCATCCTAAGGCGCCACCGCCCAGGCGCCAGACGACCCCGCCTTAGGAGCTTCCGCTTTGGGGCTGCGGCAGGGCCTGACGTAGTCGGTCGGCCTGCATGTTGTAGAAGCGGCGCTCCAGAACGACCGTTTCCGGAGTGGCCTGCGCGGCATTGTAATAGGCCCGATTCCATTCGTGGTTCGGGATCATTCCGGCACCCTCCAGGGCACCGCCGCCAAACAGACCGACTGTCTTCGAGAAGGCGATAACATCGCTGTTCAGGTTGGTGGTCGTGGCCGCTTCCGCGCCCTTGCCGATCGGTCCAACCGCAACCGAGAGTTCTGCGCCGAGCTGTACCTTGTTGGTCATCATCGCCGCGAGGGCACCGTCGTTCATTACGGTCATCACCAGCTCGCTCACCTGTCCGCCGATCTGCAGACCGATCGAGCCGGCGGCCAGTGTGTAGAAGGCCGGCGGGCTCCAGCTCCCGTCGGCGCCGCGCACCAGCAAAACGCCTCGTCCACCTTCGGCGCCGAGAATGAAACCGGCCTTCAGGATCTGTGGAAAGATCACGATGGCCTTGGCGCGCTGGGCGAAGGATGCCAGCTCGCTGAAGTTGGGATCGCCTAGCAAGGACTCGGCCGTCAGAGCGGCTTGATCGACCAGCTGGGTGGCGTCTCTTGCCGCGCCGCTTTGCAGGCCCGTCCCGCCACCCTGGTTGTTCTGCGGGGGGTTGTTCTGCGGGGGGCTGTTTTGGGGCGAAGACGTGTTCGGCGTCAAATCGGTCTGGGCCGTGGCCCGACTGACGGCCAGGGGCAGCAACGTGCCTGCCGTTCCGAGGGCGGTCGCCATTCCAAGGAAACGACGGCGCGATGTGCGACGCAGAGCGGACATGAGGGGCTCCTCTCCGGGAATTCCGATTCGTGCGACTCGAAGGTTGTCTAGAGTTTAACCTATTCGCCGAAGTCCGGCGGAAGTGTGACAAGCCGGCGGCGTCACCGCGGCGGCAGATTGACCGCGGCGACGCGCCAACTGCCCTCGTCGCCTGGCAGATGGCTGCCGGCGGACCCGGCGAACCAGTCGATCCGGGTCAGCGAGCAGTTCTCGATCGAAAAGGCGAGCGCTCGCTCCGGTTCGATGTCGAGCGCGATCGAGAGCGCCGCGCGAATCGTGCCGCCGTGGGCAACGCAAATGACGTCCCTGCCTTGCTGCGCCTCACTGTGGAGCTGGAGCGCGCGCCCGACGCGAGTCGTGAGGTCGGCGAAGCTTTCTCCCTCCGGTGGCCGCTCGGTCGCCGGTGCCAGCCAAAAGCGATGCCACTCGGGATGACGCTCTGCCCGCAGCTCTGCGTGCCCCTTGCCTTGCCAGCTGCCGAAATGCTGCTCGGCGAAGTCTTGCTCCACTAGGTAGTCGGGCAAGCCTTGCGGCAGGCGCTGGCGCAAGGCATCGGCGGTCTGGCGGGTTCGCTGCAGATTCGTCACCATCCAGACGGCCTCGCCCGGCAGGCGCGACGCCAGTTGATCGAACAGCGACGGGTCTTCGCAGTTGGCCGGCAAATCGTCTTGGCCGTAGATCACGCCGCCGCTGTCGACCGGCGCATGACGGATGAACCACCAGCGGGTTTCGCTCATAAGGGACTCGTAAGCAATCGCAGGGTTGGAGGCTGGAGAGAGCCGCAACGTGTCAGGGGCGACAAGGCCGCGCGACTTTCGCGTCGCGGCGATTTGCTCACCCTTCAAGGCTGGTATAGCTGTCGACCGACGAGGCGGCAACCGGTCGCTCGCGGGCCCATGGTTTCCTGTCTTCGCTGCTGTTAAAAGCTCGGCAGGAAACCTGCCCGAACCCTCTGAGGAAACGCGTTGACCATGCCCGATCAGACGAGTCCACCAGCTGTCAGCCTGGCTGAAATTCGGGAGATCCTGAAGCGGTTGCCCGGTCCCGATCTGGAGGCCGGCAGTGCCGCCGAAGCGCGTCAACGCGATCTTCTGAAGCCGCCCGGTTCGCTCGGCCGGCTGGAGGAATTGGCCGTTTGGCTTGCGACCTGGCAAGGACGCTCCAGTCCTCGTGTGGAACGTCCGCATGTGGCGGTCTTCGCCGGTTCGCACGGTGTCGCAAGCCGGGATGTCTCGGCTTATCCCGCTGAGGTGACGCAGCAGATGGTGGGGGCCTTCGTCAACGGCCTGGCAGCCGTCAACCAACTCGCGGCTGAAGTTGACGCCGATCTGCGCGTCTACGAAATGGCGCTGGAGCTTGCGACCGGCGACATCACGCAAGGGCCCGCGATGACGCAGGAGGACGCCGCCCATGCCATGGCCTACGGCATGATGGCGATCGAAGAAGGTCTCGACGTCGTGGCGTTGGGCGAGATGGGCATCGGCAACACGACGGCGGCGGCGGCGCTGGCTTGCGGCCTGTTCGGCGGGGCGCCGGAGGATTGGGTCGGTCCCGGTACGGGCGTGGATGCCGAGGGCATCCGGCGCAAGACGCAGGCGGTGGCGGCGGCGCTCGAGGCGAACGCCGCCTCTCTCTCCGACCCCTTGGAGTGTTTGGCGGCTCTGGGTGGGCGAGAACTGGCCGCCATCGCCGGTGCCGTCCTGGCCTGCCGGGCGGCGCGGATTCCCGTGGTGCTCGATGGCTATGCCTGCAGCGTCGCGGCGGCAGTCCTCTACAAGGCCGATCCGCGCGCTCTGGACCATTGCCTCGTGGCGCATCGCTCGGCCGAACCTGGACATACCCGTCTGCTGGAGGCGATCCGTCAGCGGCCGCTGCTCGACTTGGACCTGCGCCTCGGGGAGGGCTCGGGCGCTGTTCTGGCGCTTTCCCTGTTGAAGTCGGCCTGCGCCGTGCACAACGGTATGGCGACCTTCGCGGAGGCCGGCGTCAGCGACAAGGCGACCTGAAGCGGATCGCTTTAAGTGAGATCACTCCGGATTCTCGGGACTGCGACGCGCTTGCCTCGACGTTACTCTCCGACCTGGAGGATCAAGCCTCGGGCGCGCGCGACGCGATAGGACCAGAGAAACAAGCCGCAGCCTACGACGAGATATGCGGCATTGAGCACCAGGGCGTGCAGCAGTAGGTCGCCGCGGAAGACACCCTCCATCAGCAGTGCCCGCATTCCCTCGAAGGTTGGAGCAGTCGGCAGGGTCCAGGCGATCCACTGCAGCACAGCTGGCAGGACGTCGACCGGGTAGTAGATTGCCGAGACCGGCGCGATCAGGAAGATCGCCAGCCAGGCGACCGATTCAGCGCCTTGCCCGACTCTCAGGATCAAAGCGCAGACGGCCATGCCGATGGCCCAGCCCATGACCAGCAGGCAGGTGAAGAAAGCGAGCAAGGGCAGGCCCATCTCGAAGATCGAGACTTCGTAGAAGAGAATCGCCAAGCCTGCTGCCGGCAGAACGCCGATCAGGGTGCGCAGCAGCGAGAGGACCATCAAGGCGCTCAGAAACTCGCCTGGAGTCAGCGGGCTGACCGCAAGATTCGCCAGGTTGCGGGACCAGATCTCCTCCAAGAAGGAGAGCGAGAAGCCCAGTTGCCCACGAAACAGAACGTCCCAAAGCAGAACGGCCGAGATGAGGACACCGGTAGCCTGCGCGATCAGGGAGGAATGCTGGAGCAGGAAGAGCGTGATGAAGCCCCAGAGCACCATCTGAATCGTCGGCCAGTACATCAGCTCGAAGATCCGGGGCCAAGACGTCCGGAGCAAATAGAGATGGCGCAGGACGACGGCGCCGATTCTGCGGCTGGCTCCGCCTGAGTTTGCTACTGCAAGGTCGCTCACGCTGCGGTTCCCTCACCCGGTCGTGCGCCCTGACGCGCGATTTCCAGAAAGACCTCCTCGAGAGAGGCGCGGCCATAGCGCTGTAGCAGGTGGGAGGGCGTGCCCTCGTCTACGACCCTGCCGAGCCGAAGCATCAGCACCCGGCGCGCCAAGCGTTCGACTTCTGCCATGTTGTGGCTCGCCAACAAAATGGCTGCACCGGTTTCGGCCTGGTAGCTTTCCAGGTAGCCGCGCAACCAGTCCGCAGTGTCTGGATCCAACGAGGCCGTCGGCTCGTCGAGCAGCAGGACCTGAGGTCGATTGACCATCGCCTTGGCCAAGGAAACGCGGGTCTTCTGGCCGGCCGAGAGCTGACCGGTCCTTTTGCGCCAAAGCCCTTCCAGCTCCAGGTCGCGAGCCAGCTCCGCGAGCCGCGCGCGAACATCGGTCACACCGTAAAGGCGGGCGAAGAAGACCAGATTCTGCTGAACGGTCAGGCGTCGCGGCAGGTCGACGTAGGGACTGGAGAAGTTGATCCGCCGCAACACCTGGGAGGGGCGCCGCGTCATGTCCGATCCCAGGATCTCGATGCTGCCGCTGCTTGGTAGCAGCAGGCCGAGCAACATGGAGATCGTGGTCGTCTTGCCCGCACCGTTGGCGCCAAGAAGCGCGACGGTCTCACCTTGTTCGACCTGAAAACTCACGCCGTCGACCGCTGCGATCGGTCCGAAGCGTTTGACGAGATTTTCGACGTGGATTGCCAGTGAGGTCACAGTCGGCACTATGGCGCAGGTTCGGTGTCGCTGCCAGCGTATCCGCTTGCGCCGCTTGCCTTCGAGGCCCAATCGGTCGAAGTCTGTCGGTACGATGAAGAATCCAGATCTGCAGGAAGCGCCCGAGCGGCCTACCACCTGGACTGGCGCCTCGGCCGGTTTTCCGCGCAGCGTGCCGATGCCTATTCCCGGCGGCCGTATCCGCTTGCGTACTCTCGTCTTCATCCGCTGGATCGCAGTGGTGGGACAGGTGATTGCCCTTCTGGTCGTGGAAGCCGGGCTCGACTTCACCGTGCCTGTGTTACCGGCCGCTCTGGCCATCGCCGCATCCGGCTTGCTCAACCTGTTTGCGTCGATCGGCCATCGCGGAACGGTCTGGCTCGACGACCGGCGCGCCGGGCTCTACTTGGCTTTCGATCTGGCGCAGCTGGCCGTCCTGCTCGGGATCACAGGCGGTCTTAACAACCCCTTCGTCGTACTGTTGCTGGCGCCCGTCGTCGTCTCCGCCGCAACTTTGGCCGGCTGGGTTACCGCAGTTCTGGCAGGCGTGGCGGTCACTTGCATAACGGCGCTCGGACTCTGGGCGTTGCCGCTGCCTTGGCGCGAGACCGGTTTTCTTCTGCCGGATATATATCGCGCCGGGATCTGGATCGCTCTGGTGCTCGCAGTCTGTTTCCTGGCGCTCTACGTCTCGTTCCTGGCCAAGGAATCGCGTCAGATGGTCGACGCGCTTTCTGCGACTCAGATGGCGCTAGCCCGTGAACAGAGACTAAGCGCTCTGGGTGCTTTGGCTGCCGCGGCGGCCCACAAATTGGGCAGCCCTCTAGCTACAATTGCGGTTGTCGCGCGGGAAATCGAGCGGGAACTCTCGCCTGACCTGCCGAACGAGAGCCCCTTGCGCAGCGATGTGCGCATCCTGCGCGAGGAGACCGCGCGCTGCCGCGACATTTTGACCGAACTCGCACGCCGGCCGGGAGAGGAGGCGCCGGAGCCTGGCGATCCTCTCAACCGCATCCCCGTTACGACCCTGGTCGAGGTGGCTGCGGCGCCGTTCCTGCGTGAGGGCGTCGACTTCCAGATCCGTATCGCACCGAGCCTGGATGTTACCGACGAGCCCTTGGTTCCGCGTCTGCCCGAGACGGTCCACGGGCTCGGAACGCTGATCCAAAACGCCGTGCAGTTCGCCCGCAGCCGCGCGGAAGCTGAGGTTTCCTGGGACGAAACGCGACTGATCCTCAGGCTGAGCGACGATGGTCCCGGATTTGACGAGGCGGTGCTCGGCGCGCTCGGCGATCCCTACGTCTCCACGGGTCGGCGCGGCCGCAGCAGCGACATCGGCGGCGACGGGAGCGAAAAGCACATGGGGCTCGGTGTATTCATCGCCCGGACTCTGTTGGAGCGGACTGGCGCGGAATTGACCTTCGGAAACCGTATTGTGGGACGTGGCGGGCGCGGTGCAGAGGTTGTCGCGGTGTGGTCCCGCGCCCATTTCCAAGTTTAGTTTCAACGGCAAGGCCTTGAAGGGGCATGACGATGGACATCGCGCCCGATTTCGCACCGGAAAAACCGGGACCGACGCAGGAGCAGCTCGACCGCAAATTAGCCGCTTTGGCCGACCGCAGCCTTCTGATCGTCGATGACGACGACCGTCTCTGCAAACGCCTGGCCCAGGCCATGGAGCGCCGCGGCTTCGCCGTGGAAGCCGCGACCAGTGTTCGCGAGGGTAAGGACAAGGTCGCGGTTCGCCCACCGGCCTTCGCGGTGGTCGACCTGCGGCTGGAGGATGGCAGCGGCTTAGACGTGGTCACCGCGCTGCACGATGCGCGTGCGGATTCCCGCGTGATCGTTTTGACCGGCTATGGCAATATTGCGACCGCCGTTGCGGCGGTGAAGGCGGGTGCAACCGACTACCTACCCAAGCCGGCGGATGCCGATCAGGTCTTGGCTGCCCTGCTGGCCGACGAAGGCGATCTGCCGCCCCCGCCGGACCATCCCATGTCCGCCGACCGTGTGCGTTGGGAGCACATTCAGCGGGTTTACGAGCAGTGCGATCGTAACGTCTCCGAGACGGCGCGCCGTCTGCGTATGCATCGTCGCACCCTTCAGCGGATCCTCGCCAAGTATGCGCCACGGCCTTGAGGGCCGGCGACCTCTACTCCCGTCACCCTGCCGTATCCCTTGTGGAGTTGGAGGGGCAGTTCTTTCTGGTTCGACCCCGCCACTCAAGGCCCTATCCTGTCGATAGCCTAACTGGCGGGATTTGGCGCTTGCTTGAGGCGCCTTTCGCCTGGCCAGAGGTCTTCGAGGCTCTGGCCGAGGCTTTCCCCGAGGAACCTCCTGACCAACTGGCCGACGACAGCGCGCGTGCGCTGGCGGACCTGCTTACGGCCGGACTCGTCCGCAAGGCATGATCGCGGCCGCGTGCCTCTGAACCCCGTTCCAGGTCCATTAGTGAGAATGAAAATCACTTGCAAGTAAACTCCCGAAGCGATTAGGGTCCCCACCATTGGAGGCCGGCAATCGAAGAGGTGTGTCATGCCGCGCGATGGATCGTTTCGTCTACCGGCTGCGCCGACGGCCTGGGTCTGTGATCTCGCGGCCGGCGAGCGACTTCTGCTGTGGAGCTATCGTTCCTGGCTGGAAGGGCTTGTGGCAAAGCAGCCGCAGCGCCACGAGCAGGTCTGGTCAGGCCTTTCGCGGCAGCTTGGCGTTGAGCCAGCCCGTTGCCTGCTCGGTGCCTTGTCGCGCCTGATCTATCGTTGTGTGCGAGAGGCGCAGGGCGAGATTTCCTACAACCCCAACTGCTGCCGGCAGGTCGGGGCTGACGAGTATCGCCTGCTGGCCCTGATCGCCGCAGCAGGTCGCGGCGATCAGGGCGCTGCGCAAGATCAGGCTCGGCGTTTGCTGCGCGGCGGGACGGGCGAAGACCTGGTTTCGCCTGCGGCCGAAATCGCGGTGGTTTTGAGCGACGCTGGCTACGACTTGCCCGATCGGCCGACGGATGATCGCAGCGAGGCGATCCTGCGCGCCGTCGAAGCGCTGCCGATGCTGGACCGCAGCCGACCGAACTGACGGTAGAGCGCGTCGACACACCTTGTCGGCAGGGTCGAATGGGGCGGTCAGTAACCCCTGTCCAAATCCACAAGACCGGGTGGTGTGCCGCCGGCCTCAAGCGTGCGGATGACCTCTGCCATCGCCTCGGCCGCTGTCTCCGGGATCGTCATGGAAGCGATGTGCGGGGTTACGATCACCCTGGGATGGCTCCATAGAGGAGACTCCGGCGGCAGTGGTTCGTTCCGGAAGACATCCAGCGTGGCGGAATCGAGCTGACCCGCCTCCAAAGCCGCCAGCAGATCCCGCTCGATGAGATGTTCGCCGCGTCCGACGTTGATGACACAAGCGCCCTTCGGAAGTTGCGCGAAGAGAGCGGCGTTCAGAATGCTGTCGGTCTGTTCCGTCAGCGGCAGCAAGCATACCAGGATATCGCTGCGTGCCAGAAAGGCGGGCAACTCCTCCCGACCGGCGAAGCAAGCGGCCCCTGCGAGCGCCCGGCGATTGCGCGACCAGCCGGCGACGTCGAACCGCAGCTGCACCAGCCGCTCCACCGCGTCGGCCCCCAATTCGCCCAGTCCCATCACGCCGATGCGGCGCTGCCAGGGGGCGACCGGCGCCAACTCCTGCCAGACCTTGCGGCTCTGTTGCGCGCGATAGTCGAGCATGCGGCGATGATGGAACAGACACTGCATCACCACGAACTCGGTCATACCGGCCGTCAGACCGGGTTCGACCATGCGCACGAGCGGCAAGTGCCGGGGGAGCTCCGGGTCACGGGTCAGGTGATCGATGCCCGCACCGATCGAGAGAATGGCCTTCAGGTTCGGCAAAGAGGCGAGAAAGCCGCTCGGCGGCTGCCAGACTAACGCATAGTCGATATCGGCTGGGTCGCCGACCTCGGGCCAGCTCCGCACCTCCATATCCGGCAGGGCGCTTTCGAGCGCGGGAATCCAGCTTGCCGGACGATCGATATCGGATTTGAACAGCAGCGCCATAAGCCCTGCTTCTACATGCTCACGACACCGCTTTCCACCGCCTCCAGGTCGAAGGCGGCCTTCATGAGGGCCTGGGTGTAGGCCTCGCGCGGGGCGTCGAAGATCTGTTCGGCGGCGCCTTGCTCGACCACCTTGCCGTCCTTGACCACCAGAACCTCGTCGGCCAGGGCGCGAACAACCTTCAGGTCATGGCTGATGAAGAGATAGGCCAGCTTGTGCTTGGCCTGCAGGGCGCGCAGCAGATCGACGATCTGAGCTTGCACCGACATGTCGAGGGCGCTGGTCGGTTCGTCCAGCACCACGAAGCGTGGCTTCAGAACCATCGCGCGGGCGATCGCGATGCGCTGGCGCTGGCCGCCGGAAAACTCATGCGGGTAGCGGTGCCGCGCCGCAGGTTCGATCCCGACTTCCTCCAGCGCCGCAACGATGCGCTCTTCCCGCAGCTCGGCGCCTTCGCCCGGCTCGTGAATCCGCAGCCCTTCACCGACGATCTCGCCGATCGACAGACGGGGCGACAGCGATCCGTAGGGATCCTGGAAAACGACCTGCATCTCCCGCCGCAGCGGCCGCATGGCCTTGGAGCGAAGCTCCTCGATGGCGCGGCCTTCGAAAGCGATCCGGCCCTGACTGGAGATCAGTCGCAGCAATGCCAAGCCCAGGGTGGTCTTGCCGGAGCCGGACTCGCCGACCACACCCAGGGTATGGCCCTCCCGCACGGTGACGTCGATGCCGTCGACGGCCCGCACGTAGTCGACGGCGCGGCGCAGCAGGCCCTTCTTGATCGGAAAGTGCACCTTCACGTCGCTGCCCTGCATCACCACCGGTGCATCCGGCGCGGCGCGCAGCGGTTTGCCCTTCGGCTCGGCGGCCAGCAGCTTGCGGGTGTAGGGGTGCTGCGGCGCTTCGAAGATCTCGGCGACGGGACCCTGCTCGACGATCCGCCCGCCGGTCATCACGCAGACCTGGTCGGCCACCTTTCGCACGATGCCGAGGTCGTGGGTGATCAGCAGCACGGCCATGCCGAGTTTCTGCTGCAGCTCCTTCAGGAGCTTGAGAATCTGGGCCTGGATCGTGACGTCGAGCGCCGTTGTTGGCTCGTCGGCGACCAGGATATCGGGGTCGTTGGCCAGCGCCATGGCGATCATGACGCGCTGACGCTGGCCGCCCGACAGCTCATGCGGATAGGCCGTCAGGCGCCGTTCCGGTTCACGGATGCCGACCAGATTGAGCAGTTCCAGCGTACGGGCGCGCGCCTGCTCGCGGCTCATGCCCTTGTGCAGGATCAGCACCTCGCTGACCTGCTTCAGGACAGTGTGCAGCGGGTTCAGGGAGGTCATGGGCTCCTGGAAGACCATGGAAATCTCGTTGCCGCGAATCTGCCGCAGACGGCGGTCGCTCGCGCCCATCAGTTCCTCGCCGCGATAGGTGACCGAGCTCTCCTTGGTATGGCTCGCCAGCGGGTAAGGCAGCAGCTGCAACAGAGAGAGAGCCGTCACCGACTTGCCCGAGCCGGACTCGCCGACCAAGGCCAATGTCTGGCCCTTGTCGAGAGTGAAGGAAACGCGATCGACGGCTGTCACCGTTTTGCCGGGCAAGCGGAAGGCGGCACTCAGGTTGGCGACCTGCAGGAGCGGGGCCTGCCGACCGTCCAGGTCGCTTTGCGGCTGCAAGGAGGCTTGATCCGGGCTCATTCGGCACCTGCCGGCGCTTGCTTGGGCTGGGCGACCGGCTCGCTCTCTTCCGGTGGCGGGGCGCTGCCGGCCCAGACCTTGCGCGGGTCGAAGGCATCGCGCACCGCTTCTCCGATGAAGATCAGCAGACTGAGCAACAGGGCGATGGTGAAGAAGCCCGTCAGGCCCAACCAGGGCGCATTAAGGTTGGCCTTGCCCTGCGCTAGAACCTCGCCGAGCGAGGCGGAACCGGGCGGCAAGCCGATCCCCAGGAAGTCTAGCGAGGTCAGAATCGTGACGGATCCGGCCAGGGCGAAGGGCAGCATGGTCAGCGTCGCCACCATGGCGTTGGGCAAGACGTGACGAAAGATCACGACGCCGTCCGCTGCCCCAAGGGCACGGCTGGCGCGGACATAGTCGAAGTTGCGCGCTCTCAGGAATTCCGCGCGAACAACACCTACGAAACCGATCCAGGCGAACAGCAGCAACACGATCAGTAGCCACCAGAAGTTCGGCTCCACGAGGCTGGCCATGATGATCAGGATGTAGAGCTGCGGCATGGAGGACCAGATTTCGATCAGTCGCTGACCGAAGAGGTCCAACCGACCGCCGTAAAAGCCTTGGAGGGCGCCGACGGTGACGCCGACGACGGCCGAGACGACAATCACCGCGAAACCGAAGAGCACTGAGATGCGGAAGCCGTAGATCACCCGCGCCACCACATCCCGCGCCTGATCGTCGGTTCCCAGCCAATGGGTGGAGGAAGGGGACGAGGGGGCGGGCTCCGGCAGGTTCCAGGCCACTGTCGTGTGGTCGTAGGGAATCAGCGGCCAGACCATCCAGCCCTTCTCGCTGATCAGGGCCTGGACGGCCGGATCGGTGTAGTCGGCTTCCGTCGGCAATACGCCACCTAAAGCGGTCTCCGGATAGCGTTCGAACACCGGGGCGTAGACACCGCCATCGTACCAGATCAGCAGAGGGCGGTCGTTGGCGACCAGCTCGGCGAAGAGCGTGATCAGGAACAGCGCCAGAAAGATCCAGAGCGACCAGAGACCGCGTCGGTTCGCTTTGAAGCTCTCGATCCTGCGGCGGTCGAGCGGCGTCAGCGGGATGCCGAGGAAACGATCCTGGGTTTGCTGTGCGACGGGGGCCGAAGATGGCGCTGCGGTCATGGGCGTCAGGTCTCCCGGCTCTCGAAGTCGATGCGCGGGTCGATCAGCGTGTAGGTCAGGTCGGTGACCAGTCCCATGATCAGACCGAGCAGTGTGAAGAAGTAGAGCGTGCCCAGTACGATGGGGTAGTCACGGTTGAACACCGCCTCGAAACCCAGAAGTCCGAGGCCGTCGAGAGAAAAGATCGTCTCGATCAGCACGGCGCCGGTGAAAAGCATACCGACCAGGGCGGCTGGAAAGCCGGATATCACGATCAGCATGGCGTTGCGGAAGACGTGGCGATAGAGCACCTGCTTGTCTTCCAGGCCCTTGGCCCTGGCGGTGATGACGTACTGCTGGTTGATCTGGTCCAGGAAGGAGTTCTTGGTCAGCATGGTCAAGGCGGCGAAGCCGCCGATCGCCATGGACACGGTCGGCAGGACCATGTGCCATAGGTAGTCCAGGATCTGCTGTCCGAGCGGCAGTTCCTCCCAGTTGTCTGAGACGATGCCGCGCAGGGGAAAGATCGAGAAGTACTCCCCGCCGGCGAAGACGATCAGCAGGAAGACCGCGAAGAGGAAGCCGGGCACTGCGGTGGCGACTACCACGATACCAGATGTCCAGATGTCGAAACGCTGGCCGTCGCGGACCGCCTTTGCGATGCCGAGCGGGATCGAGACCAGATAGATCAGTAGCGTCGACCAGATCCCCAGGGAGATCGAGACCGGCATCTTGTCCAGGATCAGGTCGACCACCGGCTCGTCTCGAAAGAAGGAGTCGCCGAAGTCGAAGACGGCATAGTTGCCGACCATCAGAAAGAAACGTTCGTGCAGCGGCCTGTCGAATCCGAACTGTCGTTCCAGCTCGGCGATGAACTCGTCGTCCAAGCCTTGGGCACCGCGATAGGCCGACTGGTCGCCGTCACCGACCGGCAGGGCGACTTCGCCGCTTTGTCCCTGGGTGATTCGCTCGGTGATGCCCGGTCCGGTCTGGGTGATCTGGGCGATCACCTGTTCGACCGGGCCGCCGGGCAGAAACTGCAGCACCACGAAGTTGATCAGCATGATCACGAAGAGCGTAGGGACGATCAGCAGCAGGCGTCGGATGATGTAGGCGGTCATGGGACCCTACCCTGGCTCAGGCGGCGCGGCGGCGCAACGCGCCGCGCAGGACCAGCCAGGCGACGAAGCCCAGGCCGGCGGCGACCAACAGGGTGGTTCCCCACCCCGGCGTGTCGCTTCCGCCGCTGCCTGCCTCGGTCCCAGCCTCCATCAGCTCGGGATTCGCCCGTTCGCGAGCCGCCAGTTCGTCGGCCTTGGATTGCACGTACCACCAGCGATCGATCGCTGTTCCGTTCTTGGACAGATTGTCGGTCTCCGGACGGGCGAACTTGTCCCAGTACAGCAGATTCAGGCTTCGCGAGTGCCACTGCGGAATGCTGTAGTGACCCCACTGCAGAACCCGGTCGAGCGCGCGGGTGCGTGCCTCTAGAGACTCGCGGTCGGGCGCCGTGATCACCAGGCTGATCAAGTCGTCGATGACAGGGTTCTTGATGCCGATCAGGTTTCGGCTGCGCGGCTGATCGGCCGCTTCGCTGGACCAGAAGTCCCGCTGCTCGTTGCCCGGCGAATCCGATTGCGGCATCACGCCGACGATCATGTCGAAGTCGAAACTGCGAAGCCGGTTGATGTATTGCGACTGATCGACCAGGCGCACACGGGCGTCGATGCCCATCCGGGTCAGGTTGCGGACGAAGGGTAGCACGATCCGTTCGAAGGCCGGGCTGACCAGCAGAATCTCGAAGCGCATCGGTTGCCCGGTATCGCTGTTGACCAGCTGAAGGTCGCGCACCTCCCACCCTGCTTCCTGAAACAACTCCAGACCCTGGATGATGTTGTCGCGGGGCCAGCCGCTGCCGTCGGTGCCTGGCACCCAGTAGGGCGTCGTGAAGACCTCCTCGGGGATCTGCCCGCGATGGCGTTCCAGGATCTCGAGTTCCTCGCCTTCCGGCAGTCCGGTCGCGGCCAGATCCGAGTTGGAGAAGTAGCTGGAGGTGCGGGCGTAAAGGTCGAAGAAGAGCGCTTCGTTGGTCCACTCGAAGTCGAAGGCGAAGGCCAGGGCGCGGCGCACGCGGGGATCCTGGAAGAGCGGACGTCGCGTGTTCATGATGAAGGCCTGCATGCCTGTCGGCAGGTTGTGCCGAACTTCCTCCTTGCGCAGCCAGCCTTGTTCGACCACCGGGATGTTGTAGTCCAGTGCCCAGGCCTTGGCCTGGTTCTCGCGGCGGTAATCGAGAGTCCCCGCCTTCAGTGCCGTTCGAATCACGGTGGCGTCCCGGAAGAACTCCGTGCGCATTCGGTCGAAGTTGTGACGGCCGACGTTGAGCGGTAGGTCGGCGCCCCAATAGTCCTCAACTCTCTCCCGGACGACGAAGCGACCGGGCTCGAAGGCCGAGATGCGGTAGGGACCGCTCGTGAGGGGCGGATCGAGGGTGGTCGCGGTAAAATCGCGCTCCTCCCAGTAGTGTTTGGGCATGACCGGCATCTGCCCGATGATGAGCGGAAGCTCGCGGTTATCCTGTTCGTTGAAGGTGAAGCGGACCTGCCGCGGTCCGACTTCCTCGACCGATTCGACCGAGCCGAAGTAGAAGCGGTAGAAGGGCTGCCCCTCGGTGACGAGCGTGTCGTAGGACCAGATGATGTCCTCGACGGTGATCGGCTCTCCGTCGTGCCAACGCGCCTCGTCGCGCAGTTTGAACACGACCCAAGAGCGGTCTTCCGGCCACTCGACCCATTCGGCGATCAGTCCGTACTTGGTGAAGGCTTCGTCCTGTGAGGACTGCAGCAGCGACTCGTAGCCAGCGCCGACCGGGTTGCCGCGACCGTTCTCCGCGTTGAAGGAGTCGAAAGTTCCTTGGCTGCCGACGGTCATCTGACCGCCCTTCGGCGCTTCCGGGTTGACGTAGTCGAAGTGAGTCCAGTCCGCCGGGTACTTCGGTTCGCCATGCATCGCGATGGCGTGGGAGCGATAGACCTTCTGGCCGGCCTCAAGGCGCACGACGTCGTAGATACGATACTCGGCGCTCAACGACGCGAGATCGGCTTGCGCCAGTGTCGCATCGCCAATCGTCTGGGGGGCGGGCGTTTGGGGGGCGGTCGTCTCGAGCGCAGTCTGCGCCAAAGATGCCGGCACCAGAGCCAACCCCGGCAGTGTGAGCAAAAGACAGAAGAGCGCAATGCGCACGGCAAACTCCCGAAGGCGAAACCTCGCGGGCCGGCCTGCGGCTCTTTCCGGCCAAGCTGGTCCGGCCCCTCCTGGCTCGCTATTAGGTATGCCAGAGGGCAGGGCGCGCAACTGCTTTGGTTCCCGGCCCCGTGGAGATTACGAAGATTTCAGACAGAGTGAGGCCGGCGCGACCAATCCGGGATCGCCGGCCGCGATGATGTGGCCGTCGCTGTCGAGAGTCAGCGGCCGGCCCTGCCAGTCGGTCGCGCGGCCGCCCGCATTTTCGATAACCGGCAATAGGGCCATGAAGTCGTAGGGTTGCAGCCCCGCCTCGACCACCAGATCGACGAACCCGCTGGAGAGCTGAGCGTAGCTGAAGCAGTCGCCGCCGTAGCGCGTCGTCTTGACGGCCTGGCCGAGGCGCTGGAAGCCGTCTGAGTCGGCGCCCGTGAACATATCCGGATGGGTGCTTTGCAGCACAGCTCGATCCAAGGACGGACAGGATCGTACGCGCGCGGCTCGCCGCCCGGTGGCGTCGATATGCTGAGTCGGCAGGCCTTCGGCGCCGATCCACCGCTCGCCCAGAATCGGCATGTCGATGACGCCGAGAAGTGCGCTGCCCCCGCGCGTCAGGGCAATCAGAGTACCGAACAGAGGATTGCCGGTGATGAAGGCTTTCGTGCCGTCGATCGGGTCGAGCACCCAGACGAACTCCGCATCCCGCCGCTCGCTTCCGTGCTCCTCGCCGACGATACCGTGATCGGGGAAGCGTCGGACGATCAGATCCCTGAGGCGGGCCTCCGTCTCACGGTCGGCCACGGTGACCGGGCTCTCGTCGGCCTTGCTGTCCACGGCGACGGGCGTGCGGAAGTAGTGGCGGGTGACCAGCCGTGCAGCCTCCGCCAATTCTTCGGCGAAAGCGGCGAAGGGCTCAAGACCGTCGCGGCTGTCCGTCACTGCCGGCTTATTGCAGCGGTTCGAGCGGTGCCGGGTCGTTGGACAGGCTGCGCATGTAGGCGATGATCGCGGCCTTGTCGTCCTCGTCGCGCACGCCGGCGTAGGTCATACGGTTGCCGGGGGCCCACTCGCGGGGGTTCTGGAGGAAGGCCCAGAGCGCCTCGTAGGTCCAGATCTCCCCGGCGTCATGCTTCTCTTGGAAGATGTTGGAGTAGTTGAAGCCCTCGATGTGCGCCACCGGGGCACCCACGGTGTTCCAGAGATTCGGACCGACCCGGTTGGCGCCGCCTTCCTCGAAGGAATGACAGGCCGCGCAGGCGCGCACCGCGCTCTGGCCGGCGGCTGGATCGGCGGCGGCAATGCGCTGGATGATCGAGTCCGCGGCGCCGGCGTCAGCGGCGGCTTCCTGCACGTCACCTGCGTCAGCCGAGTCCGAAGCTTCTTCCTCGGCAGGCGCGCCTCCAGTTTCCGCGTCGGCCTCAGCCTCGGCACCGCCTCCGGTGACGGCCTCAATCTCCTCCGCCGTCGGCAGCGGTGCGGGATCGTCGGAAAGGCTTCGCAGGTAGGCGATCATGTTTGCCCGGTCCTGAACGCTGCGCATGCCCGCGTAGCTCATTTTGGTGCCTGGGGCGTAGTCTCGCGGGCTCGCCAGGAACGCGTTCAAGGCTTCGTAGGTCCAGGGCTCCTCGGCCATCGCTAACAAGGCGTCGGAGTAAGCAAACTCTGGAATGTGTGCATGGGGTGCGTTGACGATGTCCCAGAGATTGGGGCCAACCTTCTGCGGGCCGCCGTCATCGAAGGAGTGACAGGCCGCGCAAGCACGGTTCAAGGCTTCTCCTGCTGCCGGATCGGCGGAAGCGAGTAGCGGCAGGACGGGTTCGAGCCCCGGCTCCTCTTCGGCCTCGGGGGCTGCGCCGGCCGCGCCTTCCGCGAGTTGAATCGGATAGGCGTCTTCCTCAGCATCGCCGTGACCGCCCACCAGAAGATCGGCAACGAAACCGCTGGTCATGGCGACGAGTCCAGCGGTCAGAACGGCTGCGGCGACCTTGTTGATTTCGAGAGAAGACATGAGGCGTCGGGAACCCTAATTATTAACGAATCCTAGCGTTTTCGCATCCCAGGCGGCGCGACAATAGCTTCCGGCACTGCCCCGTTCAATGGAAACCGGGGGAACCGAAAGGGAAAGCACCGCCGACTTTCCGAACGGCTGTGCAGAGCGCTCTCGACTTGTCGCTTCTGGAGCTTATGACCTAAAGATTGCCCATGACCTAAGAGTGTTACCTTCCCCGCCAGCGTGGCGCAGCGTCGCAGGACCGCTTCCTTGCGGTTCCTCCTCGCCCGCAGTTTCCTTCCAAGAGAGCCGCCTATGGCCTTGCCGCAGTCTCCGCTCGTTCTCATTCCCGCCCGCCTGGCTTCGACGCGTCTGCCCGACAAGCCACTGGCTGATATCTGCGGCGAACCGATGATCCTGCACGTCTGGCGTCGAGCCCTTGAGGCCGATATCGGACCGGTCGCAGTCGCCGCCGGCGACCCGGAGATCGTGGAGGTGGTCGAAGCGGCCGGAGGGCAGGCCGTTCTGACCGATCCCGATCATCCCTCCGGCTCCGACCGCATCTTCGAGGCCTTGCAGCGCCTGGATCCGGATGGCCGCGTCGATGCCGTCGTCAATGTTCAGTGCGACGTTCCGACTCTCGAGCCCGAGGCGATTCGCGCCGTCATTCGCCCCTTGGTAGAGCCGGAGGTGGACATCGGGACCATCGCCGCGGAAATCGTGGATCCGTCCGAGCGGTCCGATCCCAATGCGGTCAAGGCGGCGATCGCCTTTCCGGCGGGGCGGGGAATAGCGCGGGCGCTCTACTTCAGCCGGGCGCCGGTCCCCTGGGACGGCGGAGATCCGACCCGCCCGCTGTACCATCACATCGGCCTCTACGCCTTCCGGCGCGCTGCCCTGGAAAGCTTCGTCGAACTGCCGCACAGCCCGCTGGAGGAACGGGAGAAACTGGAGCAACTCAGGGCCATGGAAGCCGGACTGCGGATCGATGTGGCGCTCGTTGACACCTCTCCACTCACTGTCGATACTCCCGACGATCTTGAGCGCGCACGTTCTCTGTTAGCCGGTTGATATTTCTGGACAATTTGTAAGATGCAAGAGCCCGAAGCCCTGCCCGGCGGCCCGATCGCCTTTCAGGGCGCACCCGGCGCCTATTCCGATCTGGCGTGCCGCACGGTGTTTGCGGACCGCGAGACGCTGCCTTGCGTTTCCTTCGAGGAAACCTTCGCGGCGGTCCTGGACTCCCGGGCGGCGCTGGCCATGATTCCGATCGAGAACTCCAGCGCCGGGCGGGTGGCAGACATCCATCATCTGTTGCCCGAGTCGGGGCTGCATATCATCGGAGAACACTTTCAGAGGATCCGGCACCAGCTTCTGGCGCCCAAGGGGGCGACGCTCGAAGGGCTGTCTCTGGTGCGCAGCCACGAGCAGGCCCTCAGCCAATGCCGAAAGTTTCTGCTCGACCGCAAGCTTCGACCTGTCGTGCATGCCGACACGGCCGGTGCCGCGGCGGAGGTCGCGTCTCTCGGCGACCCGACGCAGGCAGCCATCGCGTCTTCCCTGGCCGCCGAGACCTACGGACTCGAAACGCTTCTGCCGGACGTTCAGGATTCGGAACACAACACGACGCGGTTCATCGTCATGGCGCGGGAACCCCGCGATCCCGAACCCGGGGCCGGGCCGGCGATCACCTCTTTCGTCTTCCGGGTGCGCTCGGTCCCGGCTTCGCTCTACAAGGCTCTTGGCGGTTTCGCCACCAACGGCGTCAACATCACCAAGTTGGAAAGCTATATCATCGACGATGCCTTCACGGCCGCCCAGTTCTATGCCGACATCGAGGGACATCCCGAACAGCGTCCTGTCCGCCTGGCGCTTGAAGAGCTTGGATTTTTCTCTCGCGAGGTGAAGATCCTGGGCGTTTATCCGGCCAGTTCGTTCCGAGGCCAGACCGACTGACCGGCGTCACCGACTGATCGACCCCGGCGCGGTCCTGCCTTCCGTCGGCTTGTCTTAGGTCAGATGCGGTTTTGCAATGTAATCGGCGGCTTGCATCTCGTTCAGCCGGCTGATCGTGCGGCGAAACTCGAAGGCGCCGTCGTCCCCGCTGTAAAGGTCCTCCGGCGCTGCATCGGCGGCCATGATCAGATTGACGCGGTGTTCGTAGAGGGCGTCGACCAGCGTCATGAAACGCCGTGCCTCGTTCCGCTGCGTCTCGGTGAGGCGCGGAACGCCGTCGAGGACGAGCGTGTGAAAATGAGTCGCCAGCGCCAAGTAGTCCGCGGCCGCCAGCGGCTGGACGCAGAGAGCCTCGAAGTCGCTGCGGGCTACGCCTCGCGCCGCTGCCGGCAGCACGATCCGGCGCCCCTTCACGGTCAGGCTGGCCGGTTGCGCATCCGCACCCTCCGTTAGACGCAAGAAGGCCTCGTCCAACGCCGCCGTGGCCTCCGCGCCGAGCGGTGCGTGAAAGACCGGCAGATCTTTCAGGCGACTCAGGCGATAGTCGGTGCCCTCGCCGAGGTCCAGCAGATCGAGCTTTTGCTTGAGCAGAGCGATGAAGGGTTCGAAACGTTCGCGCTGCAAGCCGCCTTCGTAAAGTCGATCGGGTGGAAAGTTGGAGGTGGCGACCACCACGACGCCGCGCTCGAAAAGCGACTCGAACAAGCGGCCCAGGATCATGGCGTCGGCAATGTTGACCACCACGAACTCGTCAAAGCAGAGAAGACAGGCCTCGGCTGCAATCTCCCCGGCGATCTCCGGCAAAGGGTCCGCCTTGCGGCCCTTGCTGGACTGTCTCCAGGCGTGCAGACGGTCGTGAGTCTCGGCCATGAAAGCATGGAAATGGACGCGCCGCTTTCGTTCCAATGGCACTCCGGCGAAGAAGATGTCCATCAGCATCGACTTTCCGCGCCCCACCGATCCGTAGAGATAGAGCCCCTGCGGCGCTTCGGTCTTGGGCCTGCGGCCGAGACCGAGACGGCTCCGCCAGGTCGCCAGAGGCGAGGCGGAGGATCCGCTCGCTTGCAACTGATAGCCCTGCAGAGCATGGGCGAGAGCTTCAAGCTTCTCGGCCGCCAGAGCCTGAGCCGGATCGGCTTTCAAGCTGCCGCTGTTTCGTGCCTCACGGTAGGCCGCCAGCGGGCCCGCTGCGGCATTCGCGCCGGTCTTTGCGCTGGGGACGGACTGGGGGACGGCGTTTCCAGATTGGGCTGTCATGACATGCGACTGTCTAGCCAAGACGGCGGCCAGCGCCAAGTGGCCAAGCCTGCAAAACGGTCACGGATTTCTGCTGCGGCGCCTCGGGTCTGAGGTCAGCACGAAGGCTTGTCAGGAAGGAGCCACGCTGTCGCTGGCCTTCAGGCGGTCTTGCCAGAATTGCCGGCAGGCCTTTCGATCCAGAGGAGTCGGGAAGCCGTCTTTCAGGTAGGCTTCGCACGCCAGTCCGAAACCGCTCGGGAGAAGCTGAAAGCTGAAGGCGCAGCGGGTTTCTTCCAGGCCGCTCGGATAGCCGGTATAGGCCCATAGCAGGCACTGGCGGAATTGCGGGTCGGCGGCGTCCCGTTCTCTGCGGCTTTGCAGGTCGGCTCGCTCTCTCGACGCTTTGGCTTTGGGCAGATCGCCGCCGCGAAAGGGGCTGGCCTCCGGCAAGCCGAGGCATCCGGTGGAAATCGCGCTGCGAAGCAAGTCTTCGCGACGCTCCAGGTCGATTGCGCTGCGCGTCATGCTGTTCAGCAGGAAGCAGGCGAGCGTGCGTCCCTCGGCAGGAGTCTCGGCGTGCCGCTCGGTGGCTTCACCGGCTTCCGCGCGAGTCGGAGGGGAGGTCAGGCTCAGACCCGCTGCGGATAGACAGATCATGAAAAGGCACAAATGAACCATCGGGCGAACCATCGGGCGCCTCCTGTCCCACCTGCGGCAGAGCCGCTACGTTATGGAAACGACGCAGTCTCGACGACTATTCCTTAATGAAACTGTAATAAAGACTCCTGGAGTCGCGCACGGGAAAAATGCGCACTCTGTGCGCTCTCCGACACGCCGATCTCACCCCTTGGTGATTTCCGTGTGACAGGATCTCGCGACTAGGCTGACATCATGTTCGGATCGCTCAAGACCGTTGCGTTGGCCGCTCTGTCGGGTTTTCTGCTCCTGGCGGCTCAGACCGCCGAGGCCGCGGAGGTACGTGCGCCTGTCGTGGTCGAGCTCTACACCAGTCAGGGCTGCAGTTCCTGCCCTCCCGCCGATGCCATTTTGGCCGAGCTCGCCGAACGCGACGACGTGATCGCGCTCTCTCTGCACGTCGACTATTGGGATTACATCGGTTGGGAGGATCCCTTCGCGCTTGCGTCGCTGACGCAGCGGCAGCGCGCCTATGCGCGTTCCCTCGACCGCAGGACCGTCTATACGCCGCAGATGGTGGTCGACGGCACTTACGATGTTATTGGATCGCGGCCCCGCTCCGTCGCCAACGCGCTTGCGATGGCTCGTGAACGGCCGTCAGTCGTTGCTGTCGACCTCTCGGAGAGGGGCGTGCGCATCGGTGACGGCGCCGTACCCGAGGAAGGTGCGGCCGTCTGGCTCTTGCTCTATGACCGTTGGCATGAAACCGACGTCCGGCGCGGCGAGAACGCCGGCCGGTCTCTGGGCTACGCGCATGTGGTGCGCGACTATCGGCGACTAGGGGACTGGAGCGGCAGCTCGGCGGAGTTGTCGATCGACCTTGCCGCAGCGCGCGCCGCCGGCCGGTCCGGCGCCGCCGTCATTGTCCAGACCGAGGGGCCGAGGCGTGTCCTCGGAGCAGCGGCGCTGCGGTTCGAATGATCCATTTGCGCAGATTGATCTAGCGTCGAGGTGTCGCTTCGGCGCGCCGGCCGGTTTCGGCGATGACCCGCATCAGTTCCTTACGGTCGACCTCCAGCATCTGCGTATCGATGTCGATGCGCTTGCCGTCTTCCAGCGTCAGTCGGATGCCGCGAACGATGGACGCACGCTTGATTTCGGCGCCGGAGATCCGGTCCCAGGAGATCAAGCCTTCCTGGTTGCGAAGATCGAGTACGCCTTCGGGCCCGACCTCCACGACGGTCCCGACCCGCTTCAAGTCTCGGGCGAGGAAGCTCGCCATGCCGAGGCAGAAAATCATCAGGACGCCGCCGACCAGCGCATCGCCGGTCGGGGTTTCGGCTTGCAGAAGGTTCCAGGTTCCGAAGACGACGAAGGCCAGCAGCAATAGGATCGCGAAGGCCACCTTGCGTTTGTCGATGCGATAGCCCTTGGTCTGGCCGGGCCGGCTTGCGTCTTTCCGCCCGGGGGTCTTGGTCATCGGGAGATCTCGCTCATCAAGGATGCTAAGGCCTTTTTCACGGGGACGGCGAAGCCCAAGTTTAGGGACAGAGGCCCAGCTTATAGGCGCGGCCGGCGAAAGGGAGAAGTCATGACGGAGCAGACGGCCTACACCCGGCTTGAGACGCGCTTTGCGCGCCTGGGGGCCTTGAACGAGGCCATGGCCGTGCTGCATTGGGACAGTTCGGCCATGATGCCCTCCGGCGGAGCGGAAGCGCGGGGCGAGCAGCTCGCACAGCTCAGTCTGATGGCGCATGAACTGCTGGTCGATCCTGCCGTGGCCGACTGGCTGGCGGCTGCGGATGCTCAGGTCGAGGATCTCGACGACTGGCGCCGCGCCAATCTGCGGGAGATGCGCCGGGCTCACAGTCATGCCACCGCCTTGCCGGCCCGCCTGGTCGAGGCCTTGCGCCGCGCCTGTCATGCCTGCGAAGGCCTCTGGCGCGAGGCGCGTCCCGAAAACGACTTCGCCAAGGTTCGGCCGGCCTTGCAGGAGGTGCTCGACCTCACGCGTGAGGCTGGTCAGGCGAAGTCGGAGGTGTTGGGTAAGTCGCTGTACGACGCCTTGCTCGATCAGTACGAGCCTGATGGCAATGCGGCGGCCATCGAACGCCTGTTCGATGCCTTGGCCGAAAGCCTTCCGAAGCTTCTGGACGAGGTTCTGGCGTACCAGAAACGTCAGGAGGCCCCTGTGCTGCCTGCAGGCCCCTTCCCGACCGAGGCCCAGGCGGACCTAGCCCGACAACTGATGGAGGCGGTGGGGTTCGATTTCCGGCACGGCCGCCTCGATACCTCGGCACATCCCTTCACCGGCGGCGTGCCGGAGGACGTGCGGCTGACCACGCGTTACGACCAGAGCGATTTCGTCAGCGGTTTGATGGGAGTGCTGCACGAGACCGGTCATGCCCTCTACGAGCGCGGCTTGCCTCGGGAATGGCGGCGGCAGCCGGTGGGAGAAGCGCGGGGCATGTCGATCCACGAGAGCCAGTCCCTGCTGATGGAAATGCAGGCCTGCCGGTCGCGCGAGTTCGTGGGTTATCTGGCACCCCGGGCCCGCAGCGCCTTCGCCGGATCGGGACCCGAGTGGGAGGCCGAGAACCTCTACCGCCTCTACACCCGCGTCGCGCCCGACTTCATCCGTGTCGATGCGGACGAGGTGACCTATCCGGCTCACGTGATCCTGCGGTTCCGGCTGGAAAAGGCGCTGATCGAGGAGCGGCTCACGCTGGAGGACCTGCCGGGCGCTTGGTCCGAGGAGCTGCAAAGCCTCCTGGGCATTACGCCGCCGGACGACCGGCGAGGCTGTCTGCAGGACATTCACTGGTACGATGGGGCCTGGGGCTATTTCCCGACCTACACCCTCGGCGCCATGACGGCCGCGCAGCTTTTCGAAGCGGCTTGCGGCGCGCATCCGGAGATTCCCGAACGACTGGGCAAGGGCGATTTCTCGACCCTGCTGGCGTGGCTGCGCCGCCACGTGCACGAGCAAGGCTCCCGTTTCTCCTCGGAAGAACTGCTTGTCCGCGCCACCGGCAAACCGCTCGACCCCAGCGTCTTCGAAACGCATCTGCGCCGGCGCTACTTAGGCGAGAGGTGAGGAAAGCCGAAGCGTTCGCGCACGAGCGACCTGGTGCTGCAGCTTGTTTCGGGCCTTTGCGACGCCTTACACTAAAGGCGCTTTGACGGAACGGTTCAACGAGGCGGCGGCAGCCGATGCGCTACAGATCAACCCGCGGCACCGCGCCGACTTTGGGTTTCGACGACGTTTTGCTGACCGGGCTGGCGCGCGACGGCGGGCTTTATCTGCCGGAGAGCTGGCCTCGGTTCTCGGCGGAGACTTTGCGGTCCTTGCGCGGCAAGCCCTATGCGGAGCTTGCGACCGCGGTCATGCAGCCCTTCGTTGCCGGCTCGGCAATCGAAGAGGAGTTCCCGCGGATCGTTGCCGAAACCTATGAGGTTTTCGACCATAGCGCTGTGACCCCCCTCAAGCAGCTCGATGCCGATCTTTGGCTGCTCGAGCTGTTTCATGGTCCCACGCTGGCATTCAAGGATGTGGCACTTCAACTGCTCGGCCGGCTGTTCGACGCTGTTCTCGCGCGGCGCCGGCGACGACTGACGATCGTCGGCGCCACCTCCGGGGATACGGGATCGGCCGCCTTGGAGGCTTGCCGGGATCGCGGCAACCTCGACATCTTCGTCCTCTTCCCGAAGGGTCGCACCAGTGAGGTGCAGCGGCGTCAGATGACGACGATTGCGGCGCGCAACGCCCATGCCATCGCGGTCGACGGCAGCTTCGATGACTGCCAGGATCTGGTGAAGGCGCTCTTCGCCGACGAAGACTTCCGAGACGAGTTCGGTCTTTCGGCCGTGAATTCCATCAATTGGGCCAGGATCATGGCCCAGATCGTCTACTACTTTGCCGCAGCCTTGGCCTTGGGCGCGCCGGATCGCCGAGTTTGCTTCTCGGTGCCGACCGGAAACTTCGGCAACGTTTACGCAGCTTACGCGGCGCGGCAGATGGGGCTGCCGATCGAGCGGCTGTTCGTCGCGTCGAACCGAAACGATATCCTCGCGCGGTTTTTCGAGGGGGGCGAGATGCGGATCGGTTCGGTGGAGCCCAGCCTTTCGCCGTCCATGGATATTCAGGTGTCGAGCAATTTCGAGAGGCTTCTGTTCGACCTCACCGGCGGCAACGGTGCCGAAGTCGCGCAGATCATGACGGCCTTCCGCAGCGACGGCAGCTATCGCTTGACGCCTCAGCGTATGGCGCAGGTCGCCGAGATCTTTCGTGGCTTCCGGCTCGACGATCCCGGCACGATTGCCGAGATTCGCAAGACCCATGCGGCCACGGGCGAAACCCTGGATCCGCACTCCGCCGTCGGCTTGGGCGCTGCCCGCGCGCTGGCCGAAAGGGGGGCGGCGACCATATCTCTGGCCTGCGCCCATCCCGCCAAGTTTCCGGATGCGGTTGAGCAGTCCACCGGAGTCCGTCCGTCCTTGCCGGAGCGTCTGTCGGATCTCTACGAGCGACCGGAGCGGGTGACCGAGCTGCCGAACGATTTGAATGCCCTGCGCGCCCATGTCCGCGCGCATGCGAAGGGACTGAGCGTCGTATGACCGTGACCATAACCCAATTGCCTAACGGCCTGACCGTGGCCAGCGACACCATGGCTGAAGTCGAGACCTGTTCTCTCGGCCTTTGGGTCGGGGTCGGCGCGCGTCACGAGTCGGCCAAGATCAACGGTGTCGCCCACCTGCTGGAACACATGGTCTTCAAGGGCACAGGTCGGCGCAGTGCGCGCGCGATTGCCGAGGAGATCGAGGCGGTCGGCGGTCATCTCAACGCCTATACGGGCCGCGAAACGACGGCCTTCTATGCCAAGGTGCTGGCCGAGGATGCGCCCTTGGCCTTGGACATTGTCGCAGACATGCTGCTGCATCCCCGGCTGGATGCGGGCGAGTTGGAGCGCGAGCGGCAGGTCGTCCTGCAGGAGATCGGTCAGGCCGTCGATACCCCGGACGACATCATTTTCGACGACTTTCAGTCGGCCGCCTATCCGGACCAGGGTCTCGGACGGCCGGTTCTAGGCACGCCTGAGACGGTCGGCGGCCTCTCGGCGGACGACCTGCGCGGCTACCTGACCGGCAGCTATGCCGCCGACACCTCGGTGCTGATCGCCGCGGGCCGCATCGAGCACGACCGTTTGCACCGTCTGGCCGAGGAGCTGTTCGGCAGTCTTCCCGCCTGCACGACCGCGCGTGCCGAACCGGCGTGCTATCTGGGGGGAGAACACAGACAGGTGCGGGATCTGGAGCAGGCGCATCTGCTGATCGGTTTCGACTCTGTCGGCATGCAGGATCCCGACTATTACGCCGTTTCCGCTCTCTCCACGCTTCTGGGCGGCGGTATGTCGTCGCGTCTGTTTCAGGAGGTCAGGGAGGAGCGGGGACTCGTCTACTCGATCTACTCCTTCCTCTCCGCGGCATCGGATAGCGGCCTGTTCGGTGTTTATGCCGGGACCGGCGCGGGAGAGGCGCAAGAGGTTCTCGACACGGTCTGCCGGGAGGTCGAGCGGGCCGCTCAAGACATCACGCCCGAGGAGGTCGAGCGCACGCGCGCGCAGCTCAAGGCGGCTATCCTGATGAGCCGGGAGCGCACGGGGGCCCGCGCCGAACAACTCGCCGGTCACCTGCAGATCTTCGGCCGTTCGATCCCGGTCAGCGAGATCGTTGCCGAGCTCGATGCGCTCGATGCCGCACGCCTGCGACGCTGCGCGGCGAAGATGCTGGAGGGCAAGCCGACTTTGGCGCTCCTGGGGCCGGTCGACGGCCTTACGCCCTACGACAGTTTCGCGTCGCGCTTCGGCGGTGCCGCGGCGGCGGCTCAGTAGGCTCGTCGCAGATGCTTTTCCCAGCCTTGATCGGCGATACGGGCCCACGGGGACCGAAGCTGACCGGGGCCAGGGTTCTGTTGCGCCAGCCCACGTCGCGGGATTGGCGGTCCTGGTCGGCGTTGCGCCATGCCAGCCGCCAGTTCCTGACGCCTTGGGAGCCTGCTTGGCCGCACGATGCGCTGACGCGCGCGGCCTACCGCCGCCGCTTGCGCCAACAGGCGGCCGAGTGGCGCCAAGGGCTGGGCGTGACCCTGTTCATCTTCGACCTGCGCAGCGAGCGGATGCTCGGCGGCATCAGCGTGACCAACCTGCGGCGCGGCGTGGCGCAGACCGCAAGCCTTGGATATTGGGTCGGCGAACGGCAAGCCCGCCAGGGACTGATGACCGAGGCGCTTCTGCTGACTTTGGACTATCTTTTCGGCGGTCTTGGGCTTCACAGGATCGAAGCTGCTTGTCTGCCGCATAACGTCGCGAGCCGCCGTCTACTGGAAAAGATCGGCTTTCAGGAGGAAGGCCGGGGGCGGGACTACCTGCGCATCGCGGGGCAGTGGCAGGATCATGTGCTCTACGGGCTGCTGGCCGACGATCCGCGCGGCCTTGAGTCTCCGGCTTGGTCGCGCGCGCGCGCCGACAGGGCCGCTGCGCTCGACGCCGCGGCGAAGTAGCTTCTTTCTGCAAACCCTGGTGTCCGGGCGGCGTCGACGTATATTCTGCGGCCATGCAGACCACGATGCTCGTTTTGATCCTGATCGCCATGCTGATAACGCTTGGCGTTCTTTTCACCGGCCTTCTGGCCATGGCGCGCGGCGGCGACTTCAATGCCAAATGGGGCAACAAGCTGATGCGCTACCGGATCGTTTGTCAGGGGATCGCGCTGGCGCTCTTCGCCGTCGCCCTGCTCGTCGGCAAGGGCGGCTGACGCCATGGTGCAGCTGACCCGGATCTATACGCGGGGGGGCGACAAGGGCAAGACGTCGCTCAGCAACGGAAAGCGCGTTCCCAAGCACGACCCGCGCGTGGCCGCCTACGGGACGGTCGATGAGGCGAATGCGACCCTCGGTTTGGTGCGGCTGCACTGTGGGCCGGAAGCCGACGCGATGCTCGCGCGGATCCAGAACGACCTTTTCGACCTGGGCGCCGATCTAGCGACACCCGAAGACCCTAATCTCGAGTATGAGCCGCTCCGCATCGTCGAAGCTCAGGTTACTTGGCTCGAGCAGCAGATCGACCGTCTGAACGCGGATTTGGAGCCCTTGAACTCCTTCGTTCTCCCCGGAGGCTCGCCGGCCGCCTCGTATCTTCATTTGGCGCGGACGGTCACGCGCCGGGCCGAGCGCGATGCCACGGCCTTGGCTGAACTGGAAACCGTCGGGACTCAGCCGGTGCGCTACCTCAACAGGCTCAGCGACCTTCTGTTCGTGATGGCTCGCCACGAGAACGATCAAGGCCGCAAAGATGTGCTTTGGGTGCCGGGTGCCAATCGCTGAAACGGCCGTCGGAAAGGCTTTCCCGCATGGCCGGCCGAAGTCTTGCGAGCGGGCTGCTGAAAGGCGCGGAACGGGCGCGGCGGCTTGCGGGGATCTGTGCCGAAAGAGGCCGCCGGCGGTTGCCGCTTTCGCGGGTTTCCCTTTGCTGGTGGCGAGATTGACTTGCCTATGACCCACTTCTATGTTGCGACCGCGAAGGGTCGGAGGATGCCGGCGCTTCGGCCCCAGTCTGACTGTACTTTTGCACCAGTCGAAAGCGAGAGGCGGGCGCGCTGGATAGCCAGCCGTGAAATTCTCATCCTGCGGACAGTGTAGATAAAGAGCGGAAGCGGAACGCCGATGAAGGTCCTGGTCCCGGTCAAGCGTGTGATCGACGCCTATGTGAAGGTCCGTGTGAAAGCGGACGGCTCCGGTGTCGAGACGCAGAACGTGAAGATGTCGATGAACCCCTTCTGCGAGATCGCCGTGGAAGAGGCGGTTCGCCTGAAAGAAGCTGGTACGGCGAGCGAGATCGTCGTGGTGTCTTGCGGGCCTCAGTCGAGTCAGGAGACGATTCGCACGGCGCTGGCCATGGGAGCCGACCGCGGCATCCTGATACAAAGCGACGAGGCGCTCGAGCCGCTGGGTATCGCCAAGCTCCTGAAGGCTGTCGCCGAGAAGGAGCAGCCTGAGCTGGTGCTGCTCGGCAAACAGGCCGTAGACAGCGATCACAGCCAGACCGGCCAGATGTTGGCGGCTCTGCTCGGATGGTCCCAGGGGACCTTCGCCAGTAAGATTCAGGCGGCCGACGGGAAGTTGACGGTTACCCGGGAGATCGACGGCGGTTTGGAAACCGTGGACCTCAAGCTGCCGTCGGTCGTCACCGCCGACCTGCGGCTCAACGAACCTCGCTACGCCAGTCTGCCCAACATCATGAAGGCCAAGAAAAAGCCTATCGAGACCATGACCGCCGCCGATCTGGGGGTCGATGTCGCGCCCAGAACCAAGGTCCTCAAGGTTTCGGAACCGCCGGCACGCGAGGCGGGCGTCAAGGTCGCGAGCGTGACCGATCTGGTCGAGAAACTGAAGGCCGAAGCCAAGGTCATCTAGAACATACGCGAGGGAACCCCGGATCATGACTGTTCTGGTCGTCGCAGAGACGGAAAACAACGCTCTAAAGGGCCCGGTCCTCAACACGGTTGCGGCCGCCAAAGCCTTGTCGCAGGCTGGTGCCGGCGAGATTCATATTCTGGTTGCGGGCGATGCCTGCGCCGAGGCTGCGAGCGAGGCCGCGAAGATCGGCGGTGTCGCCAAGGTCGTGAAGGCCGAGGCGCCGGCCTATGCCCACAGCCTCGCGGAAGCCGTCGCGCCCCTGGTGGCCAAACTGGCGGCCGAATACAGCCACGTTCTGGTCGGCCACACGACCTTCGGCAAGAACGTACTGCCGCGTGTTGCTGCGCTCTGCGACATGCAGATGATCTCCGATATCTCCGCCGTTGAGGGCAGCGATACTTTCGTGCGCCCGATCTACGCCGGAAACGCTCTGGCCACGGTCCAGACCCAGGACTCCATCGTCTTCCTGTCGGTGCGTGCGACCGCCTTCGACGCTGCGCCAGGCGAGGGCGGTGCCGCTGAGATCACGGAAGCTCCGTCGGCCGACGATCCCGGCCTTTCGAGTTTCGTCGGTCACGAGTTGACCGAGTCCGAGCGTCCCGATCTGACCTCCGCACGCGTGGTGGTTTCCGGCGGTCGCGGCATGCAGAACGGTGAGAATTTCGCGATGTTGGAGACGCTCGCCGACAAGCTCGGGGCTGCCGTCGGCGCCAGCCGGGCTGCGGTCGACGCCGGATACGTGCCGAACGACTATCAGGTCGGGCAGACCGGTAAGGTGGTTGCGCCGGACCTCTACATCGCGGTCGGGATCTCCGGTGCGATTCAACATCTCGCCGGTATGAAAGATTCGAAAGTGATCGTCGCGATCAACAAGGACGAAGAGGCGCCGATCTTCCAGGTCGCCGACTACGGCCTCGTGGCAGATCTCTTCCAGGCCGTGCCGGAGCTGGAAGCAGAACTCGATAAATCCGCGTGACCTCCGGAGGTCTCAGCGCAACCAAGGACCCAGCAGTCGATGTCCGATACCGCTAACGCACCGCTCTATCCCGAGAAAATCAGCACCATCGGAATCATCGGCGCCGGACAGATGGGGAGCGGTATCGCGCAGATCTGCTCCCTGTCCGGGTATGAAGTCCGGCTGCAGGATGTCGCCGAAGACGCTCTTGAGAGGTCTCTGGCCGGCATTGCCCGGCAGATGGACCGGCAGATCTCGAAGCAGAAGCTCAGTCAGTCCGATCGGGACGGTGCGTTGGAACGCATCAGGACCAGCACCGAAATGGGCCTGTTCGAAGACTGCGAGCTGGTCATCGAGGCTGCGACTGAAAACGAAGAGTTGAAACGCGATATTCTGGTCAAGCTGTGCCCGGTTCTGAAACCCGACGCACTGATCTGTTCCAACACCTCCTCGATCTCGATTACCCGACTAGCTGCGACCACGGATCGCCCGGAACGCTTCATGGGGATGCACTTCATGAATCCGGTGCCGGTGATGCAGCTCGTCGAGCTGATCCGCGGTATCGCCACCTCTGACGACTGTTTCCAGCGTGTCCGCGAAGTGACCGAAGCGCTGAGTAAGACGCCTGTGGCGGCCGAGGATTTCCCGGCTTTCATCGTCAATCGCATCTTGCTGCCGATGATCAACGAAGCCGTCTATACGCTCTATGAGGGTGTTGGGACGGTCGAGGCCATCGACGTGGCCATGAAACTGGGCGCCAACCATCCCATGGGGCCGTTGGAACTGGCCGACTTCATCGGCTTGGATACCTGCCTGGCGGTCATGTACGTGCTGTATGAAGGTTTGGCCGACTCGAAGTACCGTCCCTGTCCTCTGCTGGTGAAGTACGTCGAAGCTGGCTGGGTCGGCCGAAAGGCCGGTCGAGGCTTCTACGACTACAGCGGTGAGAAGCCGGTTCCCACGCGCTGAGCGGGACGGCGCTTCCGTAGCGCTTACACGCAGCGGCCCCCGTCCACCTCCATCAGAACGCCGGTGATGAAGGCTGCTTCGTCGCTCGCCAGGAAGACGGCAGCCGTAGCGATATCCTGAGGCGTCGACAGGCGCCCCAGCGGAATGGTCGCGACGAACTTTGCGCGGGCATCGGGGGTGTCCGCAACACCCATGAAGGTTTCCAGCAGACCCGTTTCCCCGATGACCGGACAAATCGCATTGACCCTGATCCGGTCGGGCGCCAGCTCCACGGCCAGCGACTTGGTCAAGGTGTTCACGGCGCCTTTCGTGGCGTTGTACCAGCTCAGACCCGGGCGGGGGCGCAGGCCGGCCGTCGACGAGGTGTTCACGATCACTCCGCCGCCTTGCTTGCGGAAGACTGGCACCGCCAGTTGCGTAGCGTGAAAGATCGCCTTCACATTGACATCGAAACAGAGGTCGTAATCGGCTTCGGTGATCTCAAGAAGCGGTGCGTTGCGGTGGCTGTAGCCGGCGTTGTTCACCAGGATGTCGAGTCTGCCGAAGTGGTCGACCGTCGTGTCGATCATGCGCGCGACCTGCTCGCGTTGCGTGACATCCGCCTCGACCGCTACCGCGTTGCCGCCGATCTCCTGCAGTACGGTTTCGGCGGCCGCGCGATCGATATCGGCGATGACGACCTGCGCGCCTTCGATCGCGAAGCGCCGGGCAATTCCAGCTCCGAAGCCCGAACCGCCGCCCGTGACGACAGCGACCTTGTCGGTTAACCGCATTGTGTCCGCCTCTAGCTTGTTTTGTTGCGAATCGAATGAAATCATACGACTGCGCGTCGGGCAAAGCCGGTGTGCGGAGAGTCGTTCAAAAGAGAAAGAGGATACCGATGTCCGCTTATGTCGTCGGGTTGGTCGATATCGAGGATGTCGAGACATACGATCGCTATCGTGCCCGCACGCCCGAAGTGATCGCACAGTACGGCGGTCGCTTTCTGGTGCGCGGTGGAGAGCCCAAGGTTCTGGAAGGCGATTGGCCGGCGCCCCGCGTGGTCGTGATCGAGTTTCCTGACGAAGCGGCGGCGCAGCGCTTCTACGACTCTCCGGAGTATCGTGAGATTCTACCGATCCGGCAGCAGGCCTCCCGAGGGACACTTGCGATTCTTCCCGGGGCGCTGCCCTAGCGACAGGTCAAAGGGGGGGTAGGGACGTCGCATGACGCTTCCTGCTGGCGATACGGGATGGAGCCGGCCTAGCCGGTCCGAGGCTCGGCTTCAAGCAGTCGGGTCCGATTGCTTTATCGCTGCGGTCCGGGATGATGCGGGTCTACGACGGCTGCTTGCGGCTTATGACGCGCAGACAGCGAGCTTCGCCCCGCATCTGCCTCCCGCATCGCGGTTTCAGCGACGCGATCTTCTGGTTTACGGCATGACGGCACGGACCGAGTTTCTAAACTCCGAACCGTCAGGACGACCACCTGCCGTCGTTGCAGCTCTGTTTCGCGCTGCTGCCGGACCCCGCTTGCATCTTCGCCCGGCCTACTACCGCTTGGTGACCGTTGGGGAGGCCGAGGTGTTTCTGGTCCTGCTTCCGCTTTCGTCAGGTCAGCAAGGCGAGGTCGTTGAGGTTCTGGCGGCCTTCGGTCGTTAGGCGAGCGACGTTGTCGGCCAGTTGCCGACGAAACTCCAAACGGCTCAGTTCGACCAGGAACAGCGTTTGGGGTTGCTGCCGTTCGGGAATCGTCAGAGCTTCCAGGCAAGGCAAGACCCGCTGGAAGCCGTAGGGTTTCGAAGGCAGTTCGCTTCTCCGCGTGTGGAAAATCGTTCCCGTATGCCAGTCCGCCCGGAAGAAGCGTTCACCCATCAGGCGCACCAAGCGGGTCGTCAGCAAAGCCAACCCCCGTCCACGCATCGCAGGATCGACGAGCGTGCCTCCCGAATAGGAAATTCTGCCGCTGAGATCGTAGGCTCTCGGTAGGATCGGGCGCATCGCTGTCCGATTCCTGTGTCCCGGCCTATGAAACAGTCCACCGCTTCTGAGGAGTGCTGCGAAGCTCTCGATTTCGAAGAAGCGCACGGCGTTGCAAGCCAGGAAGCGTCCGTCTGCCCTTCGCAGCACGACCGAACCGCTGTTGCTCTCGTCGAGATCCGAGCACATTGGATCGAAGGTCGGGTTGAGCCACCCGTTCTGTTCCGAAATGGTTTCGACCCAGGTCTGCGGACCTCGCTGAATATCGAGGAGGATGCCCGACGCCTCGCAGAGACGCGCCAGTCGTTCGGCGAGCTTTAGGGTATTTGGGTCGAGAGGCGGCCAATTCTGCGGAAAAAGCCTTTGGTTCGGAATGTCAGCTCCGGCAGTGACTGTTCCGGCGGTCGCAACTCTTGCAGTGGTAACGTCGGCATTCATAGCGGTGGCTCCGATTCTTCAAGCTAGCGTCGAACCCCAGTCGCACAGAGCCGAGACCGAATGGCGGCAGCTTGTCAGGCTCGGTTCAAACGCGGTCCTAAGTGAAGAAAGCCAAACGGCTTACGTCACACACGTGAACCGCACTCTTGCTCCATTGGTGACCATGTTTCCTTCCGTTTCCCGGCGGCAGTCTCGCATGTGAATTCTCCCAGTGCGGTGAGTGCGCTGATAGTCGAGATTGCATCCAATGGTAGCAAAAATTTTATAATGAAAGACCAGTCATTGAAAAACGTTCTAAGGGCTCCTCGCCTATAAGGCCAGGGGTCGTCACGCAGGTTGTCGCGGAAAGTGGCTGCGCCGTCATCGACAGGTCAGACAGAAACGTTAGATTGCCGGCAATGCTGCATCTGCGAAGGAGAGATCATGTTCTCGTTGGAAGGTAAGCGCGGTCTTGTCGTCGGGATCGCCAACGACAAGTCGATTGCCTACGGTTGCGCCCGCCAGTTCCGCCGGCAGGGCGCGGATCTCGCAGTGACGTTCCTCAATGCGAAGGCGGAACCCCACGTACGGCCTCTGGCGGATGAGTTGGGAGCTGAAATCGTCGTTCCCTGCGACGTTCGCGAAGCCGGTCAACTGGAGGCGGTCTTCGAGGAGATCGAGGCTCGCTGGGGCCGGCTCGACTTTCTGCTGCATTCGATCGCCTACGCGCCGAAGGAGGATCTGCACGGCCGGGTCGTCGATTGCAGTCAGACCGGTTTCCAGCAGGCCATGGACGTGTCCTGCCACTCCTTCATCCGGATGGCTAGGCTGGCAGAGCCTCTGATGGCCAAGGCTGGCGGCGGGTGTCTGATGACCGTGACCTTCTACGGTGCCGAGAAGGTCGTACAGCACTACAACTTGATGGGGCCGGTGAAAGCCGCGCTTGAAGCTGCAACGCGCTACATGGCTGCCGAGTTGGGCGAGAAAGGCATCCGTGCCCACGCCATTTCACCCGGTCCGCTCTTGACGCGCGCCGCAAGCGGTCTCGACCGTTTCGAAGCTCTGATGGATCAGGCGCGCGAAAGGGCCCCCGGGCAGCGGCTTGTAACCATTGAGGAGATCGGGTCCCTGGCGGTGTATCTGGCGAGCGACGAGGCGGCAGCCTCCACTGGAACGCTCGCCTATATCGACGGCGGTTACTCGATCATGGATTGACCGGCCGGAGACTCAATCCTCCGGCGTTGGGAGTTAGGCGTTGGCCGGCATGACGTAAGCGGCTACCGAAACGAAGTGCGCCGCACTGGCGACCAGCACGAGTCCGTGCCAAACCGCATGGTTGAAGGGAAGGCGCCGCCAAAGATAGAAGACCACGCCACCCGTGTAGAGAAGCCCGCCGACGATCAGCAAGTCCAAGCCCGTCGGCGGCAGGGACGCAACGATTTCCTCGCCTGCGACGGCCAGTCCCAACCAGCCGATGCCGAGATAGAGCGGCACGGACAACCAAGCGATCCGGCGGCCGCGCGGCAACAGCCGTGTAACGACCTCCAGCGCGACGCCTGCCAGGGCGAGGGCCCAGACGGCCGCGAACAGCGCCGTGCCGATCGGCGGATCGAGAGCCAGCAAGGTGAAGGGTGTGTAGGTGCCGGCGATCAGCAGATAGATGGCGCAGTGATCGCAAACCAGGAAGACCCGTTTCGCGCGGCCGGGCGGTAGCCCGTGGTAGAGCGTCGAGGCCAGGTAGCAGAGAATGAGACTGCTACCGTAGATCGCTGCTGCCAGGGTCGCGGTCGCGCTTTCGCGCTCCCAAGCCAACCAGAGTAGAAAGATGAGTCCGCCGGCGCTGGCGACGGCGCCGAAACCGTGGAGGGCGGCATGTACGACCTCCTCAGCTGGCGTATAGCGCTGGTCGCTTCTCTCGACATTACTCATGAGAACTAGCTTAGGGGTTGGCGACGATCCGAGTGAAATCACTAAAGGTTTCATCAGTGGAGTTCGAGATGTCTCGGGGTCGACGCCTCGGCGACGTTTAACCGGTGGATTGTCATAGAGCGGTTACGTGCCAGCGAGCTTGTGGTCTGGCATACTGTACAAACAATGGGGAGAGGGAAGCTTGGATAACGACGAACGATAGGGAGACCGTAGAGATGTCGCCTAGTTCTGTCCCTCAGCCCGACTTCCAGCCTGTGCCGCTCAGCCGACCACGAGAGTCCGGGACCTTTCGGCGAGAGGCTTGGAAGCGATATCGGGCGGCTGCCCACCGTTTTGCCTCCGAGCCCGAAGACCCGGCTGCGGCTGTTGAACTTGAGCAGGCTGCGGATGGTCTGCGTCGGGTCGCCGCTATTGCGGCCTGGCGGCGCGCGTAAGGCCGAATTATCGTCGGCTCAACCGCGAACGGCTGTTTTCGAAGACTGGATTTCAGTAACCGGCCAAGCTTTATCGATTGAGCCTAAGGTCCGTTGACGCCGAGTCAGGCGGGTCGGCCGAAGAGCCGAGTCTGATTTCGACCGACTGAGCTGGTTGCATCGCTGATGAAGCGGCGTAGCAAACACAGTAGAACACGCGCACCACCCGCGCCCGACAGCGGCAAGAAAGCTCCCTCGTAGCGATATAGGCTTCCGAGCTGTGCGTCGTCGTCGCGGAAGGTTGCGAGCCGTCCGCCCTTATGTTCGAGCCCGCTCTCATGATCGAGCACCGACATCTCGAGTGAGTTTAGATCGTCCCAAGAGTCCAGTAGGAAGTCGCGCAGCGGCCCCTTGATCGCTGCGACCGGACGTCCTGTCGGCTCTTGACCGAACAGTTCGACGACACCTGTGCCCGCCAGACGATAGCGGGGCGTCCCATCTGGAGTCTGCGCGTCCAGTAAGGCGAGACACGGCAGAAGGGTCCGTATTTGGGCCGGATCTATGTCAGCGCGGGTCGGTAGCTGTCCACGCCGATGGAGAGATCGCCAGTAGGCTACGGTGTCGACCAGCTTAACATGGTAGCCGGCTTCCAGGAGTTTCCGGCGCAGGCTGCTCTCGCTCGCCATGATGTCGGTTCCAAGGCGTGACACCGAGATTTCCGCTTCGGTCGGCATTGAGATGCGATTTTGTCGGAGCGATCTAAACCGCCGCCCCTCCATGATCGGTGCGTTCACGGACTTGCCCCCTGTGTCACGCCGGAACCTGACAGCGTTTCTACCAGTCACAGCTTCTGCTGCGTCGTTGTGGTTTCGCGTTAGTCCGGCTAAAGGCCCCTTCACTGTAGTTCGCCAACATGAACCCAACTGAATTTCTTGCAGCCGCAGTGATCCGCAAAGGGTTACGTTCCTAATGTTCAGGTTAACTTATAGTTAAAGCCGAGTGGCCGGCAAGGCTTAGATCGCCTCATATCCACACGGCCAGTATCGGTTTGTTGGGTGAGTTGGTGTGAGTTGAAGACTGGCGGTCGATATATTTCTCCTATTCGGCTAAATATATGGCTCTTCCGGGATCGAATAAAAAATACTCACCTAGGTTGAGGGTGTCGGTATTTTCTCAATTACTTGATGGGCTGCATCATTTCCAGATCGATTTCATCAACTAAATTTAGAATTCGCTGAGCTTCATATTCTCGTAACGGAGAATTTGATATCAGAACTTATGAAATACAATCGCATGTAAATTGAGACGTGTCGGCCTTTCTCATCTTTGTAGGCCTAGAGCAAGCCGCAGGCCGGCCTTCCGTGCTCTGGCGTTTTCGGTGCCTCCGCGCGCCGATATCTTCGTCGAAGCTTGTCGAGCGACCAAAGTCATAGAGCGACTGAAAACCGAGTGCACGATTGCAAACGCTGCTGTCGCTGTGCTGCGCTCGGCTTGGTGAAACATACTCGACGCCTTGACGGGCACCCCCAGCACAGCTGTCGAAACGCAGGTCTCCCACTAAAATGGCGGCGTCATATTTTTGAAGCCAAAGGTAGTGTCAACTTCGTCAATTCTATCTTTAGATATGCGCTCTAGACCCTCAGCAAAGCTGTACGCGAGAGCAGTTCCGAAAAGGGTTCTGAAACATGGCGAGCCTACAACGGCGACTGGCCTCGGCAATCGTATGGCGGTACGGCCTGGCCTTAGCGCTCATCGCCTCCCTCTCCGCGGGCGCCTTCGCCATCTTGGTGATCACTATCTCTGCCGAGGAAAAACAGGCCGATCTGCTCCGCCTTGTGATCCAGCAGCAGGCGGAAAGCCAGCGCTTGGCCTTCTTTGCGAATGCCTATGTCGCGGCGACCAACGAACCGGATCGTTCCGACTACCAGCGTGAACTGCTTCGCAGTATCGAGGCCATGGAACGTCGCCAAAACCTCTTGATGGAAGGCGATGCTGATCAAGGCATTTCCCTGGCAGACGTTGGGCGGGTGCGACAGCTCTTTTTGGCTGGAAGCAATCCTTTCGACCAGCAGGTGCGACGGTTCATTGCGCACGCCCGGGCTTTCTACGATTTGCCGCCGGGCCAGGTGAAGCGTGATCATGCCGAACTCTTGGCACTCAATCTCGCCGGTATGAATTTCATTCCTCAAGGATACGATCTGATTTCCGACGTGCTTGCCAGCGAGCGCGACGGAACGGTGGATTGGCTGAAGAAGTTCGAAATCGGTCTCTTCGCCGCGATGCTGACCCTCTTACTCCTGGAGGCGATCTTCATATTCCGGCCTTTGGCGCGAAAGATCGTCCAGTCGGTCGAAGAGCTTGAGATATCTCGGGAAGAGACCCGCCTCATGGCTGAGAAGGCCGAGAAAGCCAATCGCGCCAAAAGCAATTTCCTGGCTTCTATGAGTCACGAACTACGGACACCGCTGAATGCCATTATCGGGTTCTCCGATTCGCTGGAGCATGAACTCTTTGGGCCGCTCGGTAGTCCGCGATACCGGGGATATGCCCACGACATCCGCAGAAGCGGAGAGCATCTTCTCAATCTGGTGAATGACTTGCTCGACCTGTCACGGGCGGAGGCAGGGCGGATGACTTTGGAGGAGGAAAACGTCGATCTGGCCACAACGACTGAGGCAGCTCTGGCCATGATGCGCGACCGAAGCGATCAAGCCGAGGTGACCCTGCTTTGCGACCTGCAAAATGACTTGCCGTATCTCGCAGGTGACACGCTTAAGATTCGTCAGATCCTGATCAACCTTCTCTCTAACGCGGTGAAGTTCACTCCGGTCGGAGGAAAGATCCAGGTCTCGGCTAGACGCTTTGAGGACGGCACCCTCCGTTTGAGCGTGGCGGATACCGGGTCTGGAATTCCCGATACCGAAATACACCGTTTGATGAAGCCTTATGAGACTCTTAGTCCGGGTGTTGCCGATGACCGCAGCGGTACGGGTTTGGGGCTGGCCATTGCCAGCGATCTGATGCGCTTGCACGGCGGTAGCCTCGAGTTAACCAGTCAACCCGGCCGAGGGACTGTTGCAACCATGTGCTTTCCCGCGGAACGCGTTACCTTGCGCGGCCGCTCCGAAGCTTCGGCCGATATGGTTGCCTGACCGAGTCAGCCGGCTGGGACGACGCTCCGACGAGCCTATCTTCTTGCACAACTTTCGAACGCAGTGTTCTGCCTGTTCGGTTCCGCTGTCTTCAGTTCGTGACACTCCGTATTCTGAAATAAATTTCGACTTCCCAGTGCAAGTATTGGGGTTCTCATAAAATAGGGTGAGATATTCATTTGAATAAAATCGGCGTTGGCTGAGATTCCTTGATCAGTAGGCGTCGTGTTCAAAGTAAAGAGACTTCTCCGAGCAGCTGCGCGGTGTGTGGTGCTGGTCTTCTGTGTTGCGGCAACGGCCGAGGCGCCCACACCCATCATGTGCCGAGTGCCGCCGCTCGATCCACTCCCACTTGTCAGTAGCGGTTTCGGACCTCGGGGTGACGGTTGGCATGCCGGCGTCGACTTCCCGGCAGCCGTCGGTACGCGCGTGCAGGCGGTTGGCCCCGGTCCCGTTGTACGGGCAGCCATGCACCCTACGTTCGGACGCGTTGTCATGCAGCGTTTGGGGTCGGGCAGTCGACCGGGGTTAGGTCTATACGCGGTCTACGCGCATCTGGAAGCCTTTGCGGTACGACCCGGAGATATTGTGACTGCTGGCGATACAATCGGCACAGTCGGCAGCACGGGACGCAGCACCGGACCGCATCTCCACTTCTCGCTGCTTCGGGATGTGCCGGACGCAAAGGTGCGCTGGAATGGACCGATCGGTGTTCGTGAATACGACTATGCCGTCGATCCCGCGCAGGTCGAGGGATGCCTGACGGCTCAGTGACGTCTCCGAATGGCATCGCCTGGTGAATCTACTCCGGAGTCTGAAACGTTCGTCTTCCACAAGGGAACGTTTCAGCCTCCTGGGGGCGAGCCTTCTACAGCAGGATCGCCTTAGGTGGAATCGCTCCGGCGACCCCACCTAAGGCGTGAATCTTACTCTAATCACAGGTTTGGAGTGCGATTCACGTTTTTGACGGAAGCGAAGTCGCTTCCGTCAAACACGATTGCGCTCTAGTCAGGCCGCGCTCAGGCGATCCAAGACCTGCCGGGCTGTCTCGTCGTTCTCTTGAATCAAGTCCTCCCACCAGGACGGTTCGATTCGATCGGCATCGTACTGGATGGTCAGTGTGAACATGAGCGGATTGACGTTAGCCTTGTGAACGCCGTCGATCGCGTCAAGCAGCCGTCCGCCAGTTGTGCTCTCGATCTGCTTGAAAAGACTCACGGCGCCGATGCGGTACCGAAGTTTAATCCTGCCCCTGTTATGCGAAATAATTCTCAGGTGGCGCCGTAGTTTCATTACGAGGTCTTGATCGATACTCGACATTTCGTTCTCCGGACAGATATTTTCGGTAAATTGACTTCACAAATCGAGTATTTCGAGCTGCCGATTGCTTCGCAATTTGGGGAAAACCAGAGAGGTCCGGGAAGCGCGTCAAAGCATGCGGGCCCTTGCCGTCGGGCTGGCTCTTCCGTCGTCGTTGCCGTGTCGGACATCACTCCGATGCAGGCGGTGCATCCAGGTCTTGGAGACTGCCGAGGTTCAGTCGCAGATCGGAGTCGGTGAGACCGAACGCCGCCTTGAGCTCCTGCATACGTTCATCCAAACGCATCAGAGTTTCGCCGAGACGCTCGATCTCGGCTTCGTTGAGGCGACCGGAGTCGACCCGGCGTAGGGCTTGACGCTCAAGAAGTTGACGGATCAGGTCGACGATGCTGAGAACAAGCTTGGTCAGGCCTCGGTCGACGGTATCCGGATCCAGGTCGACGCGGGAGGGCAGGTCGGCGATTTCCGGTGAACAGTCTCCGGCAACTTCGAACGTTTCGCTTTCCTTCGCCGCCCAGAGCACCTTGCTGCTCGGAGTCCAGTCGGTCATCGCGAGGCTTCCCGTTCGGCGAGCACGAGCAGATCGCGCTTTACGAAGGAGTATGGCGGCCAGGGACCGGACGCCAGAAGGGCCGGCATGTCCCCCTTCTTCTGTGCTGCCGAGACTTTCGCTTTAAAGGTGGAAATGGCGTTCCATGGAACAAGGTAAGCAAAACGAAGAGTGTCTCCCGGCTGTTCCGAAGACAGTGGGCGGCTGCAACGCGACAGCTGTCGCAGCTCTGCGTTCAAGCCTCCGACCTTAGCTTGCAGATCTTCCCGGCGGGTGAGGCGAAGGGTCTCTCTTCGGCGCAAGCCGTTTAGATAGTCTTGTCCGCTTCCGACCGCTTCTTTCGCTGCATCGCTGTCGGGTTCGCCATCCTCCTCTGCGGCCGGCATTACGGTCAGACCCAGCTCGACACAGCCGGTGACGCGGTCCAGATTGGCGAGAACCGCCGTTAGCCGCTTGCTAATGGCCAGGTCGATCGTCGCCAGGTCTGGCACAACGGTACCGAAGCGAAACGGCAAGGTCGGGCGGCGTGCCGACAGGCTCTCGATAACGGCCTCGTGTCGGCAGATCGATGCGAGATCGCAAGTGGGTGATGCCATCACGTCGCTTGCTGCAAAGGTGACATCACCACAAGGCATGGCTCGTACAACACGGTCGTCCAGTCCCGGCAGCTCGGGGAAAGGGAAGTAGTCCGTCTCACAAAGGGCGTAGAGGTAGATCACTTGTCTCTCCTGTCCGCTCGCCGAGCAGCCTCTCCATTGTGTCTGTCGAGGCAAGGACCGCCTTCAGCCCGAGATAGAGTAAATCGATGCCAGCCACGGAGATGACGGCATCGCCCCGCAGGACCACCCCCTTCGTCAGGGCGCGGTCCAGGAGTTCGGCCAGAACCATGCGCTGTACCGGTGCCGATGTCTCCAAGACGTCAGGCATGGCGATCACCGTCGCGGAGCGGAGCTCGGCCTACCGCCGTCCGCTCCATGTCGATCGTGGCGAAGTTGTACGGCGGCAGAGGACCCACGACGTCGAAGGAAAGGCCGGCCGTCGTATGACGTCGCGCGAGCTCGGCAATCACCTGCTTGAAACGAGTCTCTCCACCCCGCGGCACCAGGTAGGCCACGTTCGAAAGCAGCTCCTTTGCGGGCCTGTCGGATTCCTGAGACCGGATTGCTTGTATTCTTTCGGCTTGTGCTGATCGTGAAATGACCTTGTGAATTGCTCTCGCGCGTTCGCTGGCCGCACCTCCAGCCGCTTCTCTGGCCATCGTTTCCAGCTTGCGCTTCAGGAAGAAGGCCGTACCGGGGCTGACGGTCGAAGTGCGTCGGGCTAGCTGCGTCAGATGTGGCAAAGTGGCTTTGAGGTAGCTGCAGAAAACCCCATAGTCGACAAAGAGTTTGACGCCCCATTCGCGTCCGCCGCCGATGGCTGTGAAGGCGGCCTGCAGATCGGTGCGATGGTCGGCCAAAGCACGGAGCAGTGCGGTCTCGCCCGTGAAAAGCGTGCAGAACTTGAAGGGCAGAAGAGGTCCTGCAGGTAGCGAACTCAGCACCCGATGATGAGCGAGAGCGCGGGCCTGAACCCAGTCGTGGTCCTGGAATCTTTCCTTCAAGGCTTGTTCGGCGTAAACGCGGCGCGGCACCTTGCTGACCAGCGCCGCCAGACCGTCGAAAGGAATCAGATAGAGAGGGCGGTCTTGTTCCAAACCTTCTATCTTGAGGTAGCCCTCAGGCGTCTCCACCGGCAGGGGAACCACGCCGTAGAGGTAGAGAAGTGTGCTTTCTCTGCCCTGCTTCTTTCGTCGCGATCCAGCGGTCGTCTGAGCTCCGATCATGCGCTTGCCTCCCGCCGCGTTGCTTCGAGAGCGCCCTCGAAGTCGTCGCGCGTGACGACCGCCGGGCCTGCCGCATCTGGACTGAGCCGCCGACGGATCGCGCGAACCGCGGCATTGCGGCAGAGAGCTGCGAGGGCGGCGCCCGACCAGTTCGCGGCATTCCGCGACAGGGCGGAGAGGGAGACGTCGTTTGCGAGCGGCATACGGCCGGTATGAATTCGCAGGATCGCCTCGCGCTGGGCTTCATCGGGCAGCGGGAGCTCGATCAGACAGTCGAAACGTCCCGGCCGTATCAGGGCGGGGTCTAGGCGATCGACCCGGTTCGTGGCGGCGATGACGGTGATATCCTGAAGCTGCTCCATGCCGTCGAGTGCGACCAGGAACTGAGCCACCAGACGTTCGGAAACCGGATCCTCGCCCGAGCCGCGACGGGGAGCCAAGGCGTCGATCTCATCGATGAACATGACGCAAGGCCGTGCTTGCTTGGCTTTACGAAACAGCTCCCGCACGGCGCGTTCCGACTCGCCGACCCACATGCTGACCAGCTGCGGGCCTTGGACGGCTATGAAGTTCGCTTCGCATTCGCCGGCCAGGGCGCGGGCCAGCAACGTCTTGCCCCGGCCCGGTCCGCCATGGAGCAGGATACCGCGCGGTGGCCTTACGCCCATGCGAGTAAACAGCGGGCCGTGCGTCAAGGGCAGGACAGCCGCTTCGTGGAGCGTCTGTTTAACCTCGTCCAGGCCACCAACGTCACTCCAGCGTGTCTCGGAGATATCCGCCGCGATCTCGCGAAGGGCCGAGGGACCGACTTCGTTCAGGGCCTCGTCGAAGTCGCTGCGTTCGACACGAAGCTCGCTGACCTTGTCGACCGGCAGATCGCCTTCATCGAGATCGATGTCCGGTAACAGACGTCGAACGGCGGCCATGGCTGCCTCACGACAGAGCGCCGCCAGATCCGCGCCGACGAACCCGTGAGTCATCCCGGCCAGATCGTCAAGCGTAACGCCCTCGCCAAGAGGCATGCCGCGGCTGTGAATCTCGAGAATCTCCTGCCGCCCCTCGCGATCCGGAACACCTATTTCGGTTTCCCGATCGAAGCGGCCCGGTCGACGCAAGGCCGGGTCGATACTGTCCGGAATGTTGGTGGCAGCCGCGACGATCACCTGGCCGCGCGTATTCAGACCATCCATCAAGGCCAGTAACTGGGCGACCACGCGCCGCTCCATCTGACGATCGCTATTCATCTGCGTCCGGTTTGGAGCGATCGCATCGACCTCGTCGATGAAGATGAACGCTGGAGCGTGCTGCTTGGCTTCCTCGAAGATCTTGCGCAGATGGGCTTCGCTGGCGCCGTAGACCTTGTCGATGATTTCGGGTCCGTTGACGTGAATGAAATAGACGCCGGCTTCGTGCGCGACGGCGCGCGCGATCAGCGTCTTTCCGGTTCCGGGTGGGCCATAAAGCAACACACCTTTGGGCGGATCGATGCCAAGATGCTCGAAGACCTCGGGATGCTTCAGGGGAAGTTCGATGATCTCGCGGACACGCCGGACCTCCTTGTGGAGACCGCCGATATCTTCGTAGGTCACCGCACTGGTAGCTTCAGCGGTCCCCTCGCAGCGCACCTGGGTCGTTCGGTCGAAGATCACCTGACCAGGTGGGTCCGTTCGCTGTACGACAAAGGTGTGGGGCTGCGGACCGAAGGGGGTCACGCGCACACGGTTGCCGCGTTGAACGGGAATGCCGTCCAACAACTTGGTCAGGTAGCGCGAGGGGAGGTTGCGTCCCGACGACTCGACCGTCGCCAGCACGACGGAGCGCGCGCGGCGAGTCACCCCGCGACGTATGGTGACATGCTGATCCAGTCCGGTTCCCGCATTCGCGCGCAGGATGCCGTCGATCTGTATGAGGCGCTTTCCGCGTTGATCGGTATGCGTCGGCAGAACTCTGCAGAGTGCGGCCCGTTTACCCAGGACCTCGATGACGTCGCCGATTTCCAGACCCAGTTCACGCATGTCACGTGGATCCAGACGCGCGATGCCTCGCCCGGTATCTTTCGCCATCGCCTCGACAACGCGCAGACTGTCGCTGTAAGTCTCGACGGAACTCTCGGGAAGGGAAGTCTCAGTCGCCCGAGTCATCACCTGCTCTCCTTTTCAAGGTCTTCTGCGAGCTCGCTGGAATGGGTCAAGGTTTCCGGCCCGCTCGGCTGCTGTCCGGTGAGCTGCTCCAGGCGCTCGATTCGTTCGCGCAAGTCGCGGTTCTCCGTCTGCAACTGTTGCGCCCCGATAGAGAGGGCGGGATCGCTCTCCCACCAATTGATGCCGATCTCCCGTGCGCGATCGACGGAGGCGATCACGAGCCTCACCTTGATCGTCAATAGTTCGATCTCGACGAGAGAGACGGTGATGTCACCGGCGATAACCACGCCTCGGTCGAGCACGCGTTCCAGGATGTCGGCCAGGTTGGTTCCACCGGTGGCATATTGCATCGTCTCGCCGCCCCTCAGTCGTTGACCTGGCCGCGCAAGAATCTCCGAAGCCGCTTGTAAGTCTCCAGTTCTCCTTTTGCGTCAAGCACCGCTTCGTAGGTAGCGAGCACGTCGCTGGTCGTCGGTACACGACGGAGCTCGACGAGATTGACGTAGGCACGCCATCCGCCTTCGTATTCTTCCATTGCCGAAACCGTAGCGACGTCCAGGCCGGTGATCTCCTGGAGTTGCTGTTTAGCGCGTCGCGCTGCTTGGACGACGGTTAGAAGCGGCTTGGCCGGAGGAGCGGTTTCCGCTTCTGGCACGGACTGAGGTTGCGGCAGCGGCTGAGCCTCCGGCCCGCTTGGCGGGACGCCCGGCTCAGGTGCGGGGGCAACTTCGCCGGTCATGGCCGGTGCTTTTGGTGTCGGATCGATGCTCTGCTGTGGCAAAGTCGCATCCGGCGGCGTCGGAGTGGCCGTTGCCGTGGGGTCCGCCGTATCGATGGTATCTGTCATTGTCTTTCCCTATCTCCCTCGGCTTTCGCGAATTGCTTTGAGACGCTCCAGCAGGATCGTCTCTCCCTCTTCCAGTTCGGCTTCCGTGATCTGGTTCAGGTCGAAGCGGAGCTGGAGGTCCTCCATCTCTTGCTGAATCTTCTTCGGATCGAAGACTTCGGCTTCGACCTTCTCGGCCAGTTTGCCGGCGACCCACATGAACCCCTTGGCTGGTGCTGTGACGGGTCCGGTCAACAGGGTCTTGAGAAGGCCCACCGGAAGGTACTCCCCGCCAACCGCACTAGGCCTGTGGCGTCGGCATCAGATCGACGAAGTTATAGGGCGCGGTCGGCCCGACCAGCTTGAAGAGCAGCCGTTCGGCGTGGACCCCGTCCAGTTTCGCGATGGTCTCTTCCAGCGCTTCGATCTTTGAGCGGTCCAGCAGCAGGGCGACGTTGAGAACCATCTGCTCTCCCAGGGCATCGAGTCGTTTGATCCGGTGCGCCAAGGGTGCAATGTAGTTGAGAAGTTCCTCGGCTTCCCGGGACCGCTTTTCGGTGACCGCGGACTCCAGCAGCTCGCCAATCTTCACGCGTTCATAGTAGGACTCGTCTGGAGACCGCCCCATGAGTGCGTCGCGCAGTTGGGCGATGTCCGGTCGAACCGCGAGAACTTCGGCGTAGAGAACGCCTTCCATCCAGAAGACCTTCAAGCCCATTTCCGCGCGCCCTTCGAGTTCCGAGAGAACCGTTCGAATGGTGTCGCGTTGTGGCTTCAGAAGAGTCTCATTGACGGCGTCCGGCGTCGGCGCCACGCTGCCGAAACGAATCGGCACGATGGTGTGATCCGCCATGACGGTTTCGAGAACCCGCATATGTGCCGTCAAGTTCCGGCGCGTTCCGTCGTACTCGGCCTCTGGGGAGGCGCTGACCACGGCCGATAGGCCGTCGAAAGGCAGGCTGTAGACCTTATCGCCGGCTCCCCCGATGCCGTCTACGTCGAATGTGAGAGGTTCGTTCCCGGCGATGACGCAATAGAGATATTGGCCTTGATCCGAAACATTTGCATCGGAAGTTGGAGCGGTGCCGTTAGGTAGATGTGAAGCCATTGCTTGACCATTCCTATCCATAGGTGAAAGCTGAAGTCGGGCCCGAGCGGGTCGTGACCGCCGTCTCACAAGAACGGTCTATGCCGCTGTTTCCGGTGTGTCGGTCTCTGAAGTTGCGCTTGTCGATGCCGCTGTCGTCGAACGATCGCCACCCTTGCCCAAACGAACGTTCAACATGCCGTTGTTGCAGCTCTTTTCGATCGGTGTCGGGTCGACCGATGCCGGCAAAGCAAGATGTCGGCGGTAGCCGCGAACGCCCTTGGCCGTCAGCGTGAGGCTATATCCGTCGTCTGCGATCGAAACATCGACGTCCTCGATACCGCAGCCCGGTACCTCGGCGGCGACAACGATCTCGCTGTCCTCGTCGAAGACATCGACCAAGGGTTCCCGTAGACGCGTCTGCGGGGCCGATTCCCTGGAGCGCGCTGTGCTGTCGTCCGTTGCCGCTGCGGCGGCTTCACTGCAACTGCGCACACGCAAGCTGGCATCCAGGACACCCGGGCCTTCGCCCGCTGCGCCCGAGCCGCCGCCTAGCGGAACCCGAACGCTGCGTGAAAGCTCGGTCGTGCCCTGCTCCAAGGCTTGTCCCGCCATTTTCGCCAGCAGTGTAAGACCTTCAAGCAAAAGGCTGGACTGAGCGCTGCTACCACGCGGTGGCGGCATGCTGGATGGTGGTGATGGGCGATTCGCCATAACGTCATCTCCTTCTCTCGGACGATCCACGAAGGCCGCTTTCGTCCGTCTAGCTCGGTTGTTCTGTTTTGCCTGCCGCGGTCCGACTCCTAGGCTCCGTTGACATCGAAATGCCGGTCACGGCGTTGATGGCGTCGATCTGTGTGTTGAGTCTCTGCAGGCGAGCCAGTGTCGTTTGCTGTTGTTCGATCCAAACCCGGTTGAGACGCTCGAGCAGCAGCTTCTGATGATTGAGACGCGCCAGCTTGGTGATCAGTCTCCCGCGGTTTTTTGCCAGAAGCGGATCCGCGCGCTCGCTGGGCGTGATGATGTTGTGCATTCCGCGGGCTTTGGAGTAGTCGCTCATGCTGTGCCTCCGATTGCGGTGATCTCCGGTGTCTGGGTTCCGACCGGCAATTCACCGGATGTCGCCGTTCTTGCCGTCTCTTCGGCAAGGATCGGCCGAGGGGCGCCGTCGAAGTGGTGGCGCGCCAGTTCGGTCAGAAAGCGGATTCTGACCGCGTGAAGCGTCCGATCGCTTGCGTTCCCGCACCTGGCGTGAAGCACGTCGGCGCAGATCTGTCCGATCAAGGGGTTTCGCATTGTCAGCTCCAGAGCGCCGGCTTCCACGATCTTCGCGATCATGATCGATGCGCGCATGGTCGGCGTCTGGTCGTAGGCGCCGGAGCTGCGGTAGGCGCGCACGAAGTCGACGATCCTTTCTGCCACAGCACGAGATACGCCCGACCGCGCCAGGGTGATGTCGATCTCGGTTTCCCGGTCCTGATGATCCAGTTCTATCGTGATCATCCGGTCGGCTAGGGCGTCCTGCACCGTGTGGGTTCCGGCGTACTCGGTTGGGTTGCTGGTGAGAATGAGCGAAAAGTTCGGATGTACCTTCAGGTACTCTTCACGCTTGTTGTGCGCCGGTAGGATGAGAACGCGCTCCTCCAAGACACCTAGGAAGACGTTGTTCGCCGAAGCCGGGGAGCGGTTGAACTCGTCGTAGATGAAGGTGTGACCTTCGCGGCAGGCCACCGTCAGGCGATGATCCTGCCAGCCTTGGATTGCGTTCTCCTCTACCTTGGTGACAGAGTTCACGAAGTTATCCACGACACGGGTTGTCTGATAGCCTGACTTGGCGCCGACCAAATCGGCGGTCGTCATGTTCTTGTCCCCCACGACCATCGAGATCGGGCGGTTGAGCGAACTGCCGACATGCATCGCGATCGAGGTCTTGCCGCAGCCGGCTGGGCCGCGCAGATGAACCGGGATACCTGCACGCAGGTAGGCACGCATACGGTTGGCCAGTTCGGCCAGCCGGTCGTTCTCAATGAAGCCGGGCCGTGGTTGGTGTTGCGGTTTCTGCAGTGACTGCTGTGCCTTGGTCTGGCCGATGGCATTCATATCGCTCTCCTCAGGGGCGCCTCGTCTCGCACGGCTTTCAGCTGCGGTCCTGTCCCTGGGATGCTGTTTCTCGATGCGCCAGACCCTGAGGTCGACCTGCTGGGTCGGCGAGCGGCGACTGAACGACGTTCGGCTCCCTTGAATCGGATGAAGCGGATGACAGCAGAGTCTGTGCGACCCTGAGATCCTGGCGCGGATCAGATAGAGTGAGTGGAAGAGGGGCGCTGGAACGCACAGCCTGGCGCTGTCTGATCGCGGCCCAACCGGCACTCAACCTTGCGCGTTCGGCGCGATGTGTCGCAAGCGCGCTGGCTGTGGCGGCGCGGAGTTCGCTAAGTCCGCTCGAAAGTTTCGTTCGTGTCTTGGCGGCCCGTTCAGCACGCAGGTCGCCGAATTCGGTCAGAAGGCGTTGCGTGTCGTTTCGGCGTTGGGCGATTTGCTGACTTAAGCTAGCACGAAAAGCCGCTGTCCGCTGTTGTCGCTCGACGGCGAGGTCACCGGTTGTATCCTTGAGCGCACTGACTGTCTTTCGGACCTGATCGCGGAGTCTGTCGACATCGGCGTTCAGGTTCAGGAGCTGTGCGCGCATCTCATCCCGTATGCGCCGCCGCACGAAGCTACGTTGGTTCTTCAGATCCTGAAGTTCCGTGCGGGCGTGAGACAGTTGCGACTTTGCGGCGGCGCGCAGGTGCGCGACGGCACTGCGGCGTGCCGCCGATTCGACGGCTCGCACATCGGTATCGATCTCCCGCTTACGGGATGCGGCATCGATCGTCTGGATCAACTCGTGGAAGTCTCGATAGCTGGTCATCGCTTCAGGGTCCTTCAGAGTTGGCCGCTATTGGGTTTGTCTCGAGAAGATCCGTGCGACTGGTTCCGGCAGACGGAAGGGGGGAAGGGCCGCTGACAGGGGAGAGGCTAGCCCAACATCCGGTACCGGAGATCCAGTCGCACGGTCCTTTGCCGGCGCTAGAGGTAAGCCGGCTCGGGATTCGCGCCGATTCCCACGGCGACAGCCTCGGAGGCGTTGGACGTGAGTCCGATCGCCTCGGCGTATTTCAGGTAGGTGTCCACGCCCGCGACAACGACGCGGGCTTCGATCGCCAGAAGTTCGATACCCACCAATGAGACGCGAGCCCAGGCATCGACAACGATACCCTTGTCGAGAATGCGGTCGATCACCTCAGCAAGACTGTTCGAGGCAGCAGATTTCTCAATAGCCATGTGGTTTTCCTTTGTGTCGTGCGATTAGGAAGTCGCGTCAAACGGCAGAGGTAGAAGACCAGCAAATCAGTGGGAGTGATATTTGATGAGAATCTTTATCTTATCTCGGGTTATCCGTAAGGGGATGGCGCCCGTCGGAGGAACTTGGCGACTGGCCTTTCTCAAACGCTATGAGGATTGTGGGGGAGTGGACTGGCATTGCACCCCGGGCACTGCGAAACCCAAGTCGCCATGACCACCGAAGATCTTTGCCCCAGCTTGCGCATCATGCCTGCGCGATAGATCTCAATCGCCTTCGGGCTCACCTTTAGAACACGCGCAGTCTCTTTGTTGGACAGGCCCTGCAGGACAAGGTCGAGGACTTGGCGTTCGCGTCGAGACAGGGTTGAGATACGACCGTTACGGTCTCTGGCGGCCTGCTCGGCGGCGATCCTGTGCCGATCCTGGGTAATGAGCTGGAGAATGCGCGTTTGCAGCAGTTGGGGATCGAGCGGTGTCTCCAGAACGTCGTTGGCTCCCAAGCGCATCGCTTCGACAGCTGCGCGTGCGCTCGGTGCCTCGCCGAAGATCAGAACCGGAGCGTTCGGCCGCTTCCGCCGAAGCTTTGTGAGAACGTCGAGGCCGCCGGAGGGGGGAAGCAGTAAATCGACCAAGGTGCAACTGGCGACGTCGGGCCGGAAGAGGTCGAAGGCTTTTGTTCCGCAAGTTGTGCTGACACAGGCGATGTCCGCAGCACCTAAGGCCTCGCGAAGTTTTTCGGAGACTGTCTGTGGATCGCTGGCGGCGATCAGAACCTGAGCCTGGCTTTGGGACTTGGAGGTTTCAATCTGCATTCTGCTTTCCGTTTTGCAACTCAATGGAGATTTACCGTCTGTCGGCAAACGCGAGACGACGGTAACAGAATCAGATAAAGAGCGACCTGGCGGCGGAGGTGGCCATGTATTTATGGAAGTCAGAACAAGAGCGTATGGGGAGTAAGAAGCAATTTATTGAAATTTAATTACAATATTTTATGTAAATATCGATAGTTTTTTGAATTAATCCAAAAAATATTAGTTCATGGAACTTTTTACCTAGGATTGTGTTTTCGTTAGAAATCAAATAGTTGGATCGGGTGGTTGGAGTTATGGATCGCCGAAGCTTGCCTTACGGCGGCGATTTCGCTTGAAACCCTATATCTGAAAGGGTTGCATCTCAAAAAATTCAACCAATAATACCAATGATGTCCGAGAATTCACTACAGATTTTGGGGGCTTATTAAATGCATCATGCAATACATTTCGCAGAGCGAAATAAATCGTGGTCTCGGTCAAGTATTTTTGTAAAACAAAGGCTCTATGATCTTGATGGGGGGCGAAAGTACATCACCGCGTCGGAACGGGATGCGGCCCTGGCGGTCGCCCGTTCACGCCGTTCCGAGATCTACACGTTTTGCGCGACGCTTGCCTATTCTGGCTGTCGTCTGTCCGAGGCGCTGGAGCTGGACGTATCGCGCGTCGACTTTCAGCAGGACGGGCTCATCTTTCGCACTCTGAAAAGTCGGAGTGGTTGCCACTACCGGCTTGTGCCCGTACCCGAACGCCTATTGACGGACCTCGACCGCGTACACGCCATACGCCTGAGGCAGGGGGAGGCGCGCGAGACCAAACAGCCCCTCTGGAACTGGTCCAGGACGCACGCTTGGCGCCTGATCAAGAGCATTCTCAACGAGGCCGGCGTGCAAGGCGCGGCCGCAACACCGAAGGGTCTGAGGCACGGTTTCGGTGTCACGGCGGTGACCAAGGGCGTTCCCTTGAATCTCGTACAGCGATGGCTGGGTCACACACAGTTGGCCACCACCGCCATCTACGCGGATGCCCTGGGCGACGAGGAACGCCACATCAACACCCGGATGTGGAGTTGACCTTCTCCACCGCCATAACTCCTGACGTGCCTAGGGTCGATGAGTTTTGGCGATTCTGGCGGCCCCCGATAAACAGACTGCGCGGATGTTCCTAAGTTGCCGTTCTTCCTTGCCGCCGCGGATTCAGCAATTTCAGGCCTGCAAGTCCAGCCAAGCCGGTCAGGAAAAACCAGGCAGCAGCTGGAAGTGGTACCGGCGGCGGAGGTGAGCCGTCGTACTCAAGCCACTGGTAGGAGTTGTAGCCATAGAAAAACCCATTATCGCCATCCCATACGAAAGCTCCAGCGGAAGTCGGTCCGGAGATATCAAGTTCGGTCATGAGGGCTAAGTCTACAAAGGCCGTAAAATAAAATTGCTGACGGGAGTTAACGTCAGTGGGCATTGGGAGAATTTGAAAATTATAAATGTTCGGGCCGCCCCCGATTAAAACATCTCCGTCTTTTATGTAACTAGCGCTGTTAATCATTCCCATTGGGTCAGAATAGTCGAAAATTAACGTCTCTCCATAGTCAAGCTGGAAATTATTATTCGTATCAAATATCTGAAATTTAGCAGAAATTTTCGCCCCTATAACAGTGTCAACGATGTCAACTTTCTCTGCATAAGGGCCTCTGTATATTGTGCCTTCAAATATTACTTTGTTGAACTCAATATTTGCAGTGATCACACTCGCTTCCGATTGAGAAGAAACTCCGACAACAGCCAAACAAATTATGGCAATGAGACTTTTTCGAAACGGTCGCATATTGCCTACCTTCGCTTTGATTGGAGTCGACGCAGTGTGCAATTGTCTGCGCTGAAGCAATTCAACGCCCTATCTGATTATACAGGATTTCGCTAAAAATAATTATATAAAGTTGTCGTGGTGCGATGAAATGCAACTCCAGAAGACAGTTTCCGGTTCAGTAGGGCGACCGTGTTGGCGCGAGGCTTCGTTTGAAGCCTTCGAACGGAGATAGGAGGTAAGCGGGAGGGCCTGGTGCCGACGGCAGGATTTGAACCTGCGACCTACTGATTACGAATCAGTTGCTCTACCCCTGAGCTACGTCGGCGAAACCAACGCTGTAGACCAGCGTGCCGGTTCAAGAAAGAACCCAATCTTCCAAATCCCGCCCAGATACGCGGGGAGGCGCATAGGTAATGCAGCGGCTCTGTGCCGTCAATCCGCTGGCCATATCGCCACGTCGGAAGGCAGCTAGAGCGCGATCGTCTCAGGTGGATGCCAAACGCTTCCACCTGAGACGATCGCGCTCCGAACCTCATGATTAGAGTAGGATTCGCGCCATAGATGGGATCGCCGGAGCGATTCCATCTATGGCGATCCTGCTCTAGGCTGTCGGAGCTGGTGTGCGGCTTTCACCGACGACGACGGCTTGGCCTGTCACGATGGGAGATGGGGTATTTCCGTCGTCGTCCAGGCTCGTGTCCTCGAGTGGCTGGAGCGGGCACCGCCATGCAAGCGTGTCGAAACTGCCGCAGTGACTGCAATGCGCCGTCCAGTGTCGTGCCGCCGTGCCGCAGGCATCGCAGGTCCACATCGGCTCCAACTTCGCCTGCTCGGCCTTGCGGAGCCAATCGTGGGCGCTTTCCCGGTCGTTGTGTTCGCGCTGCTCCAGTTCGGCCATCAGTTGATAGACGCGGCGATCTGTCTGCTCGGCGATCGACCGCTGCAAGTATTTGCGGGCCTCCCCCCAGAGTTCCGCCTCCAGGGCCACGCGCGCGCGCGCCAAGCGGGACTCCAGATGGTCGGGAGTGGTTGCGGTCAACTTCTCGATCCGCTTGACCTGGGCGAGAGGTGGGGTGTCGGCCTGTAAAGCCAGATAGGCCTCAGCCAGCTCGGAATGAGGCTGGCGTTTCCAGGTCGCTTCCAGAAGTTTCGCACCCCGGCGCTCATGTCCCAGCTCGGCTTCCAAGCGTGCCTGCAGCACCGCGGCTGGTACGAGATCCGGCGCACTCTTCAGCGCCTCCTTCAGATCCGCGACTGCGGAGGCGGAATCCTTGGCACTCGCGGCTCTCTGGGCCCTGGCGGTGAGGACAACGGCTCGTTTCCGATAGGCCACCTCTCTCGGCCATACCGCGTAGCGGGCGGCCGACAAGGCCGCCTGCTCGGCGGTCTTGAGGTCGCCACGGCGCTGCGCGACCTCGAAGAGGTGATCGATGACCCAGGGAGTTTCCGGCCGCAACTCCTTGGCTTGGCGCAAGTAGTCCAAGGCTGCCGCATCGTCGCCATCGCGCAAGGCCTGCATCAACAGGCCGCGCAGACCCAGAAACCGCGTCTCCTCGGCCTCCAGCATCTTCTCGAAGTGTGCCCGAGCCCCTTGGGCTTCGCCCGAGAGCTGAGCCGCCTGCGCCGAGAGCAAGCGCGACAGAGGCTGGTCGTCCAGCAGCTTCTGGGCTTTTTTGGCCCAGCGTTTCGCCTCATGCGGATCGCCCGCCGCCACCGCGACCAAACCGTGGCTGAGCGCCCGGTAGCCACGGTTGCGCCGCTCCTGGCCCTGTTGGTTCCAGAAGTCCTTAGGCGCGCGCCGGAGCAGGCGCCAGCCGTAGTAGCCGATCGCCGTCAAGGCGCAAACAAAGATCAGAGCGAGAATCGCGACGGCGATCGAGGTGCGCAGCTGCCAACCGAGCCATTGAACAACGACCTCGCCGGGCGCCACGATCACCAGCAGATAGGCGAGCGCAATCGCAACGGCGACCAGGCCGAAGTAAACCAGTGCGCGGATCATCGACGGCCCTCCCTTCGTTACTCGCTTGCCGCAGATGGGCCTGTCGCCGGAGTCAGGCGTGCCAGAGTCCGGCGAGTCAGTTCAGTCAAGGCTTCTTCACCGGCCAAGCGCGCGGAGGCATCGGTGCTCCAGGTTTCGGCGATGGCCGCTGCTTGGCCTTGCAGACCCGACAAGGCCTCGACGGCGCCCGCCAAGTCGTCGTTGTCCAGCCGCGCCTCTGCACGCGCAATTCTCGCGCGTGCGCTGTCGCCTTCGACTTCGCCTACGGGACGGACGCTGACCGCTTCCGACACGCGCGACATCAGCCGGCCGCTCCAGCTGTCGTCGTAGCTGGCGGCGACCGCGCTGCGGGCCATCGGCTCGAAACGGACGGCAAGCTCGTCGCGTGTCGGTACGCCGCGACCCGCGTAGGTGTCCAGCGGGGTGAGAACCTCCAGCAGAGGATCGCCGGCGGGAATCAAACCGCGGACGGCCTGTAGCTCCGTCTCGAAGGGGGCGGAGAAGCGCAGGGCGTCGCGCAGCTGCCCCAAGGCCAGGGCCAATCCGCTGTCGCCGGCGCTGGCGCTCAGAGCCTGCTGGGCTTGCCCTTGAACTTCTTGCAGATCCTCTTGGAGCGAGGAGAGCTCGCTTTGCAGCTCAGACAGAGCGGCTGAGTCGGCCAGCGCGGAGTCTGCCGCGGCGCTGGCGGCGTTAGCGGCCGTGATACCTGTTTCCGTCACTGTGCCGCGCAGGTCCTCAAGGTCCGCCGTCATCTGGCTGATCCGATCCTCCAGTCGGCTTACATCTGCGGGTGAGACGCCTGCCGGGGACGGTTGCCCGCCTGCTGTCGTGGTTGCCCCCCAATTTGTCTGCACCTGCGCTGTCAGCTCGCCCAGTCTGCGCTCCAGCTCCGTGATCGCAGCGGCACCAGTCTCCCCATCAGGGAGCCCAGCCAGATCCTCGGCGATACCGTCGAGCCGATCCGACAGCCGGTCCAGACGGGCCGGATCGACTGCCGGCGGTGCCGCTTCCAGACGGGCGACGCGGTCGTTCAGGCCGGTCACGTCCGTCTGCAAGCTCGCGCTTGGGTCTGCCGGCAGGAAAGGTTCCCAGTAGTCGCGCGTGTAAACGGCGGCGATGGCACCTCCGGCAAAAAGAACGATCGCCAAACCCAGGCCGAGCACCAAACCGCCCCCACGCGACGCGGTGGCTGGGGCGGGTCCGTGGTCTCGGTATTCCCGGTGGTGCGCCTCTTCTTCGTCGTCCCGAGAGTCTTCCGCAGGATCGCCTTGCCGCCTGCTCGTACTCGTTACGTCTGGATCGCTCCGATCCTGACGCTCCGCTGCCCGAGTCGTTCCGGACAAGGGACCGACGGTACCCGGCGTGGCCGCCGTTTCGTGGGCGGCTGGTGTGTCGCGACTGCTTGCCGGTTCTGTCCAAGGATTGACCGTAGCCGGTGCTGCGGCCTGGTTGGACTGGCTCGCTGCCTGTGTTGTCGTCAGGTCGATGTCGTCGATCTCGATGCCATGTGCCTTGGCAGCCGCGCGCAGATCTTCGTGGCGTGTTTCCGGAATGTGGCCGCGCGCTTTCCAGCCCTGAACGGTCGAGACCGCCACGCCCAGCTTGGTCGCCGTCGGGCGCAGGCCGCCGAAGCGTGCGATGACCTGCTCGGCGGCCGAGGCGGGCGTCGACGATGCCGAAGCCTTTGTCACGGCGGAGCCGCTTCCGGCTGCTGCCGCTGCCGCTTGCGGCTTCCCCTCGACGGAAGCTGCGGAAGTGGTTCGATCCGGCGTTATCCCATGGCTCGCGTCATTGGCGTTGCCAGAGCTTCCGTCCGATTTCTCGGCTGTCTTCTGCGTCTTCTCGCTTTTGGTCGCATCCTTGCCGGGCGTTTCGCCGTCCTGCGCCATGCTTGCGTCCTCTTGCGCTGTCTGCTGGGTCTCGGCAAGTGCCGCCAGTAAGGCCGCTTGAGTCGGGTGTGCGGCAACCCGTACGTTTGCCCATGTTACGGCTCCTGCTTCAGCCGCAATGGCAGGACTAAGGCAAAAGGCTAGCAGATTCTCTGTGGAGTGCTCCAGTCCGGACGCCCGTACGAGCTGAACAAAGCTGGCGGCTGTACGTGGCGAGAAAAAGACCGCACCGTCGATCTCTCCTGTTTCCAAGGCCGTACGCGCCGCATCGGGCAGACGATCTACCGACTTTGCCTCGTAGAGAACTGCGCGGCGAACCTCATAACCCCGGCGGCTCAACTGTTTGCCAAGATCGCCGGCCATGTGAACGCCCGTCACCTGCAGAAGCGGGCTGGCCTCGTTTTCGCGAGTCGAGGCGATCAGCTCAACGAGCTTGTCGACATCTCCGTCCGCTGACTGCACGTCTGTGAAGCCGGCCGCCCGCGCCTCCGCCGCTGTCCGGCTCCCGACGACGTAGCTCGGCAGACCACGCTCCGAACTGTTTTCGGCGAAGGCGCGTACACCGTTCAGGCTGGTGAAGACAAGGGCGCCGATGCCTTCCAGGTCCGGCGTTTCTTGGCGGGTCTCGATGGTCAGCAGCGGGGCTAGGATCGATGTGTGCCCAAGGGCTTTCAGATCTTCGGCAAAGCGATCGGCCTCGTCGCGCGGGCGCGTGACCAGCAGACGCATCAGAAGAGGTCGGCCAGCCGCTCGAAGAAGCCCTCTCCGGCGGACTTTCGCAGCTCTGCGCCGGCGTCGCGCGCCAGATGAAGGCTGTCGGACAGCGGGCCTTCGCGCTCGCTGCGCCAGGCGGCTGAGCCGTCCGGTTCTGCGACCAGGGCCCGGAATTGCAGCCGGTCGCCTTCGGTCACCTCGGCTAAGGCCGCGATCGGCGTACGGCAGGAGCCTTCCAAGACCTCGAGGCAAGCACGCTCGGCGGAGACCCTTGCTTCCGTTTGCGGATCGTTCAGTGCGCGTGTGTATTTGTACGTACGCTCATCGTCCGCACGCAGTTCCAGCCCGACGGCTCCTTGTCCTACGGCCGGCAGCATTTCCTCGGTCGAAAGGCGTGTCTGGATCGTCGCGCTGCGTCCCAGGCGGTTGAGACCGGCGACCGCGAGAAGTGTGGCGTCCACCTCGCCGGCCTCCAGCTTGCGCAGCCGTGTTTCGACGTTGCCACGGATCAGTCCGACCTTCAGATCCGGCCTGATCAGAAGGAGTTGTGCCTGACGGCGCAGAGATGCGCTGCCGACACGGGCGCCCTTGGGGAGGGTCGCGACCGAGTCTGCGTGCGGTGAAAAGAAAGCATCGCGCACGTCTTCGCGGGGTAGGTAGGCGGCCAGGGCCAAGCCATCAGGTAGCCAAGTCGGGACGTCTTTCATGGAGTGCACGGCGGCGTCGATCTCTCCGGCCGCCAGAGCCCCTTCGATTTCCTTGGTGAAGAGGCCCTTGCCGCCGATCTCCGCCAGCGGCCGATCGGTGACGCGATCGCCTGTCGTCTTGATCTCGACGACCTCCACCGCTCCTTCCTCGGCCAATTCGGGATGGACGGCGATCAGGCGGCGTCGAACCTCGGTGGCCTGGGCCAGTGCGAGCGGGCTGCCTCGGGTTCCGAGGCGGATCCTTGGGGCTGTCGTGGTCATGGCACCGCAAGGGTTACGCAGCCTTTGCGAGTATTGCAAGCGACCCTGGAGCGATGTCGCACGATCTGACGTTTTCGCTGGGCCGACGTTTTCGCCGGGCCGACGTTTTCGCCGGGATGACCAAGCGGACTTGGGGTGAGGCCGGCTTAGCGGGCTTGCCGGATCGCTCTTTCGGCCTTGACGAGGCGCTGCTCCAGATAGCTGGTGATCCTGACGCCTTGCGTTTCGGCGAAGCAATCCCGATAGACCAGTTGGTGCGGGTCGCCGCCCTGACAGGTTTGGCCCGCCAGATTGTCGCTCTCTAGACTGAGTAACTGAACTCCGGGAACAGCCTCCAGGAAGGCGAGATCCTGCGGGCGATTGTAGGGGTCGTCGACGACGGCCATGACCAGAGCCTGAAGCCGTTCGGCTTCGCCGAGATGGTCGACCATCTCCTGGCGCACTCTGCTCCAACTTGCCGTGCGCCTGTCGCGCGGTCCCGTGAAGGCCGGTGCGAAGGCAACCACGGCATTGATCCCGGCCGGGTCGTCGCGCTGCAGCAGAAGCGCGGCCCAGCCGCCCGCCGAATGGCCCGCAAGAAACAGGTGCTCTGCCGGCAAACCCGCCGCACGAAAGGCGCGGACGAGCGCGCGAAGGTCGTCACGCCGACCGATGACCTTGGGGGTGCCGACATAGCGGTCTTTGCGGAAGCTGCCGAGCTTCGTGTCGCTGCAGAAGCCGAAGACGGCAAGGGTCCTACCCGCGATCGACTGGCCCGCTAGATCTCGCAGAATCTTGGGCGTGGTTCCGACCCGAGGCTCCAGCGGCCGACAGTTGTCGGCTCTGCCCTCGGTGGAGCTTCCGGGGAGGAAGACGATCACTGCCGTCGACTGCGGGTCGGCTAGAGCGAGCGGGTCGTCGGCGACCAGCGCGGGTGCAGGCGACAACCAGGCGCCGTTGCCCCCTGGGACTTGGGCGAGGCCGGATTGGGCGTCGGCCGCTCCGCCCTCGCCCGGATCCTGGACGGCCACCGTCAGGAAGAGCGCCAGAGCGCAAGCAAGCCCGCGCTTGCCAAAGGCGGTCCGACTTGCCCATGTAAGCGGCATGCTGGTCCTTGGTCTGGAGTCTTCCTGCGACGAGACGGCGGTCGCGTTGGTCAACGACGCGGGCGACATCCGTGCGAACATCGTGCTGTCGCAACTTGCGGAACATCGTCCCTACGGCGGCGTCGTTCCCGAGATCGCCGCGCGCAGCCATCTGGACCACCTGGACGGCCTCATCGTCAAGGCGTTGCGCGAAGCCGCCGTCGGCTTCGACGATCTCCAGGGTGTCGCCGCCACCCTTGGGCCTGGGCTGATCGGCGGCGTCCTGGTGGCTGCCATGACCGGCAAGGCGATCGCCGCGGCGCGCGGTCTACCCTTCGTGGCGGTCAACCATCTTGAGGGCCATGCCCTGACGGCGCGTCTGACCGACCGTCTGGACTTCCCTTACCTGCTGTTGCTGGTCTCCGGGGGGCATTGCCAGTTGCTCGCCGTCGAAGGAGTCGGGCGCTACCGCCGTTATGGCGGTACTATCGACGATGCGGTTGGCGAGGCCTTCGACAAGACGGCCAAGCTGCTTGGGCTCGGCTACCCTGGCGGTCCTGCGGTCGAGCGCGCGGCGGAGACCGGAGACCCGGCCCGCTTCCCCTTGCCGCGTCCCTTGAAGGGCCGTCCTGGCTGCGACTTTTCCTTCTCCGGACTGAAGACGGCGGTGCGGCAGCAGGTGGAGCGACTGGTGGAGTTGTCGCCACAAGACCGCGCCGATCTTGCGGCCAGCTTTCAGGCTTCGGTGGCCGAGGTGATGATCGATCGCAGCCGCAACGCTCTGGTGCGGTTTCGCCAGGATACGGGCCGGCCGGGGCCTCTGGTCGTGGCTGGTGGCGTGGCAGCCAATCGCGCTCTGCGCCACGCGTTGACGGACCTCACCGAGAGCGAAGGAACCGAATTGGTGGCGCCTCCGCCGAAGCTCTGTACCGACAATGCCGCGATGATCGCCTGGGCCGGGCTGGAGCGCCTGCGTCTCGGGCAGCGCGATGCTCTGGACGCCCCTGCGCGGCCGCGCTGGCCGCTGGAAGAGCTGCAGAGGCCGGACAACCCTCTGGAGATGACAGCATGACAGAGCCGCTCCAGCAGGGCGATACGCGGCAGGCCGCTGGGAAAAAAGCGCAGGTTCAGCTTCGACTGCTCTTTCCGACCCCGATCGCCTTGTTCCAGCTCCCAGACGCGGGGCCGCTGAATGCCGATCTGAAGAGGGTTGTGCTAGAGCGAGAGCGGACGCATGCCGGCAGCGTCCACTCCAATCTCGGCGGCTGGCAGTCGAGTTGGGATTTCGCCGACTGGGGCGGCAAAGCGGCTGCGGCTTTGCTGAACGGCGCCAAGCGGTTGGCCGAAGACCTGACCTGCGACCGTCAGGGGGCCAAGGTGCGTCCCGACTGGCAGGTCAACGCCTGGGCGAATGTCAATCGCAGCGGCCACGGGAACGAGTTTCACACGCACCCTGGCTGCTTTTGGTCCGGCGTCTACTACGTGGACGACGGGGGAATTGCGGCCGATCCCTCGCTTGGCGGCGAGTTCGAGATCCAGGATCCGCGGGGCGTGGCCCCGGCCATGTATGCGCCGCGCCTGACCGTGGCGGCGACCGGCGGTGCTGCGATGGGTGCCAGCGAAACGATCAGCCCTCGCGCCGGCCTGATGGTGATGTTTCCCTCCTGGCTCAGCCATGCCGTGCGCCCCTATTTCGGATCGGCGACGCGCATCTCCATTGCCTTCAATCTTAGTCTTTAGGTCGGGCTTCAAAGAACGAACCGCAGTGAAGAGGCTCGGGCCGCTCCGCGTTTGCTGGCCCCATCGTAAGTTTTACAGTGCGATTCGCGTGTTTGATGGAAGCGGTTTCGCTTCCATCAAACACGATCGCGCTCTAGGCTTCGGATGGCAAAAACGATGAAACGTTGGTGGAGGCGGAAACGATGCTGTTTGCGCTTGTCTGTACAGACAAGCCGGGAACGACCGAGGTTCGTAAGGACAGTCGTCCCCGGCACCTCCAGTTCCTGGAGCGGCACTCGGATCAGCTGGTCTATGCGGGGCCGTTGATCGGCGAGGACGGCGATACGCCAGCCGGCAGCTTGATCATCCTCGATGTACCGGATCGAGCTGCTGCCGAAGCCTTCGCTCAGCAGGACCCCTACGCCGAAGCCGGGCTGTTTCAGTCCGTCAGCATCAAGCCGACGCGGCGCGTCTATCCCAAAATTTAGAAGCCTAGGCCTCGCTCGCAGGCTGCGAGGCCGGGTTGCGGAACACAAGTCATCTCCCGCTGGGGTTCACCAGCCCATTGTGCCGGGCGCTCCCTTGAAGGGCCCCACGACTCGGCTTGTAATCCAGCCGCCGTAGAAGTCGCCGTCCTGGGACTGGACCCTTTCGCCGCCGACACGGCATTCGTCGACCCGGCTGGCATAGAAGCAGTAGTGCTTCTTCAAGGCTTCGAAGGGTCGCCAAGGCGAAGGATAGGACCAGGCCGCACGTTCCGAGACGCGTCCCGAAACAGTCAGCGTCCAATAGGCGGCCTCACCCTTGAATTCGCACAGTGAGCGGCCCGGCGCCGCTTGCAGCAGCTTTGTCCGGACGTCTTCCGGTGGGAAGTAGTAGGTGGGGGGATGGCTCGTCTCGAGCACGCGGAAGCCACGGGTGGTGTCGGCTACCGTGACTCCATTGAAGATGACTTCCAGCCTGTCCGATACCGGTTCGAGCCGGGGGGGACGGGGATAGTCCCAAACCGATTCCTGACCGGGATTTGGTTCGAGCCGTTGCACAGCAGCCTTCTCCCTTGGACTTGCCCGCCGATTGATCTCGGGCCTGGTGGGAACACATTAGCGACATGACACGACGCAAAGATCATCACGGGCCTTATCGACGGGCCGTCATCACTGGTGCGTCCAGCGGTATCGGAGAGGCTTTCGCGAAAGCTCTGCCCGACCGGACCGATCTGCTGCTCACCGGCCGAAACGACACTGCGTTGGGGGAGTTGGCCGATGCGCTGAAGAAGACGGGACGCCATGTCGAGAGGCTGGTGGCCGATCTGTCCGAAGACAAGGGCCGCGACTCTTTGGTCCAGGCCGCTCAGGCCTTCGCGCCGGACCTGCTGATCAACAATGCCGGGCTCGGTGCCTTCGGTCGGGCGGTTGAGAACGAACCGCTGACCGAGCGGGCGATGATCGAAGTCAACGTGGTCGCGCCGGCGGTGATCACCCGCGCCCTTTTGCCCGAGATGTTGCAGCGGGCTCGTGAGGAGGGGCGACGGGCCGGTTTGGTGGTGGTCGCCTCGACTGCTGCCTTTCAACCCTTGCCGTATCTGGCGACCTATGCGGCGACCAAGGCCTTCGACTACTTCTACGCTCAGGGACTGGCGAGCGAGTTGGAGTACGAACCGATCGACGTGCTGACTGTCTGCCCAGGTCCCACCAAGACCCGTTTCTTCGAGAGGGCGGGGGGGCGTCGCCAGCCTGCCGGTTCACCGATGAGTTCGGCGAAGGACGTCGCGGACCAGGCGTTGCGGGCGCTGGGTCGACAGAACGTGGTGACGATCGGGGCGAGCAATCGCGCCTATCGCGGGATCGCGAAACTGCTGCCTGAACGCATTCTACGCGGACCGACCCGCCGAGCTTTGCGCGAGAGCTTCAAAGGGAGATAGTTGGCTATGCCGGAGACGAAAGCAGCGGAGAGAGGCATGTCCAACGTTGCGCGAGCAGCCTACGCTCTGGGGCAGACCGCAAGGGTCGGTGTGTATTTTGGGCAGTACGCGCTCTCGGCCCGTCTGACCCGGCCGATCAAACCGAAGCGACCCATCGAGGGGCCCTTTGCCGGGCAGGACGAGATCCTTGCCGATCTGCGTGGGCTGCTGCAGCGCGACTGGGAGAACATCGACGCCGGTCTCTACCGCATGCCCCACGATCTGCTGGAGGAACCCGTTGGGGCTCTTCGCCGTGCGTCTCGCTACTTTCGCGATCTGCGCTCGGTCGAGCGGCGGCGGCATAGCGGCGGGCACGATGAGGTTTTGAATCAGGCCGATCGGGCGCGTTACCCGCGCTACTATCTGCAAAACTTCCATTTTCAGTCCGATGGCTGGCTTTCTCCGGACTCGGCTGCAATCTACGATCATCAGGTCGAAGTGCTCTTCACCGGCGGTGCCGATGCCATGCGCCGTCAGGCTCTGGTGCCGTTGGGTTCTTTCCTCCACGACCGTCGTTCGGCCGAAACCCGAATGATCGATATCGCCTGCGGAACCGGCCGTTTCCTGACTTTCGTCAAGGACAACTATCCGCGGCTTCAAGTTACGGCCCTTGATCTCAGTCCGGATTATCTCGCTCAGACCGCGCAGAACCTGCGACGCTGGCGCGGGGTGGAGACACTGCAGGCGGCAGCCGAAGCGACCGGTCTGCCGGACGCCAGCTACGATCTCGCGAGCTGCATCTTTCTGTTTCACGAGCTTCCGCCAAAGGTGCGGCCGCAGGTCGCCGAAGAGATCGCCCGCATCCTCAAGCCCGGCGGGCGACTGCTGTTCGTGGATTCGATCCAGAAGGGCGACCAGCCGTCCTACGACGGTCTACTGGACTACTTCCCCGTTGCCTTTCACGAACCCTACTACAGCAGCTACGTCGAAACCGATCTGGAGTCTCTCTTCGGCGAGGTCGGTTTGAAGACGCTATCGGTTGAGCGTGCTTACTTCTCGCGCGTCATGGTGCTGGAAAAGGCCGCTTGAGACGATCTTGCCTTAACCGGCTGTCTCGGCTTCGATCCAGGGATAGCTTTGGCTGAACGGCCGGTCGAGACTCAGCTCCACCATCCAGGCGGCGATGCGCGCGCAATCGAACAACTCGTGCGCCCGGCGCCGGCCGGCTTTTGCGATCCGCTGCCGCTGTTCCCTATCCGCCGATAATCGCCGGACTGTTTCGATCACGTCGTCGGCGCCGTCGAACCACGCGACCTCCTGCTCGGTGAAGAAGCGCTCGAAGCCCTTGCCGCGCTTCACGAAGGTCAACAGGCCATTCCCCAGGTAATGCGACATGCGATCCGAGGCGTAGAGCGGATTTTCGTCCTCCCGGTCGAGGGAGAGGCCCATCGCCGACTGCGCCAGCGCATCGAGATACCCCTGTCCGAACAGTGAGGGCTTGCCGACCGCTGAGCCGAAGAACCCAAGTTTCAGGTCGCCGAGTTCGCTTTGCAGTCGGCGTAGCAGCGCAGGCCGCCGGTCCGTCTGGTCTCGGATGGCCTGACCCGCGAAAAAGAGATCGTAGTGCGGGTTGGCCGCCTCGAAGGCGCGGCCCCGGTCGAGGCTCGGGTCGACCGGATTGGGCATGAAGGCGAGTTTCGTCCGGCCGCTGGGATCCCTCAGGCCCGAAACGCTCGACGTGAGGAACAGAGTGTCGACAACCCCCAGACGCCGCTCAACCTTCTTGCGGTTTCCACCCATGTTGAGGCTGTCGACATTGCGATAGGCGATCCGGACGTCCGGTAGGCTCTCCCGTAGCGCCTGCAGCACCTCGTTCGAGACCATCTCGCAGTTTGAGAGCACGAGGAGATCGGGCCGGTAGTCGCGGCAGACCGCTAGCAGTTTGCCGTCGACCTTGCGCGCGCCGAAGGCTCGGCTGCGGAAAGGATTGGCGTAGCGGGCGAAGTCGCGGTCGTTCAGGACGTAGACCATGTGACCGCACCTGGTGAAGCCGTTCACCAGCCGCTGCGGTATCAAGTAGAACTTCTGATGCCCGAAGAAGCCCTGGATGTTTCCAACGTACAGAATCTTGATGGGGGACTGCATCTCAGTCATCCCAGATCCGGTTCGAGTCCGGCAGCCCCTGCGGAAAACGCCATCTTTGGTTCATGGGGCGATGTTCTATTGCGCTTCCGCACGAAGATCAAAGCAGGGCGCTGCTGCGTCCCGCGACTCAGATGCATCCGTTCGCGGTCATGCCGAGACGGTAGGCGCTGCTCATCTCGTGCTGACGGATGGCTCCAGGCTTCCCGAACTAGAGGTCCAGCAACAGCGTTTCCGGATCCTCGATGGCCTGCTTGACTTTGACCAGGAAGCCGACGGCTTCGCGCCCGTCGACCAGCCGGTGGTCGTAGGAAAGTGCGACGTACATCATCGGACGGATTGCGACTTCGCCTTTTACGGCGATCGGCCGCTCCTCGATCTTATGCAGCCCGAGGATTCCTGCCTGAGGCGGATTGAGGATGGGGGTGGAAAGCAGAGAGCCGAAGATTCCGCCGTTGGTGATCGAGAAGCTGCCGCCCTGCAGTTCCTCCATCTTGATCTTGCCATCGCGGGCACGGCCGGCAGCGTCGGCCAGTTCCGCTTCCACGCTTGCGAAGGATTTGGCGTCGCAGTCGCGGATCACCGGGACCATGAGGCCCTGCGGTGTGGAGACCGCCATGCCGATGTCGAAGAACTTGTTATAAACGATCTCGTCGCCCTCGATCCGGGCGTTGACCGCCGGGAAGGCTTCCAGGGCCGCGACGCAGGCCTTGGCGAAGAACGACATGAAGCCAAGCTTGACGCCGTGCTTCTTCTCAAAGGCCTCCTTGTGGCGACCGCGCAGCGCCATCACGCCGCCCATGTCGATCTCGTTGAAGGTGGTCAGCATCGCCGCGGTGTTCTGCGCCTCCTTCAGGCGCCGGGCGATGGTCTGGCGCAGCTTGGTCATCTTGACCCGCTCTTCGCGCGCACCGGCTTCAACGGCTGGCATGGGGGCTTTGGCGGCCGGAGACGGCGCCGGAGTCGAGGCCGGCGCGGCGCGGCTGCGCAGGGGCTTGCGCCCCTCGATCACGTCGAGAACGTCTTCCTTGGTGATGCGGCCTTGCGGTCCGGTGGCATCGATCAGGCTAGCGTCCAGGCCGTGCTGCTCGACCAGACGCTGAACCGCGGGCGAGAGGTGCTGGGCCGAGGGCGGTGTTTGATCCGCAAGCCAACCGCGCAGGTCACCGGCCGTGATCTTGCCGCCGGCACCGCTGCGCGCCACGGCGGCGGGATCCAGTCGGTCGGCAGCAGTGGCGACGGCGGGTGCTGAGCCGCTAGCCTTCGCGGGTGCCGTTGCCGCAGAGCCTGCTGGTGCGCTGCTTTCCGTTGCCGGGGAAGCGGAAGACGATGCGGCAGGCGCCGCGCTGCCAGCCGAGATACGGGCCAGCAAGCCCCCGGCTTCGACGGTCGCGTCCTCCTCAGCCAGGATTTCGCTGAGCACGCCATCGCTGGGCGCATTGACTTCCAGGGTGACTTTGTCGGTCTCCAACTCGGCGATGGCTTCGTCGGCCTTGACGGCCTCGCCGGCGCTCTTCAGCCACTTGGCGACGGTTGCTTCCGTCACGGATTCGCCGAGGCTGGGAACCGGTACGTCGACGCTTTGGCCGTTACCGCTATGAGTGGCTCGGTCACTGACGGGTTCGGGTGCACTGGCGGTGGCGACCGCTGCAGCCGGCTCGGATTTTGGCTCGGCCTGGGTCGAGGGCTTGGCGGCTTTACCGTTACCTTCGCCGATGCGGGCGAGGACGGCGTCGACCTCGACGTTGTCGCCTTCGCTGGCCAGGATTTCACTCAACACACCGGCTTCCGGCGCATTGACCTCCAGAGTGACCTTGTCGGTCTCCAGTTCGACCACGGCCTCGTCGGCGGCAACGCTGTCGCCGACTTGCTTCAGCCACTGGCCGATGGTGGCCTCCGTCACCGACTCGCCTAGAGACGGGACCTTGATCTCACTCGCCATCTTGTACCTTCTCCTGCGCGGCGTTCCCCTGGCCTCCCAAGGTGGCCAGAACCGCTATCGGCTGCCTGTCCAAGCACGTGAGTGACTTGGGCTCGCTTGACGGGGCGGATCGAGTCACTCGGCCGCCTGTTTTGTTTTGCCGCGTTGTTTGGCGGCCGTCTGTGCCGTGCTCTTTTGTCCTGCCTCGTCGACCTTGCGCGAGGCGATGCGGCCGAAGTGGGACAGACCCACGGTCAAGGCCTGATCGACCAGTTCCGCCTGTTGCTCGACATGGCGCGAATGCTGGCCGGTTGCGGGCGAGGCCGCCACGCGGCGACCTGCGTAGCGCGGGCGCGGTTGGGTGAAGCCCATATCGGCCGCGATCTCCTCGATGAATTCCGCGGCAAAGGACCAGGCGCCCATGTTGCGTGGCTCTTCCTGGCACCAGACCAGTTCGCAGTGCTGGTAGCCTTCGAGTTCCTGCACCAAAGCGTCGGCGGGGAAGGGATAGAGCTGTTCCAGACGCAGAATGTGAACGTCGTTCTGGCCGCGTTTTTCGCGCTCTTCAATCAGGTCGTAGTAGACCTTGCCGGAGCAGAGCACGACCTGCCGCGCCTTCGCCTTCTTGCTGGGCGGCGTCGGCTCGGCGAGGATCCGGTGGAAGGAACTCTGTCCCGACATGTCGGACAGACTGGACACCGCGCGCTTGTGGCGCAGCAGCGACTTCGGCGTGAAAACCACCAGCGGCTTGCGGAAGTTGCGGTGGATCTGCCGGCGCAGGGCGTGGAAGTAGTTGGCCGGCGTGGTGCAGTTGACGACCTGGATGTTGTCCTCGCCGCAGAGCTGCAGGAAGCGTTCGAGCCGGGCCGAGGAGTGCTCCGGCCCTTGGCCTTCGTAGCCGTGGGGCAGCAGCATGACCAGTCCGGACATGCGCAGCCACTTCGCCTCACCTGAAGCGATGAACTGGTCGATGATGATCTGCGCGCCGTTCACGAAGTCGCCGAACTGCGCTTCCCAAAGCACCAGTGCCTGCGGCTCGGCCAGGGAGTAGCCGTATTCGAAGCCGAGAACGGCCAGCTCGCTCAGAGGGCTGTCGATGATCTCGACCTTGCCTTGGCTCTCGCCGACGTGCTCCAGCGGTTTGTAGGTCTCTTCCGTTTTCTGGTCGATCCAGGCGGCATGCCTTTGAGAGAAGGTGCCGCGGTTGGAGTCCTGACCGGTCAGGCGGATCGGCTGACCTTCCTGGGCCAGTGTGCCGAAGGCCAGGGCCTCCGCCGTCGCCCAGTCGACGCCCTCGCCCGAGGAGATCATGGTCTTTTTGGCCTCGAGCTGCCGGGCGATCTTGCGGTTGATGGCGAAACCCTCCGGAACGCGGGTCAGCGTCTCGCCAATGTCCTTCAGCGTCTTCAGCGGAACGGCCGTCTTGCCCCGTCGGGCGTCGTAGCCGCGCGCCTTGTCGAAGCCGGCCCAGGCGCCCTCGAACCAGTCGGCGCGGTTGGGCTTGTAGGCCTTGGCCGCGTCGAAGTCCCGGTCCAACCGCTCCCACATCTCCCGTACGATGGTCTCGGCCTCGCCTTCCGCCACCACGCCCTCGCGGACCAGGCGCTCCGCATAGAGGGTGCGCACGGTCGTGTGCTTCTTGATGCGGTCGTACATCAGGGGCTGGGTGAAGGCCGGCTCGTCGCCCTCGTTGTGGCCATGCCTGCGGTAGCAGAACATGTCGATCACGACGTCTTTTTTGAAGGTCTGCCGGAACTCCGTCGCGATCCTGGCGACGTGAACGACGGCTTCGACATCGTCCCCGTTCACATGAAAGATCGGGGCCTGGATGATCTTGGCCACGTCGGAGCAGTAGGGTCCCGAGCGTGCGTTGACCGGATTGGTGGTGAAGCCGATTTGATTGTTGACGATGAAATGGATCGTTCCGCCGATGCGGTAGCCCTTGAGCTCCGACAGATCGAGCGTCTCCGGAACCAGACCCTGGCCCGCAAAGGCGGCGTCGCCATGTAGCAGCAGGGCCATCACCTGGGTGCGGTCGCTGTCGCCATGCTGCATCTGCTTGGCCCGCACCTTGCCGACGACGACCGGATTGACTGCTTCCAGGTGCGACGGATTGGCGGTCAGCGACAGGTGGACGGTGTTGCCGTCGAACTCGCGGTCGCTGGAGGTGCCCAGGTGATACTTGACGTCTCCCGAGCCGCCGACATCCTCGGGGTGAGCCGCGCCGCCGCGGAACTCGTGGAAGATCGCCTGGTAGGGCTTACCCATGAAGTTGGCCAGCACGTTGAGCCGGCCGCGGTGGGGCATGCCGAGCACCACCTCCTTCAGGCCCAACTGGCCGCCACGCTTCAGGATCTGCTCCAGGCCGGGGATCATCGCCTCGGCCCCTTCCAGGCCGAAGCGCTTGGTGCCCGTGTACTTCTTGTCGAGGAACTGCTCGAAGGTCTCGGCCGCCGTCAGACGCTCCAGAATCGCGCGCTTGCCCGGCACCGTGAAGGCCGTGCGGTTCAGGGCCTCGTTCTCGATGCGCTCCTGGATCCAACGCTTCTGATCGGGATCCTGGATGTGCATGAACTCGACGCCGATGGAGCCGCAGTAGATGACGCGGCAGATCTCGACGATTTCATGCAGGGTCGCGACTTCCCGGCCCAGGACGCCGTCGATGAAGATCGGGCGGTCCAGGTCGGCCTCTGAAAAGCCGTAGGACAAGGGATCGAGTTCCGGATGCGCGACCCGCTGGGTCAGGCCCAGCGGATCCAGTTCGGCCTCGAGGTGACCGCGCACCCGGTAGGCGCGGATCAGCATGAGCGCTCGGATCGAATCGACCGTTGCCTGACGGACATGATCCGCCGCTAGCGTCTCGCCGCTGGGCATGGGCCGGCTTGTCTGGATCGCTGGAGCGGCGCCGTTACCGCTTGGTCCGGCGACGGTCTCGGTTGAGGCGGCAGGCGCCGTCCCGCTGCTTAGCAGCCGGCGTGCACCCTGGTCCAAATCATCGAAGAACTTGCGCCAGACGGCATCCAGAGACTCTGGATCGGCTTGGTAGGCATCGTATAGATCGAAGAGCTGGCTGGCGCCCGGGCCGAGCAGGAGTGAGGCTTCGTCCGGGTCTTGGGAGGCACGGGCAGAATCCGTCATGCGTGTCTTTTCGGCTGGGCCTGTCCGCCGAGACGGCCCCCGCCGCCCTTCGTTCGTCTGCCGGCGACCTTGGCCGCCGTTTCCTGGTTGACGGCGGCTCGGGCCGCCGGGCGCTCGGTGTTGCACCTGGGATTAAGACACCGAGTGCGACACCATTCCGTTAACAGCATACAGCGCAAAGCTGCGCCTTGTTTGCACGTGTTACAAGGTTCAGCTTCCGAAAGCCGTGACCATTGTGCTGCCCAGGCTGGCCGGAGACTCGGCGACGTGAATGCCGGCCTCGCGCAGAGCGGCGATTTTGTAGTCCGCCGTGTCCTTGCCGCCCGAAACCACCGCGCCGGCATGGCCCATGCGGCGCCCCGGCGGCGCGGTCACGCCGGCGATGAAGCCGACGGTCGGCTTCTTGACCTTGGCATCGGCCAGAAACTCGGCGCCCTTGACCTCGGCGTCGCCGCCGATCTCGCCGATCATGATGATTCCCTCGGTCTCCGGGTCGTCCAGGAACATCTTCAGACAGTCGACGAAGTCCGTTCCGTTGACCGGGTCGCCGCCGATGCCGATACAGGTCGACTGGCCCAGTCCCGCGGCGGTGGTCTGAGCCACTGCCTCGTAGGTCAAGGTGCCGGAGCGCGAGACGATACCGATCTTGCCGCGCTGATGGATATGACCGGGCATGATCCCGATCTTGCAGGCATCCGGCGTGATGACGCCGGGGCAGTTCGGACCGATCAGGCGCGTGTCGGACTCGACCAGCCGACGCTTCACCTTGATCATGTCCTGCACCGGAATGCCTTCCGTGATGCAAACCGCAAGACGGACGCCGGCGTCTATCGCTTCCAGGATCGCATCGGCCGCGAAGGGCGGCGGTACATAGATCACGCTGGCATCCGCACCGGTCTCGTCGACCGCGTCCGCCACGGTGTCGAACACCGGAAGATCGAGATGGGTCGTGCCACCCTTATTCGGGGTCACGCCGCCGACCATCTTGGTGCCGTAGGCAATCGCCTGCTCGGAATGAAAGGTGCCCTGGGCTCCGGTGAAGCCCTGACAGATCACCTTGGTGTTCTCGTCAACCAGAACGGCCATGATTTATGCGGCCTCCTTCACGGCCTTGACGATCTTTTCCGCGGCGTCGGCCAGATTGTCCGCCGAGACGATCGGCAGGCCCGACTCCGCCAGGATCTTTTTGCCCAACTCGACGTTGGTGCCCTCCAGGCGAACGACCAGCGGAACATGCAGGGAGACTTCCCGCGCTGCGGCGATCACGCCCTCGGCGATCACATCGCAGCGCATGATCCCGCCAAAAATGTTGACGAGAATGCCTTCGACGTTCGGGTCGGAGAGAATGATCTTGAAAGCTGCGGTCACCCGCTCCTTGGTGGCACCGCCGCCGACATCGAGGAAGTTCGCCGGCTCGCCACCGTAGAGCTTGATGATGTCCATCGTTGCCATGGCCAGGCCGGCGCCGTTGACCATGCAGCCGATGTTGCCGTCCAGCTTGACGTAGTTCAGCTCGTGGCGCGCGGCCTCGAGTTCCATCGGGTCTTCTTCGTCCTCGTCGCGCATGTCCTCCACGTCCTTGTGGCGGAACAGCGCGTTGTCGTCGAAGTTCATCTTGGCGTCGAGGGCCAGCATGCCGCCATCGCCGGTAACCACCAGCGGATTGATCTCCACCTGCGAGGCGTCGAGCTTGATGAAGGCTTGGTACATGCCGATCAGGAACTTGACCGCGGCTGAGACCTGCTTGCCCTCCAGGCCGAGGCCGAAGGCGATCTTGCGGGCTTGATAGGGCATCAGGCCGAGGGCTGGGTCCACGGGTTCCTTGATGATCTTCTCGGGCTGCTCCGCGGCGACTTCCTCGATCTCCATGCCGCCTTCCGTGGAGGCGACGATCACGACGCGCCCGACGGCGCGGTCGACCAGCATCGAGAGATAGAGTTCCCGCGCGATATCGCAGCCTTCCTCGACATAGAGGCGTTTGACTTCCTTGCCTTCAGGACCGGTCTGCTTGGTGACCAACACCTTGCCCAGCATGGCGCGGGCGGCTTCGGCCACCTCCTCATTCGACTTGCAGATGCGCACGCCGCCCTTGCCGTCGGGATCGCCGGCAAAGTGACCGGCACCGCGGCCACCGGCGTGGATCTGCGCCTTGACGACAGTGACGGAGCTGGACAGGTCGCGTGCGACGGCGACTGCCTCGTCCGGCGTGTAGGCGACGCCGCCCGTGGGCACCGCCACGCCGAACGTCCCGAGCAGACCCTTGGCCTGGTATTCGTGGATGTTCATGCGTGCTTTCGCTCGATGATAGGGCTCTCAGACAGAAAGCCGGGGGAGAGGCGAAATCGCCGCCGCCTCCGGAAGTCCGCCGCAAGGCAGTCGAGGAGACGGTCCGCTCATCGCCAGGAAGAGTTCCGCTCCGGCACCGGCCCGACACCCGGTCCAGCTCCGCAGCGCGGCGCACTTTAGCAGTCTCGCGCTGCAGTGCAACCGGCTGTCTGACAGCGGATTGGGGCACCACCGAAGAGGGATGGCGGACCGCGACGGCTTCGGGGCCGATCGTGGAGCTTGTAGCCATTGCTTGAGGCTCGCAGCTCGATCTCTACGACTTGTCCACCCCATTCTTCGACTCTAAGACTCGGTCATGAGCAAGCTGACCGAGCAAGTATACCGGACCCTGCGGCGCCAGATCATGTCCGGAGACTTGGCGCCAGGCTCCCAGATCAAGGAGGAGCGGGTTGCAGCCGGACTCGGCGTGAGCCGCACGCCGGTGCGTGCGGCCTTTCTGCGCCTCATCGAGGATGGGCTTCTGGTCAGCCGCCGCAGTCGTGGCGCTTTTGTTGCCGAGTGGACGGGCCGCGATATCGAAGAGATCTTCGAACTGCGCATCCTGCTCGAGGCCCATGCGGCCGGTTTGGCTGCCGTGCATGCTTCACCGGAGCAGATCGTCGAGCTGCGCGCGGCCACGGAGGCCATGCGGCGATGCCTGGAAGACAAGCCGCTGGACTTTCTCAGTGCAATCCAGACTGCGAACAGCCGCTTTCATCGCACGTTGCTGGAAGCCAGCGGCTCGCCGCGGCTGCGGGCGCTGGCCTCAACCCTGGTCGACATTCCGATGGTCGTCGGCGCGTTCTATGTCTACAGCGACAGCGATATCGAACGCTCGATCCAGCATCATCTGGACCTGCAGGTCGCCATTGAGCAACGCGACCGTGCGCTGGCTCAAGAAATCATGAGCGTGCATCTGCGCATGGCCTACCTTGTCTTCATGCGATCCCGCCAGCCTGGTGGGGGTGAAGGCTTCTCAGAGGCCGAGGCGGACCTTCCGGCCGAGTCTGACTCCGAGACGACAACGGCGCTGGTCAAGGTCGAGAGTTAGCTTGGATGCGCTAAGGCACGCCACTGATGCCAGCGGTGTCTGCCCAATCTCCGTGCAGCGGTGCTGTCATGAGGCCTGATTGCGGGCCTTCGCGCTGCGACCGGATCGCCGTTCGAGCTGACGCTTGATTGGCTGTGCCAGCAACAGAAAGACGATCAGACCTATTAGAATCAGCGAGATCGTGCTGGAGAAAAGAAAGGAGAAGTCGCCACGCGAGATGAGCAGGGAGCGCCTGAGTTCGGCCTCTGCCATCGGGCCCAAGATGACCGCCAGTACGGCCGGCGCCAAAGGGATTCGAAGTTTCTCCATGACATATCCGATCGCACCGATGCCCAGCATCAGCCAGACGTCGAACAGACTATTGTTGATGGCGTAGATCCCAATGGCCGCCATGGCGACGATCATCGGGGCGAGCAGGAGCGGCGGCATACGTAGGACGTGGATGAAGATACGCGCGCCCAGCCAGCCGATGCAGAACAGCATCATGGCCGTGATCAGCATCGCAAGCATGAAGCCGTAGGTGACCGGTGCCGTTTCCCGAAACAGGGCTGGGCCCGGCTGCATGCCGTGCACCAGAAGTCCCCCCAGGATAACGGCTGCGACCGCGTTGCCCGGAATGCCGAGCGTCAGCGCTGGAATAAGGGCCGAAGCGTTGTCGGCGTTGTTCGCGCACTCGGACGCCGCCACGCCTTCCGGCGCACCCTTTCCGAAGCGATCGGGCTCGCGCGCCGTGCGCCGTGTCTCGTTCCAGGCGATGAGCGAGGCGATGTTACCGCCGGCGCCCGGTACGATCCCGATAAGGACGCCGATGGTGGAGGCGCGCAGCCACGTGGGAAGCAACGAACGCCAGGTGAAGGCGGCTTGTTCCTGCTCCACATCTCGCCCAAGGTCTCTCGGCACATCGTCGGGTTTCACCAGAGTGGCCTTGGCGGCCAGATCGAAGGCCGGCGGGATGGCGTAAAGGCCAGTCAGCAGCACGAGAATGCTGAGGCCGCCGGTGAGGTGCAGAAGATCGAAGGTGAAGCGCTCGTTACCGGTCATCTGGTCGATGCCGATGGTGCCGAGGATCAGACCGAAGCAGGCGCTTAGAAGGCCCTTCACCGGATTGTCCGACAGCAGCACGGCGATCGCGGTCAGGCCGAAAACCGCGAGCCAGAAGACCTCGGCCGGACCGAAACGCAGCGCGACCGCTGCCAGAGGCGGCGCCAGGAGGATCAAGGCGAGCGCGCTCACGACCCCGCCGATGGCGGAGGAGGCAAGGGCGATTCGCATTGCCCGGATCCCGTGCCCCTGCTGTGCCATGGGGTAGCCGTCGAACACGGTGGCAATGCCGGCCGGTGTGCCGGGAATGCGGAGCAGAATCGCGGGAATTGCGCCGCCGTACATCGCACCGTTGTAGATGCCGGCCATCAGACCGAGGGCCACCAGTGGCGGCATGGTGAAGGTGAGCGGGATCAGCACGGCGATGCCCATCGTCGTCGACAAGCCGGGCAGCGTACCGATCGCTACGCCTGCGGCGGTGCCGACGGCCATCGCCAGAACGACTTCGACGGAGAAGACGAGGGGGAGGGCTTGGAGCAGATATTCGATCACAGTCGCGGCTCAAGCGAAGAGCGACTGCCAGACCTCGGCCGGCAGAGGCCGGTTGAGGAACAACACGAACACGATATACAGCAGGCCGGTGAAGATCAGCGTTCCGACCGCCAAGCCTTGCGGTCTGCGATAACCGGTCGCCCAAGCGATACCGGGGACTAGAAACGCGAAACTCGTGAAGAAGCCCAGAGTCGGGACCGCCACGGCAAGCACGAGGGCTCCGGCGGCCATGAGCCCAAGACGTCTAAGCTCCAACGGCTCGATGATCAGAAAACCGCCGCCGCGCAAGCGCGCGGCGAACGCTTGTCCTGCCCAGAGCAGACTCAGCAGGCTGGCGGCCGCGAAAACGGCCGTTGGCAGATAAGCGGATTCTTTCGGAAAACCCCAGGCTTCGATAGTGCCTGCGATACAGAGACACATCAGGCCCAGGGCTACCATCATTTCGAGCGTTGCACGCCGCATCGATCCAGCCCTCGCAGCACCGTCACATGGCAGCACTGTCACATGAAGGAGCGTCGGCAGCGCCTCGACCCGGAGCGGCTGCCGACGCAGGGTGCTACTACTGCGCCGCCCAGGGGCTCTCCTTCCAGAGTGTGAGATAGCTGTCTCGCGCCGTCTTGAGCATGGTCTCGTAGGCATCGGGCGCGAGAAAGCGGAGCGGCAGCGACTGTTCCGCGGCAACTTTCTGAAACTCCGGGTCGTTGACCGCTTTCTCGATAGCGGCTGCCACTTGCTGAAGGATCTCCTCCGGCACGCCTGCCGGGGCACCGATGCCGCGGCTGGACCCTTGGACAATGTCGTAGCCCTGTTCTCGGAAGGTCGGCACTTCGGGCATCTTGGACCAGCGTTCGTCGGCCATCTGGCCGAGCGGGCGGATCAGGCCTTCTTCGGCGTAGGAAACCGCTTCGCCCATGTTGAAGACGCCAAGCGTGATGTGACCGCCTAGCAAGGCTGCACGCACTGCGGATGCGCCGGGGAAGGGTACGTGGGTCATCTCGATCCCGGCCTGTCGCTGCAATGCCAATGCCGCGAGGTGATCGTCCGAGCCGATCCCGGTTGTACCGAAGGTTACCGCGTTTGGATTCTCTTTCGCATAGGCGATCAAAGCGTCCAGAGTCTCGAATTCGTTCTCTTGCCGGACGTGAAAGCCGCCGGGGTCGTCGACAACGTTCGCGATAGGGGAGAAGTTCTCCAGCTCATAGCGAGTATCGCGCTCGATCGGGATGGTCACCAGGTTTGGTGTATTGAGAAAGCCGATGGTGTAGCCGTCCGGCTCAGCTTGGGAAATCTCCGTGAATCCGACTTCGCCCCCTGCACCGGGCTTGTTTACGACAGTGATCGAGCCCCCGAGATAGGTCTCGATGAAGGGGGCGAGCGAGCGGGCGGCGACATCGGTTCCACCGCCCGCACTGTAGGCGACGATCATTGTGATCGGTCGTTCCGGGAACTCCGCCTGTGCGTGACTGGCCGCCGTAAGTGTAGCGACGCCGACAGCGCAAGCCATCGCGGCGTTTCGCAGAAATCCTGTCATCTTTCCTCCCAAAAGGCTTTGCCGCTTGTGCGGCCATGTTTGTATTTTTTTTGTGCTTAAAATCAGATCATGGAATGGAAGACCTTCGCAAGAGATTTCTTTTCCAAACGATATTGCGCAGTAAAATTCCGCAAATTAGCAATTTTTATGCAGATTCATGCGTTATGGTTGAGCAGCGAAGAGAAATTGCTGGACAGGTTGTTCCATATTGTTCTTTTTTTGCATGAATTGGAGGTGGCAGATGCGCATTGGGATTATCGGTGTCGGCGAGGTTGGGCGGTGTTTCGCGCCGGCTTTGTCACAACTCGGCAGCGCACCGATCCTGCTCTGCGATCCCCGGCCGACACGGGCAGCGGAGGACCTAGCGCGTGACCTGGGTGCCGGCTTGGTCGGTTGTGCGTCGGAGGCACTGGGCGCTTGCGATCTGGTGCTGAGCTGTGTCAACGGCGCTGCCGCAGGCGAGATTGCCGCCACCGTCGCAGACTGCGATGCGCCAGGGCAGGTTCTGTTCGATTTCGCAACTGCGTCACCGCAGGTGAAGCGCGATGCCGCCGACGCGCTCCGCAGGTGCGGGCGTCACTACGTCGATGTCGCCATCATGGGGGCTGTCTCGATCGGCGGGGTTGAGACACCGCTGCTGGCTGCAGGCGACGAGAACGCCGAAGCGGTGCAATCGGCGCGCGATCTTATGCTTCGGGCCGGCTTCAGATTGGCTTGGTTGGCTGAGGCCAAGCCTGGAGATGCGGCGTCTCTCAAGCTTTTGCGCAGCGTTTTTACCAAAGGGCTGGAGGCCTTGGCGGTGGAATGCCTGGTTGCGGCCGAACACTTCGGCGTGCGGCATGCCCTTTACGAAGTGCTTTCTGACGTGGATGGGACGCCGCTTCCCGCGTTTCTCGAGATGCTCGTCTCCACGCACCTGTTACACGCCGAAAGACGGTTGGCGGAAGTCGAGCAGGCTGAGTCGCAATTGCGGGATGCCGATCTGCCAGTCCGGCTTCTGCCGTGCATACGCGGCCTTTTCGGCGCGACCGCGACGGCCATGGCCCAGGAGCGACTGACGGAAACACCTTCGCCGGGTGAGGCTTTGAAAAGGCTCGAGACCATCGGCAAGTCGGTCGGGCGCGTAGCCAAAGATCAAAGCACGGCCCGCACGGAAAATCGTGAGCCGGGGCCTCGGTGTTAGCCGGTTCGCGGTCGATTGCCAGGCTGCCAGTCACCGTGCTGCCAGTCACCGGGGGCACAGGTTGGTCCGGTACGACAGATCATCGGAATGACTGAAAACCAACGCGAGGGAGGTAAATGAGAGGATGCTGAGAGTTGCCAAAGAGGTGATGGATAAGTTCGCCGAGGTTGGTACGGCCACGATCCATGAGGCGCAGGGGCAGATCGGCGCCATGGACAATGCGATCAAGCCGATCGATCCGACCCGACGACTGATCGGCCGGGCGTTGACCGTCGACACCCGACCGGCGGACAACCTGATGATTCACTATGCGCTGACCAAGGCGCAGCCCGGCGATGTGCTGGTGGTCGATGCCAAGGGTTTCACCGAAGCCGGTCCCTGGGGCGATATCCTGACTCTGGCCGCCCAAAAGGTCGGGCTAAGCGGTCTGGTGATCGACGGCATGGTGCGGGACGCCGATGTGATCGTCGAGCTGGGCTTTCCGGTGTTTTGCCGTGGGCTTTCGATCAAAGGCACGAACAAGGCGCAGCCGGGCCGTGTCAACGAGGCCGTGCTCTGCGGCGGCGTAACGGTCAACCCGGGCGACGTTGTCGTCGGCGACCGTGACGGCGTGGTGGTCGTATCTGCTGAACGTGCAGAGGAGGTTCTGGCCGCTTCGGAAGCGCGTGAGGCAAAGGAAGAGGCTATGCGCGCGGACCTGAATGCAGGCAAGACGACAGTGGAGTTGCTGGGGCTCGAACCGCTGCTCAAGCAGATGGGGGCGCAGTGACGCATGGCTGTGGTTGCCGTGCTCGACCCCATTGCGGACAGCGCCATGGCGCTCCTGCGGCGGCATGTAGAGGTGCTGCCGCCACCTGCTGCGAGCTGGCCTGAACGAGCTGACGGTATCGTGGTGCGGGCCTCTCCTGTCGGGGCTGCCGCGATCCTGACTGCCTCTCGCCTGCGGGTTATCGGCAAGCATGGCGTCGGCACGGACAACATCGACCTGGAGGCGGTGGCTCAGCGACAGGTTGTCGTTGCGAAGACACCGGCCGCGAATGCCGACGCCGTGGCCGAGCTTGCGATAGGCTTCATGCTTGCTTTGCTCCGCAGAGTTGCCTGGCATGATCGCGGCATCCGTATCCAGGCATCTTCGGCCGCGCCGCCCGTCGGACGCGAACTGAAGGGTGCACGTTTGGGGCTGCTTGGCTTCGGTGCCATTGGACAGCGGGTGGCGCGCATCGCCCGGATGGGTTTCGAAGCGGAGGTAGCGGCCTATGATCCATTCGTTCAGCCGCCGCGCGACCTGCAGGTTCGCATGCTCGACAGCGCGAGTGCGCTCTGTGCTCAGAGCGACATACTTTCGGTCCACCTGCCGCTGACGTCGGAGACCCGGGGGCTTGTTGGAGCACGTCTTCTGTCAGCCCTGCCGCAAGGCGCCTTCGTCGTCAACACCGGGCGCGGCGGTGTGGTCGAGGAGGTGGCATTGCTGGCCGCCCTGCGAGGCGGCCGGCTCGCGGGTGCAGGCCTCGATGTTTTCGAACAGGAACCGCCGACTGCGGAGTTAGCCCTGTTGGAGCATCCGAACGTCGTCACCACACCTCATATCGGCGCCTCGACACGTGAGGCGATGGAACGCATGGGCCGGTCGGTCGTGGAGCAGGTGCTGGACGTCCTAGGCGTCGAGTGGCGCCGGGAAGAGGAGAGGCATGCCTGACAGCGCCAGCGACGTATTCGACATCCCGGCTGACGTCCTGCAGCGAGAGACGGCAAGGATCTTCCGAGGTCACGGCCTGCTGCCGAACGATGCGGACTGGGTGGCGGAGGCCTTGGTTGAGGCGGACCTGCGGGGCATTCATTCTCATGGCGTGACGCGGGTCCCGATCTACACCGAGCGTTTGGCGCGGGGACTCTTCAATCCGCGGCCGAATGTTTGTGTTGTGCGCCAGGGTCCCTCGGTCGTCTCGGTCGATGGCGACAACGGAATGGGGGCGGTGGTTGGGCGCCGTGCAGTGGCGGCAGCGGTCGATGTTGTCGCCGAGACTGGCTGTGCCGCTGTAGGGGTCCGCAACAGCAATCACTTCGGTATCGCAGCACTCTATGCCGAACAGTTGGTTGCCCATGGCTTCATCGCATTGGTCTGTTCCAACGCGCCGCCGACTATGGCCCCACATGGTGGTCGGTCGGCGCTGTTCGGTACCAATCCTCTGGCGTTCGGCGTGCCGGCGCCCGGCGAGAGGCAGATCCTTGCCGACATGGCTACATCTATCGTCGCTCGCGGCAAGATCATCCTGGCACAGCAGCGCGGTGAGGAGATTCCCCTGGGCTGGGCGCTTGACCCTGATGGTCGGCCGACCAAGGATGCCGCAACTGCATTGAATGGCGTGGTTCTGCCATTTGGCGGGGCAAAGGGGTCGGCCATCGCACTGCTTGTCGATATCTTGGCCGCCGTCATGACAGGTGCCGGTTTCGGAACCGATCTGCCGGACTTCTATAACGACCTCGACAGACCCGGCAATCTGGGTCACTTCCTGCTGGCAATCGACCCGGCCCGCTTTGGCGAGCGTGACCGCTTCCTTGAGCGTCTGGGCCGCTACATTAACATGATCGGCGATTGCCCGCCGGCCGAGGGCTTTGAGCGTGTACAGCTGCCAGGCGAAGTCGAAGCCGGGTTGAGGCGTAAGCATCTGTCGTCCGGCGTGCCCCTGTCGCAGGATATCCTGCTCGGGCTCAGGCAAGCGGCCGGCCACGCCGACGTCTCGCTTGAGCTCTAGGCCCCCAAGCGTTTGATCGACGACTGGTACGGCGCGGTACCGGGTCAAGGAGTCGAGCGGATCAGTGCCGGAAGTGGCGGAGGCCGGTGAACACCATGGCCAGGCCGGCGTCGTCGGCCGCCGCGATCACCTCCCCGTCCCGAACCGATCCGCCTGGCTGGATCACTGCCGTGGCGCCGGCCTCGACGGCGGCCAGCAGACCGTCCGCAAAGGGGAAGAAGGCATCCGAGGCGACCACGCAGCCTTTGGCGGCTTCCGCTCCGAAGGCTTGCTCCGCCTTGATGGCGGCGATCCGGGCGGAGTCGACGCGGCTCATCTGGCCGGCACCAATTCCTAATGTCGCCCCGGCCCGCGCATAGACGATGGCATTGGATTTGACGTGCTTGGCGACGCGGAAGGCGAAGAGCAGGTCGGCGGTCTCGGCTTTCGTCGGCTGGCGTTTCGTCACGACCTTCAGCTGCTCGGCCGCGACGCGGCCCGCGTCGCGGCTCTGAACCAGCAGGCCGCCGGAGACCGTCTTGGCGGTGATGCCTGCTTCGGTTGGATCCGGCAGCCCGCCGGTAACCAGCAGCCGTAGGTTCTTCTTGCCCGCCAGCAGGTCCCGTGCCTCTGCCTCGACCTCCGGTGCGATGACGACTTCGGCGAACAGCGCTGCGATCCGCTCCGCCGTGGCCGCGTCGAGCGGGCGGTTGACCGCGATGATGCCGCCGAAGGCGCTGACCGGATCGCACGCCAGCGCCTGCTCGTAGGCATCGCTCAGCTTCTCGCCCTCTGCCACACCGCAGGGGTTGGCGTGCTTGATGATCGCCACTGCCGGCCGTTCGAACTCTGCGACCAGTTCGAAGGCGGCATCGGTATCGTTGATGTTGTTGTAACTGAGTTGCTTGCCTTGAAGCTGCTGAGCCGAGGCGACACCCGGTCGGGGTGTCGCCGTGCGGTAGAAGGCGGCCTCCTGATGCGGATTTTCGCCGTAGCGCAGGGTCTCGGCCCGGTTACCGGCCAGGGCGATCTCCTTCGGGAGTGGATCGCCGAGCTGCTGCGCGAACCAGCCGGATACGGCGGCATCGTAGCCGGCGGTATGGGCAAAGGCCGTGGCGGCCAGGCGGCGGCGCAGGGCGGCTCCAGTCCGACCCTGCTTCTGCTTCAATTCGGCCAGGACGGCGGGATAGTCGGCCGGGTCGGTCAGCACGGCCACGCCGGCATGATTCTTGGCGGCGGCACGGATCATGGCGGGCCCGCCGATATCGATGTTCTCGATGCAGCTTTGGAAATCGCCGCCGCCTGCGACCGTCTCGCGAAAGGGGTAGAGATTGACCACCAGCAGGTCGATCGGCTGGATGCCGTGGGCCGTCATCTGCTCGACATGAGCCGGATCGGAGCGCTTTCCGAGCAGACCTCCGTGAACCAGGGGATGGAGAGTCTTGACGCGGCCGTCGAGAATTTCGGGAAAGCCTGTGATCTGTGCGACCTCGACAACCGGCAAGCCGGCCTCTGCGATAGCTTTGGCCGTGCCGCCAGTGGAAATCAACTCGACGCCCTCTTCGTGAAGCGCGCGCGCCAGATCGATCAGTCCGTGCTTGTCGGAAACGCTCAGCAACGCGCGGCGCAGCGGAATCGCGTCGAGATCGGGGGTGAAGGTGTCGCTCACGTCGGCAGCACTGCTCATCGGTCGGTCGCCTTGCGTTCTTTCGGTTCTTGAGAGTGAGGTTGGCGGGGCTACACCGAATCCTGGGCCTGTGCAACGCCGCCGCGCAGCCAGACCAGAAAGGCGCCGGTCAGCAGGGCGGCTGCGGCCAGTGGAAGCCAGGGCTGCCAGAGCTCAGCCGCGACCGCCAGTGCCAACAGCAGAAGGTTGAAGCCGCCGATGGTCAGGCTGCAGGCGCCATGGCTCAGCCTGCGCTCGACCGCGCGTTGATAGGCATGGCTGCGATGGGCTTCCCAGGGCCGTTCCCTTCTCAGCAGACGCAGCAGCAGCGTGGTGGTGGCGTCGGCCCAATAATAGGCCGGTAGGATCAGCGCGGCTGCCCAGGCTCCTTCACCTGCCGCGATCACCAGAAGCCAACCGAGCAGGAAACCGAGCGGCACCGAGCCGACGTCGCCCAGAAAGACCCGCGCGGGTTGCCAGTTCCAGGGCAAAAAGCCGGCGACCGCGCCGATCAGCAAGAGGGCGATGGTCAGTGTGGACAAGGGCCAGTCGCCCAGCAGGCCCAGGACGAGGACGCCCAGTGCGACGGAGATCGCCTCGACGCCCGAGATGCCGTCGATTCCGTCCATGAAGTTGAAGAGGTTGATGAACCAGATCCAGATCAAAGCTGTGAAGAGAAGATCCGCCCAAAGCGGCAGCATTCCCTGTGTGATCGGCTGAGCGCCGACCATGCCGCCGATCGCCAGCAGGACGGCGGCCAGCTGCACCGAAAGCCGCAGTCCGGCCGGCAGGCTCTGCTGGTCGTCCCTCCAGGAGACCATGGCCAGAAGGACGGCACCGACCAGCACCGTCCAGAGGCCGGGCAGGCCAGCGCTTCCGAAAGCCGCGCCCCAGAGCGCCAGGACCACCAGAAAACCTCCGACGAGAGGCAGTCCGCCTCCTCTCGGAGTCGGTTCGCTGTGACTGGAGCGCGCATTCGGTCGATCCAAGGCAATCTCGCGCAGCTTCGGCAGAATTCGCCCGGTCGCCCACCAGACGAAGAGAGCGAGCAGCATGGCAGCCGCAACTGCCGCCGCCGGTGTCGGCACCATCTCGATCACACCCCAACCCCGATCATGTGCTTTGCTGTTCTTTGGCCTTTGGATCGCGGCTTTTCGTTTCGCGCCGAAGCGCCCACTTGACCCTCATCCCCTCGGGCGGGCAGAGCCCGGTCAGCACGACCTGCTGACTACGTCGTTCGGCTCCGCCGCCGTGATAGACCGAATCCTCCAGGCTGATGTCGGCGCCTGCGGCGCGCAGACGCCACCCGCCCGCCTTGGCCAGCCGCAGCAGCGCACCGCCGCCCGACAGCAGCGAGACCTGAACGTCGGGGTGGAGATGGAAGCGGATCGCAAAGGACAGGTCGCGCTTTTGCGCGTTTCGCTCGACCGGCTCCAGGCGATCCTCACCGCGCAAGTCCTCTCCCCCCGCACTCAGGTAGAGACGGCGAACGTGACGCAGGCCGAAGCGGTCGAGGTAACCGTCGTGGGCAGCTTCCACCCAGACCGCTCCCTCGGCTTCGTCACGCTCGCAGTAGGGGATCGCGGCCCGCGCGCTCATGCCGCCGCCTCGATTCAGGGGCGAGGCGTTCGTATCGCCGAGCGTCAAGGTCGAGTGGGCCGGCGTGCCGCGCAGAAGCCGGCGATAGGGTTCGGGAAGATCGGCAGCGCCCGGGCCGCAATTGACGATCATGCGTTCGCGCGCCACCGACAGCTCGAAGGCCAAGGTGCCGGCATGGGCATCGCGATCCGACCCAGGCGGAGGCGGCGGACCGGCGTCCAGGATGATCAGGCTGCGGCCGCTTTGCAGCCGTTGAAAGCCACTTTGGGGCGCGGACATCCGTGGCCTGCGTCGGGCATCGGCCCGTTGCAGGACCAAATCGACCTTGAAGCCCTGCTCCGGCAGGCTGCCGTTGAAGAGAGCCAGACCGCCGTCGCCGTGCTGATAAAGGCGAAGCATCGGCGCCATCGCCTCGATCGCGGTGACCAGGTTGGAGGGCACGGTCCGGCCCGCGGCGTGCAGTGTTGCCCGCAGGTCGATCAGGTCGCGCAGCATCGCCAGATGATGCGCCGGGCTGCGTTCGATCTGGCCGCCGTCGGGCAGGATCTGACGGGCAAGTTCGATTTCGAGTAGAGTCAGCCCACGGCGCATTTGAGCGAGACAGCCTGGCAAGCAAGCGCCGGCGATAATCAACCCGCGTAGAGCGAGAACCAGATCAGCGCCGCTCAAGCCGGCCGGCAGTACGCGTCCCAGATGCCGCGTCTGACGGGCGGCGGAATGCAGAAGGTCGCGGCGAAATTCCGTCTCGGCAGAGGCCGCGAAGAAATCCCACTGTCCAAGCCAGTGCGATAAGCGGCGCGACGTGGTCAGAGGGGCCCAAGCGCGCCGGTCGAAACGGCTGTGCTGTGCAAGCCAGCTCTCTGTCAGTTCCCGAGCGCGGCGTCTGGCACTATCGCCCGCAGTCGCGCGCAGATCGCGCAACCAGGCGAAGCTGTGGAGTTCCTCCAGCCAAGCGCTGCCCGCATCCGGGGGGTGCCAGAGCGGTTGAGGGTCTCGAAGCGTTTGGGCGTCCAGCGACCAGCTGCCGTCCAGCAGGGCTGCACCGGCATCGACGTCGCCTGGCCAGGGATCGGGCGGCGTCGCCTGCGGCGTGATGGCGTCGCAGCCGGCAAGCGTCCAGTCGTAGACCGGCAAGGTGAACAGGGGGCTCTTGGCGGCGTAGGCCAGGCGTCCAAGCAACAGGCCGCGCGGCAGGTTCCAAAGCTTGCGCAAGCGGATGAAAAGGCCGGGTTCTCCGGGTGATTTTCGCGAGGGCCTGCGGTGCGCTTCCGGCGCCGGGGCCTCTGCCAAGCCGCGTTCGCCCATGGCTGCTGTGCCGCCTCCGCGCCTCAGGCGCCGCGAAGGGCGCGAATGTTTTCGGCGTAGGCCTGAGGTCCGCCCTTAAAGGTGGCGGTGCCGGCGACAAGCACATCCGCACCAGCGGCGCGTGCCTGAGGTGCGGTCTCTTCGTTGATGCCGCCGTCCACTTCCAGGTCGATCGCGCGTCCGCTGGCGTCAATCATCGCACGCAGCGCCCGGATCTTGTCGAGCGATTCCGGAATGAAGGCCTGCCCGCCAAACCCTGGGTTCACGCTCATCACCAGGATCAGGTCCAACTCACCCAGCACCGGCTCGACGACCGACACCGGGGTGGCGGGATTGAGGGAAACTCCGGCCTTCTTGCCGCAGGCTTTGATCAGTTGCAGCGTCCGGTGCAGATGGAAGCCTGCTTCGGGATGCACTGTCAGGATGTCCGCACCTGCCTTGGCGAAAGCCTCGATATACGGGTCGACCGGTGCGATCATAAGATGGACGTCGAAGGTCTTCGCTGAGTGTGGCCGCAGCGCAGCGACGACTTGCGGGCCGATCGTGATGTTCGGAACGAAATGTCCGTCCATCACGTCGACATGCAGATAGTCGGCCCCCGCGGTGTCGACCGCGCGCACCTCCTCCCCCAGGCTGGCGAAGTCGGCGGAAAGGATGGAGGGGGCGATCCGGATAGGCTGCTGCATGACCGTTTGACTATCAGCGCCTGACGCCGCCGTCAAAGCGCGAAAGCAGCTCCGCGCCGTTAGGCTTGGGCCGAAATCGTGACAGTGGCGGGATTGCTATCTCGACATGAGATCGTTCCGGCGGTGCGCCGTTCCGGGTTCGGCAGGTTTGCTGCCCCGGACCGCCCGCCGGATTTCCTGGCGCGACAGGCCAATATCCCTGAGCAGCCGGTCGTCCAACTCGGCTAGATGCTGCTCCGCACAGACGGCTGCGTAAGCGCGGCCGATCCACTGTAGCCGAGTGCGGAGCCAGCTGAGACAGGACCAGCCGAGATGGTGCTGGCGAAGATGGGACCGGCGACCCTTCTCGTTGAATGCCGATGCCGCTGGGTCGCTGCGTTCCGGACCACGATCGAACATCCTCGAGATCATCTGCTGCGGCTCCTCATGATGGTCATCTGGGCGACCTCGTTTCGGAGCCTTTGATATCAGCTTGCCAGCATCCAATGATTCGTCGATCATCGAACTATGAAGCACGGGCCCGATATCGCTTACATCGCCGCGCTGATCGGCGACCCGGCGCGTGCCAACATCCTGACGGCCCTGCTCGGCGGCCTATCGCTAACTGCCAGCGAGCTTGCGGTCGAAGCCGGAGTGACCAAACAGACCTGCAGCTCGCATTTGTCGCGTCTGAAGCAAGCCGATTTGATCGCCGTGGAGACGCAAGGCCGGCATCGCTACCACCGTCTGGCCGACAGCGGTGTCGCGGCCCTGCTAGAGAACCTAATGGGTGTCGCGGCCGCCCGCCGTCCGACCCGCGTTCGCCCCGGTCCCAAGGAACCCGCCTTGCGGCAGGCGCGGGTCTGCTACGACCACTTGGCTGGAGATCTGGGCGTCGCTCTGTTCGACGCCCTGCTTCGCGACGGTGTCCTTCAGAGGACGCACAAGCAGCTGACTCTGACGGAACGCGGGCGGGCTGAAATGGAGGACTTCGGGATCGATCTCGCGGCGCTCGGCAGACTCCGCCGGCCGCTGTGCCGCAGTTGTCTCGACTGGAGCGCGCGTCGCAGCCATCTCGCCGGCGCTTTGGGAGCGGCCCTGTTGGAACGGCTGTTCGAACTCGGCTGGGCCCGGCGCGTCGAGGGAACCCGCATCGTCGACTTCACGCAGTCGGGCCGCCTCGCTCTCACGAAGCGTTTCGGGCTCTCGCCGTGACGAAGCGATAAGATCGCCGGCGCGACAGGCCTATGATCCCAGGCGTTCGAAGCTTGTCGGAGCGGCTTCACGCGACTCGATGGTGCCGCGCTGCAACTCCAGAACCGCGAGGCCGCGTTCTGTGGTGCCATCGGGGCGAAGACGGAAGACGCCGTCGACTCCCGTGAAGCCGTTCGGGTCCGTCAGATCCTCCATCGTATAGTCCGGTGCTGCACCTGCCTGTTCGGCTTCGCGGGCCAGCACCGCGGCGAGGGCCGTGGCATCGTAGGCCAGCGAGGCCAGGCGTGGCGGGGGCGCGCCGTAGAGTTCGCGGTAGCGGTTCGACCAGGTCTCCCAACCGGCGCGACCGGGGGCGGCAAACCAGCCGCCGACGAGTGCGGCTTCTTGGCCGAGATTAGCGTCTTCCCACAACTGGGTGCCGAGATATTGGGTCTGATCGGGGTCGATATCGTAGAAGGGTAGGAGGGTGGCTAGGCCGAGCAGTTCGTTGCCGCCGGCGGGAACCAGCAGAGCATCGTAGCCGTCACGCGCAGCCGCAAGTTGTTGGACGACCGGACCGGCGTCCGTTACGGCAAAGGGATCGTAGGTCGCGACCTGAGTGACAAAGCCGCCGTAGCGGGTGGCGGCCTGTTGGAGCGCCTGCAGCGTTGCGTCGCCGTAAGGGTTGCGCGGCGCCAGAACGGCGAAGCGGGTGATCCCTTGCCGGGTGGCGTAGTCGATCACCCGGTCGACCTGAGCCGTCGGGTCGAGACCTACGACCCAAACGCCCCGCCCTCCGACCGTCCGGTCGTTGGAGAAGGCGACGACCGGAACCTGTCGGCTGCGGGCCTGCGGCGCGGCTGCTGCCACCGAGGTCGAAAAGAGCGGGCCGAGGACGAGGTCGGCTCCTTCGTTCAAAGCGGCTTGCATCGCCTGCTCGGCGCTTTCCGGCCGTCCGCCGGTGTCGTGCAGCGTCAACTCGAAGTTTGGACCGCCGACATCGAATAGCGCCATCTGCGCGGCATTCAACAGAGCCTGCCCGAGCGTACCCTGTGCGCCGGTCATGGGTAGCAGCAAGGCCACTGTCGCCTCGCCGGGCTCCCGAACCGGTGGCGGCGGGGCTGCCGGTCGTTGTTCGACGACCGGTGGCCTTGGCGTTTGTTCGGTGCTCTGTGTTGGGGCATCATCCCGAACCGTACAGGCCGTCAGGCTGAGCAGCAGAACTCCGAACACCGCAGCACGACCCGCGCGCGACGGCATAGCGGCACGCAAGGGTTCTGTGGCGAAAGGCAGGCATGAAGGGATCACGATCCACTCCCGTTGGTGGAACTGGTAAGGGCTTCGACGCCGCGACCTCCGATCAGGAGGGCGGCACGGCCAAGCTTGCAACCGACACGAAGCTGTTGCGATTCGAAACGCCGCTGAGGCCCCTCGACCCCGCCTTGTATCTGGTTGCCTGCCCGATCGGCAACTTGGCGGATGTCACTTTGCGGGCGCTGTCGACCTTGGCTCAATGTGATCTCCTCGTTTGTGAGGATACCCGCTATACCCGGCGACTTCTCCAGGCTCATGGTCTCGACCGCTCCGACCGCTCTCTCATTGCCTACCATGAACATAACGCTGCACGTGTGCGACCGAAACTGATCGAAGCGCTCAAAAGGGGCGAGACGGTGGCGCTGGTCAGCGACGCGGGAACGCCGCTGGTCTCGGACCCTGGCTTCAAGCTGGCGCGCCTTGCCGTCGAGGCCGGTATTCGAATCGTTCCGGTCCCCGGTCCTTCTGCGGTCCTCGCCGGGCTGGTTGCGGCGGGATTGCCGAGCGACCGCTTCTGCTTCGCGGGTTTCCCGCCGCCCAAAAGTGCCGCGCGCCGCCGCTGGCTTGCCGAGCTGAAGCCGGTTCCGGCGACCTTGATCCTGTTCGAGGCGCCGCAACGTCTGGCCGCCAGTCTGGCTGATATGGCCGAGGTTCTGGGCGCCGCGCGTCAGGCCGCGGTTGCCCGGGAACTGACCAAGCTTTTCGAAGAGGTGCGGCGTGCGCCCCTGTCCGAACTGGCTGCTGACTACGCCGCGGAAGAGCGGCCCAAGGGTGAGATCGTCGTTCTTGTCGGGCCTCCGCTGGCCGAAGCGACCGACGCCGCGTCGCTGGATTCGGCCTTGCGGACGGCGCTGGCGACCAGCGCTAGCTTGAAGGACGCGGTTCAGGCGGTGCAGACAGCGACCGGCCTGCCACGCAAACAGATCTACGGCCGTGCCTTGGCTCTGTCGCAGTCGGGCCCTGCGTCCGACATGGAGGGAGGCCGCGATGCGGACTCTTGAGTCACGCCGCGAAGCCTACGGCGCCGGCCGCAGAGCGGAGGGACTTGCGGCTTGGTGGTTGCGGTTCAAGGGGTACCGCATTCTCGCGCGGGGTTTGCGCCTGCCGGTCGGCGAGATCGATCTGATCGCGCGGCGCGGTCGTTGTCTGGCCTTCGTCGAGGTCAAACGGCGGGCGACCTTGGCGGCGGCTCTGGAGGCTGTGACCCCGCGCCAGCGGCGGCGGATCCTGCGCGCGGCCGAGGCTTGGTTGGCGCAACGGCCGGATCTCGCTGGCCTCGATCTTCGCTTCGACGCTCTGCTTCTGGTTCCGGGCCGCTGGCCGCGGCACCTGCCTGATGCCTGGAGGCCATGAGCATGCACCGCTCTGCCGAGCGCGTCTCCAGCCGTCGCCTGCACGACGGGACGCATCCAGAATCGATCCCCGGTCTTGAATCCTGCTCTGGCATTTTCCGACCGGCGCCTTACCCTCCTGCTGCGATGTTTTTCGGGTCGGCAAGCTGCTCCGCCCGCTGCATCAGGCGGCGGCGTCCATGAACTGGTCACTGGCAAGTGGCCGGCAGGACCTGGAGTCCGCCTTGCGCCAGGTCGGCAGTCAGCCCGATATCCAGATCGATCTGGCGGAAACGGCGTTGCTGTTGGCCGCGCTCGATCAGCCGAAGCTGCCTTTGGAGCGTTACCGCCATCATCTGTCCCTGATGGCACGGGATACCGCCGATCTGGCCGCCAAGTCGGCTGGGGAGAGCGAACTGCAGATGCGGCTTCAAGTGCTGCGGCAGGTGATTTTCGAGCGCTACGGCTACGCCGGCGACGAGGAAACCTACGACGATCTGCAGAACGGCAACCTGATGCGGGTGATCGACCGCCGCTGCGGGCTGCCGGTGGCGCTCGGCATCCTGGTCGTGGCGACGGCCCGTGCCCAGGGGTGGGATGTGTCGGGTTTGGCCTTTCCCGGCCATTTTCTGCTGCAGTTTCAAGCGGGCTCCGAACGTGCCGTCGTCGATCCATTCAACAGTCTGCGCGAGCTGCGTGCCGCCGATCTGCGCGAGTTGCTCAAGGTCCTGGCCGGCGTCGAAGCGGAACTGAAGCCGGAACACTACGCCCCCGTCGGCAACCGCGACATCCTGCTGCGCCTGCAGAACAACCTGAAACTCCGCCATCTTCGCGAGCAGCGGCCCGAGCAGGCTCTGGAGCTGGTCGAATCGATGCTTCTGATCGCCCCGGATCAGGCCGGCCTCTGGCGCGAGGCCGGGTTGTTGCATGCCCATCTCTCCAACTTGCGCGCTGCCATCGTCAGTCTCGAGCACTTCCTGGAGTTGGCTCCCACCGGCAGTCAGGCGCAGGAAGCCGGCGAACTACTTCGACAGCTCCGCAACCGCCTCAATTGATCCGACCCGCGCGGGCCAGCTTCCGCCGCTGCCGCTCGGGTGCTACCAGAGGGCGCACAGTCTCTGCAGCCGGGAGTTCGATCTTCTATGTCCGCTTCGCCGTCACCCTTGGCCGTCGCTATTCAGATGGACCCCATCGAGGATGTGGATATCAACGGCGACAGTACCTTCGCGCTGGCGCTGGAGGCGCAGGCGCGCGGCCACGCCCTTTGGCACTATCTGCCGCAGGATCTGAGCTTTCACCATGGCCGGCTGACGGCGCGCGCACGCCAACTCGAGGTACGGCGAGAACCGGGCGCCCACTTTACGCTGAGCGCCTTTCAGACACTGGATCTGGCTGGGGTCGACGTGGTGCTGATGCGCCAGGACCCGCCCTTCGACATGGCCTACATCACGGCTACGCACCTGCTGGAGCACGTCCATCCCACGACGCTGGTGGTCAACGATCCGATCAGCGTGCGCAACGCTCCGGAGAAGCTCTTCGTCACCCACTTCGCGGAGCTGATGCCGCCGACCTTGATCACGAGCGACCGGGCGGAGGTGGTCGCCTTTCGCGCGGAACACGGCGACATCATCGTCAAGCCGCTATTCGGCAACGGTGGGGCTGGCGTCTTTCACCTGACGCCCGAGGATGAAAATCTCAACGCTCTGCTCGAGCTGTTCACCGAGCTCTACCGCGAGCCGATCATCGTCCAGCGCTACCTGCCCGAGGTGCGTCAGGGCGACAAGCGTATCATCCTGGTCGATGGCGAGCCGGCGGGAGCCATCAACCGTGTCCCGCCCAAGGGCGAGGCCCGCTCCAACATGCATGCCGGTGGCCGGGCGGAGAAGGCGGAGCTGACGCAGCGCGATCGCGACATCTGCCATGCCCTCGGACCGATTCTGCGCGAGCAGGGCTTGATCTTCGTCGGGATCGACGTGATCGGCGACTACCTGACCGAGGTCAACGTCACCAGCCCGACCGGCATTCAGGAAATCGACCGCTTCGACGGCGCAAACCTCTCGGGCCTGATCTGGGACGCCATCGAAAAACGCATCGACCGGGCCGTCGAATAAAGAAGAAAGGGCCAGCAGGGTCAGGACGCATACTTCGTCCGGCAGCTTCAGTATGGCGGTTCACGACCCGCCCTGTCCCCTTCAGCTACTGCTGCAGCGTTGCGATATCCCTGTACAGCTCCAGAGCTTCGGGATTGGCGAGCGCTTCCCGGTTCTTGACCGCGCGGCCGTGGACCAGGTCGCGGACGGCCAGCTCGACGATCTTGCCGGACTTGGTCCGCGGAATATCGGTCACCTGAACGACCTTGGCCGGAACGTGGCGCGGCGTCGCGCCGTCCCGGATGGTCTGCTTGATCTGTTTTTCCAACGCTTCGTCCAGAGTGCTCCCCGCGCGCAGGCGCACGAAGAGAACGACTCTGACGTCGCCTTGCCAGTCCTGACCGATTACGATGGACTCCACGACCTCCGGCAGCTTTTCCACTTGGCGGTAGATCTCGGCCGTGCCGATCCGCACGCCGCCGGGATTGAGGGTGGCGTCCGAACGGCCGTAGACGATCACGCCGTCGTGGCGGGTCAGCTCGACGAAGTCTCCGTGGCACCAGACGCCGGGGAAGCGCTCGAAGTAGGCGGCACGATAACGGCTGCCGTCGGGATCGCCCCAGAAAGACAGCGGCATGGAGGGGAAGGGCTTCACGCAGACCAGTTCGCCCTTCTGCTCGCGAACGGGCTTGCCGTCGTCGTCCCACACTTCAACGGCCATGCCGAGACCGCGCGCCTGAATCTCGCCGCGATGAACGGGACCGATGGGATTTCCAAGCACGAAGCAGGAAAGGATATCCGTGCCGCCGGAAATGGACGCGAGACTCACGTCCTGCTTGATGTTCTCGTAGACATAGTCGAAGCCCTCCGGCACCAACGGACTGCCGGTCGAGCAGATGGTGCGGACGGTCGAGAGGTCGTGGGTCTGCCTTGGTGCCAGCCCCGCCTTGTTGCAGGCATCGATGTACTTGGCCGAGGTGCCGAAGAGGGTCATGCCTTCGGCGTCGGCGTAGTCGAACAGAATGTTGCCGTCGGGCGCGAAGGGGGATCCGTCGTAGAGCAGCAGGGTCGCTTCGCAGGCCAGGCTGGCGACCAGCCAGTTCCACATCATCCAGCCGCAGGTAGTGAAGTAGAAGACGCGGTCGCCGGATCGGACGTCCGCATTGAGCCGATGTTCCTTCACCTGCTGAATCAGGGTGCCGCCGACGCCGTGGACGATGCACTTGGGCTTGCCGGTGGTGCCCGAGGAGTACATCACGTAGAGCGGCGTGTTGAAGGGGACTCGGAGGTAGTCGATCTCGCGCGCTTTGTAGGGCTCCAGCGCGTCCTCGAGCGTGGCGGCCTTCGGCAGCTCGGCGGCGGCCTGCGGCCGACCGAGCAAGGGACAGACGACGGTCTTCACGACGCTGGGAATCTGAGGCAGGAACTCACGGACCTTCGGCAGGGTATCGATCTCCTTGCCGTTGTAGAAATAGCCGTCCGGAACGAAGAGCACCTTGGGCTCGATCTGGCCGAAGCGGTCGAGCACACCCTGTACGCCGAAGTCCGGCGAGCAGGAGGACCAGATGGCACCGAGCGAGGCGGTGGCCAGCATGGCCGCCACCGTCTCCGGCATGTTGGGCATGAAGCCGGCCACCCGGTCGCCTTGGCCGACACCCTGATCCTTCAGAAGCTGTTGCAGCCGGCTGACCAGGGCTTGCAGCTCGCGCCAGGAGACCCGCCGCTTCATCTTGTCTTCAGCCCAGAAGACAAGCGCATCGCCGTCGTCGTTCCGGCGCAAGAGGTTCTCGGCGAAGTTCAGGCGCGCTTCGGGAAAGAACTGTGCGCCGGGCATCTTGTCGCCCTCCACCAGCACGGGCGTACCGGAGGGCCGATCACCGATCAGTCCGAAGTGATCCCAGATCGCCGTCCAGAAGGCCTCCAGGTTGTCGATGGACCAGTCCCGCAGCTGCGTATAGTCGCCGAATTCAACTTTCGCCGTTTGCTTGAGGTGGTGCAGAAACCCGGTGAGCTGCGCTTCGGCGATCCGCTGCGGAGAGGGCTTCCAGAGCGGTGACTCGGAAGGAGAGGGCGCCGGAGGAGAGATCGAGGACATGAGGGATCGGCTCGCTGTCGTGGCTTGATGAGGCTGGCTCCAGGCGGCTGAGGCCCGGTCGACGAAAGCGCCGCAAGAGTAGTGCAGGATCGCGGCGAGCGAAATTGCTTTGCTGATTGAAGGTAAGCGGACGCTCCGGCCGACGAGCCGTCATGCAGGCGTGCCATGCGGGGGCGGGCCTACTCCCGCGCTACGGTAGCCTCTAGACTTGGCAGTCTATGTCCGACGATTCCCTGAAAAACAAAGCCGAAGATCCCGCGCCTACCGCTCCCGCGCCCGCCGCCACCAAAGGTCGAACGCTCAGCGCGGCCATGACGGGCGCTCTCTATATGACCGCGGCGTCCCTCGGCTTCTCGGTCATGAACGTTTTGATCCGCGAAGTCTCCGTCGAACTGGAAGCAGCGCAGATCGCCTTCTTCCGTAACTTCTTCGCGGCTGCCGTCATGCTGCCATGGCTGCTGCACAGCGGTATCGCCAAGGCCTTGGCCACGGAGAACTTGAAGCTGCACCTGTTACGCGCCGGTGTCGGCCTCACGGCCATGCTCTGCTGGTTCTACTCGATCTCTCTTCTGCCGCTGGCTCAGGCCGTGGCGCTCAATTTCACGGTTCCGCTCTTCGCGACGCTCGGTGCCGCGCTCATCTTGCGAGAGGTGGTGCGAGCCCGGCGCTGGAGCGCGACGCTCGTGGGCTTTCTCGGGGTTCTGATCATTCTGCGGCCGGGCACTACCGAGATCTCGCTCGTGACCGGTTTGCCCGTACTCGCAGCGCTCTTCATGGCCGCCTCGGTGTTGGTCGTGAAGACTCTGTCGGCGCGCGACGCGCCAGCGACCATCGTTCTTTGGATGAATCTGCTGCTGACTCCTTTGTCGCTGATTCCCGCGCTCTTCGTCTGGCGCTGGCCCAGTCTGGAGGCCTTGGTCATGATGGCGGCGATCGGTGCCGTGGCCGTGCTCTCCCACATCGCGTTGACCCGTGCCTACGCGCGTGCCGACGCCTCGGCCGTGCTTCCCTTCGACTACACGCGGCTGCCCTTTATCGCTTTCTTCGCCTTCCTGCTGTATGGCGAGGTTCCCGACCTCTGGACCTGGGTCGGCGCCGCCGTTATCGCTGCCTCCTCGATCTACATCGCGCAACGTGAGGCGAAGGTCGCGCGCGAGCGGGCCGCCAGCGGCGTCGCCGCCGCCGGGCCGCAAGGTCGGGAGTGACGCGGCAGGGGCTGGCCCCCGTGACCGTGACAGGGTCGCGGGCGGCAAAGGCGCAGGGGAAGGACTGACTCGAGACCATGGCGTTACGGACCAAGGCGCAAACTCTGTCGCCCAATCTGGAGGGCGCGCTCTGGATGCTGGCTTCGGCTTTGGTCTTCACGGCCAACGGCGTGCTGGTCAAGGCCTTGGCCGAGACGGGCATGTCCTTCTTCCAGATCGCTTTGGCTCGTGCCGGCTTCGCTCTGATCGCCATCTTGCCTTTCGTCTACCTGGCGGGACGCAAGGCGTTGCGCACGGCCTATCCCGGCACCCACCTCGTCCGCGCGATCTGCGGTGCCGGTGCCATGCTCTCGGGTTTCTACGCGCTCTCGCGCCTGCCGCTGGCCGATGTCACGGCGATCGGTTTCACGACACCCCTCTTTGCGACCGTTCTGGCGATCTTTCTGCTGGGCGAAGCGGTGCGCTGGCGGCGCTGGACGGCCACGCTGGTGGGCTTCGGCGGCGTTCTAATCATGCTGCGTCCCGATGCTCTCCTGGCCGGTCAGGGGATTGCCCTCGACGGGTTCCTGGCGGCCCTCGGCATGGCGTTGGGCATCGCCGTGGCGGTTATCATGGTTAAGCGCCTGCCGAAGAGCGAGCACCAGTCGGTCATGCTTCTGTGGTTCTGCCTGGCCTCCATCGCGCTGGCGGCCGGCCCGGCCGTTATGGCCTGGCAGGACCCGACTCCGGAGCAGTGGTTGATGCTGGCCGGCGTCGGGGTGATCGGCGTGTCCGGGCAGTCGCTCATCATCCGGGCCTACCGAGCCGGCGAGGCCAGTTTCGTTGCGCCCTTCGACTACTCCAAAATTCTCTTCGCCATGGCGTTCGGCTTCCTCTTCTTCGCGGAAGTGCCAGGGAGCTGGACCCTCGCGGGCGCCGCGGTCATCGTGGCCAGCACGCTGTACATCGCACGCCGCGAAACCAAGCTCGGGACCCGTAAGGAGCGCGAACGCGCCGGCGTCGTCGAGTGAGCCAGCGTCGGACGCCGACATGACAAGAGTATCGCGAAGGGGCGCCGTCGGCGACCGTGACCGCTCGCACAGTCCGGTTCTCTGGCTCGTCGCAGGTGAGAGGCTACTCCAGAACCACGGCGGTTCCGTTCGCGCTGACCATTAGCATGGAGTCCCCCACCGTTTCATAGTCCAGATCGACGCCGACGATGGCGTTGGCGCCGAGGCCTTCCGCTTTCTCCACCATGTCCGCCAGCGCCTCGTCCTTGGCGTCGCGTAGGGCTTTCTCATAGGCACCGGCGCGTCCTCCGACGATGTCGCGGATGCGGGCGAAAAGATCGCGAAAGACGTTCGCTCCGATAATGCACTCCCCGGCGACGATCCCCTTGTAAGCGACGATACGCCGTCCTTCGACAGCGTCGGTGGTCACCACCAGCATGTTGCCCCCTATTCCCTACTCTCGCGCCGTGGTCTCGGCCCAGCTTACGGTTGATTCCAACTTCGCGTCACGATAGCGCGCTTGTGCCACCCGGCGATAGCGGGCAGGGTCCGCCGCTATGAGTTCCTCCGTGCCGACCCAGCCCGCATTGCCCGACGCCACCCCGGAAGGGGCGGGCCGGAGAGGCATCGTCGCCTGGTGCCTCTACGACTGGGCGAACTCTGCCTTCCCGACCGTGATCGTCACCTTCGTCTTCGCGGCCTACGTCACCAACGTGATCGCGGAGACCCCGGAGATCGGCACCGGCCAGTGGGGTCTCGCCATGGGGCTCTCTGGCTTGGTGATCGCGCTCCTGAGCCCGATCCTGGGGGCCATCGCCGACCAGAACGGCCGGCGTAAGCCCTGGATTGCGGTGCTGGCGTTGCTGTGCGTCATGATTGGCGGCCTGCTTTGGACCGTCGAACCGGTCGCAGGCGCGCTGATCTGGGCGTTGGTCCTGGTCGCGGCCGCCAACGTGGCCTTCGAGATCGGGACGGTCTTTTACAACGCCATGCTGCCGGAGGTGGCGCCTCGGGGAAAGATGGGGCGCATTTCCGGCTGGGCCTGGGGGGCCGGCTATGCGGGCGGGTTGGCCTGTCTGGCTGCCTGTCTGCTTCTGTTCGTTCAGCCGGAGGTGCCGCTCTTCGGCCTCGATAAGGAGGCCTACGAGCATGTGCGCGCTACCGGACCCTTCGTTGGCTTGTGGTTCTTGGTCTTCGCGCTGCCGATGTTTCTCTTTACGCCGGATCGCCAGGCCTCGGGAAAGCCCGCAGGCGAAGCTGTCCGGTCGGGTCTCGCGACCTTATGGGAGACCCTCAGGAAGTTGCCGCGCTACGGGTCCATTCTGCGCTTCCTGATCGCGCGGATGTTCTACACGGACGGCCTGAACACCCTCTTCGCCTTCGGCGGCATCTACGCCGCCGGCACCTTCGGTATGAGCTTCGACGAGATCCTGATCTTCGGCATCTTGCTGAACGTAACGGCAGGCCTTGGCGCCGTCGGCTTCGCCTGGATCGACGACTGGTTGGGGCCGAAGCGCACGATCCTGATCGCTGTCGGCTGCCTCATCGTCCTCGGCACGGCGATCCTGCTGGTGGACTCGAAGCTCTGGTTCTATCTGCTGGGCTGCGCCATCGGCGTCTTTATCGGCCCGGCTCAATCGGCCAGCCGCACCCTGATGGCCAGACTCGCCCCGGCCGAGGTGCGGACCGAGATGTTCGGGCTCTATGCCTTGTCGGGCAAGGTCACCGCCTGGATGGGGCCGATCCTCGTCGGCTTCGTGACGGTGATGGCCGACAGCCAGCGCTGGGGCATGGCGACGATCCTGCTTCTCTTCGTGATCGGCGCCGTCCTTCTTCTGCCGCTCAAGGAGCCGCCTGAGGAACGCTGATGAAAGCAAGGCGCGAGAGATAGGGTTACTCCAGACTCTCCGCGACCGGAAGGTGATCTAGGAGGTCGCGCGGGGGCGGCCGGAAACTCGCGCGTAGCGTTCGCGCAGGCAGCCGTAGCACTTCAGGAGGGCCAGGGTAGAGAGAAGAAGCGCCCCAAAACCCTCGCGCAAAGCTCGCCCCTGTAGGGCTCGACCGCGCGCCATTTGAGCGGTGGCTTCGGAATTGCTCGAAATCACCCCTGGGAAATAGGAGGCGGTGGGCTGGACAGATGCTGTCATGGCGGGCTCTCCTGTAGACCGAACCGGGAGGTCGGCTGTGAAGGGGGCACCGAACGGGCCGTTCGCTTGCAAAGAGGATATTCCCGATGTTTTGATCACAAAACACCCGTTTCGATCATAGTATTTAAGATTTCCGGGAACAGATAGATGGCGGCGGTGAACAATATCAACGAGATGGAGATTTTCGTTCGCGTGGTGCAGGCCAAGTCTTTTTCGGCTGCCGCCCGTGCGCTGGACCTCTCGCCCTCCGCCGTGTCGAAGCAGATCGGCCGATTGGAGGATCGGCTGGGTGCCCGTCTTTTGAACCGCACGACGCGTCAGCTCTCCCTGACCGAGGTCGGTCAAGCTTTCTATCAGCGGGCGGAGCGCATCATCGCGGACATCGTCGAAGCGGAGCAGGCGGTGGGCGATCTGCATGCCGCTCCGCGAGGGCTGCTGCGGGTCAACGCGCCGGTCGCCTTCGGCCGGCTGCACATGGCGCCGCTGCTGCCCAAGTTCCTGGAAAGCTATCCTGAGATTTCTGTCGAGCTGACGGTCAACGACCGCTTTGTCGATCTGATCGAGGAAGGCATGGATCTGGCGTTGCGGATCGGGGAACTGGCGGACTCCTCGCTGATCGCGAAGCGTCTGGCTCCGAACCATCGCGTGGTCTGCGCAGCCCCGGCCTATCTCGCTGCGCGGGGAACCCCGCGGCTGCCGGCCGACCTGCAGAAACACAACTGCATGACCTACACCTTCCGGACTAACCGCCATGACTGGCGGCTCGAAAAGGACGGCGTGGCCGAGGCCGTTACGGTATCCGGCAATCTGGAGACGAACTACGCCGAGGTCCTGATGGCGGCAGCGCTGGCCGGTAGCGGCATCGTCCTGCTGCCACTCTGGCTAGCCGGGCCGCAGCTGACCTCGGGCGAGTTGGTCGAGGTCCTGCCCGACTGGCAAGCGCAGGACAGCGCGATCTACGCCGTTTATCCGCACGCCCGGCATCTCTCGCCGAAGGTGCGGGTCTTCGTCGACTTCCTGAGCGAAGAGGTCGGTCGTCTCGCCCAATGCTGGGAACGGGAGCCGGGACACGCGCGGGCCGCCCGGCATTCCGCAGCTTAAAGCGGCACAGCTTAGTCCAGGATGGCCTTATCCCGGGCGCGTCTCCGGCGATCACGCCATGCGCAAGCCGCCGTCGAAGCGGATGGTTTCCATATTCAGCATCGGGTTGCCGGCGATGTGCAGGATCAGATCTGCGAACTCTTCGGGGCTGCCGAAGCGCTTTGGAAAGATCGGTTGCTGCGCCAGGTTTTCCTGAACCTCGTCGGGCATGTTGAGCAGCAGCGGCGTCCCGATCAGGCCCGGCGCGATGGAGAGGACGCGCACGCCAAAGCGGCCGAGCTCGCGAGCCGCCGGTGCGTTAAGACCGTTGATCCCGGCTTTCGAGGCGGCGTAGGCCGCTTGCCCGACCTGACCTTCGGTGGCGGCCACCGACGAGGTCGAGACGATCACGCCGCGCTCTCCGTCCTCGTTCAGAGGCTCGGCTGCGGTCATCTCGGCGGCAGCTAGGCGCAGCATATTGAAGCTGCCGATCAGATTGACGCGGATCACTGACTCGAAGGCGGCAAGATCCATCGGCCCTTCGCGTCCGACGACGCGTTTGGCGGGCGCAATACCGGCGCAGTTGACCAGCAGCCGGCAGGGACCGTGGGCCGCGCTGGCCTGCTTTACGGCCGCCTCCGCACTGGCGGCGTCGCCGACGTCGCAGGCGAGGCCGAGGCCCCCGATGTCCTTGGCCACGGCGTCGGCGGTCTCGCCGTTGAGGTCGATCACGCCGACCTTGGCGCCGGCCTTGGCCAAAGCCCGTGCCGTAGCGGCCCCCATACCCGAGCCTCCGCCGGTTACCAGAGCGCCCACACCTTTGACGTCCATGAACTCCATCCTTCCCCTGTTGCCCCCGCTTCCGTCGCGCCAAAGCGGGCCGGCGCGCCTATAGCATGCGCGACGGCCGCAACAGAAGAGGCCTGCCGTTTCGTCATCGTTCGGCAGAGTCTTTCGTTCTCCTCCGCAAAGGCTATCTTGGCGGTCATGCTGATGCTTCAGGTTCCCCGTCCCGCCCTCTGGATCGGTTTTGCCGGGTTGCTTCCCTTCGCCGCTGGTGCCGTCGCCGTTTGGGTGTTGCCCCAGGGCTGGAACGACTTCGCCCAGTTCATCCAAATGGCCTACGCCGCCTGCATCCTGTCATTCATGGGCGCCGTCCACTGGGGGTTGGCGATGGCCGGCACCGGAGTGTCAGGGCCAGGTGTCGCCAGGGCGGGCGCGCCCGGAGGCGACAGCCACGCCGGCATGACCTGGACGCGTACCTTCGGGTCGGTGATCCCGCCTCTGCTCGCGTGGCTGTCTCTGGTGATGGCACCGCTGCCGGGCTTGATCCTCTTGATCCTTTCTTTCGTCGGGCTGTTCTGGGCCGACCTGCAGGCGATCCGTCTTGGCCAGGCACCGACCTGGTATCTGCCGCTGCGCAAGGCGCTGACCATCGGCGTGGTGATTTGCCTGGGTATCTCGCTGATGCGTCTGGTGATGTGACTGCGCCTCGGGTCAAACGCGGGCCAACAGTTCCGTCTTCCCAGCGCCGGCATTCGGCGTTACATGGCGGCACCATGTCGTCCGCCGTTCCCTCACCGTCCGACCCTTCCGCGCCGCCGGCCAACGCCCGGCGTGTCGCGCTGGATCTCCTGCGTGCCGTTCTGCGCGGACAGCGTCCGCTCGACGAGGCCCTAGCTAAGGATCTGCGCCTGGTGCAGTTCGACCCGCGCGACCGCGCGTTTGTGCGCCGTCTCGTCGCGACCACGCTGCGCCGGCTCGGTACGCTTGATGCGCTGATCGCTCGCTGTCTCGATCGGCCGCTCAAGCGCGAGTTCGGGATCGTGCAGGATCTGTTGCGCCTTGGCGCCTGCCAACTCCTCATCCTCGGCACGCCGCCTCATGCCGCGATTGCTGAGACCTTGCGGTTGGCGGAGAAGGGCAAGCAGGCTGGCTTCAAGAAGCTGATCACGGCCGTTCTGCGCCGGTTGGAGCGCGAGGGACAGCCCTGGCTCAGCGAGTTGGACACCGCCCAAGCCGACACGGCGTCCTGGTTGTGGGACTCCTGGTCGACGGCTTACGGGGAGTCGGCGCTGCGGGCGATTGCAGCTGTTCAGATTGCCGACCCTCCGCTCGATCTCAGTCTGCTCGACCCTGCGACGGCGAAGCTTTGGGCCGAGCGTTTGGGCGCCTCGATTCTACCCACCGGGACTCTCCGTCTGCCTTCCGGCAGCGGTGAGGTGGCGCGTCTGCCAGGGTATGAGGAGGGCTGCTGGTGGGTGCAGGACGCGGCGGCGGCCCTGCCGGCCCGCTTGCTGGGCCCGTTGGCAGGGCGGCGTGTCCTGGAGTTCTGTGCTGCACCCGGCGGAAAGACGGCGCAACTGGCAGCGGCCGGTGCTCAGGTCGTCGCGGTCGACGCCGACGAGGCACGCTTGAACCGCTTGGTCGAGAATCTGAATCGCCTGCGGCTAGCGGCCGCCACCGTGGCTGCGGACGCGACACGCTGGCGACCGCCGAGCCCGGCGCAGGCCGTGCTGCTCGATGCGCCCTGTTCCGCCACCGGCACCTTGCGCCGCCATCCGGACATCGCTCTGCTCAAGCGGGCCGAGGACCTGCCGGCCATCGTGGCTGTGCAGAAGCGGTTGCTCACCAACGCCATCGCCTGTGCCGAACCGGGGGCGCCTATCGTCTACGCTGTCTGCTCGTTGCAGCCCGAAGAGGGGCCGAACGTCGTGGCGTCCGTTCTGAGCGCCGGTGCCCCGGTCACGCGGGAGCGGATCGATCCTCGGGAGGTCGGCGGCCTTGCGGAGTTGATCGACGGCGAGGGCGCGCTTCGCACTCTACCCTGTCATCTTGCCGAGCAGGGCGGCCTCGACGGCTTCTACGCCTGTCGGCTCAGGAAGCGCCCGGAAAAGGGGTAATCCGACGAGGTGTCGAACTTAGAGCAGGAGTCGCGTCTCAGGTGGAAGCCAAACGCGTCCACCTGAGACGATCGCGCTCTAGAAAGGAAGCTTCATCCCGCCGGGAAGTTCCAGACCGCCGGTGATCTCCTTCATCTGTTCACCCGCCGCCTGCTCGACCTTGGCGCGCGCGTCGTTGACGGCGGCCAGGACCAGGTCCTCCAGGACTTCGATCTCGTTCGGCGTGGCTAGCGTGGGATCGATCCGCACGGCCTTGACGTCGCCCTTGCCGGTCATGGTGATCTTGACAAGGCCACCGCCCGCCTGACCGTCGATCTCGGCCTCGGCCAGGCGTTCCTGCATCTCCGCCATCTTCTGCTGCATCTGCTGGGCCTGTTTCATCATCTGGCCAAGATTCTTCATGCCCCGTCCTCGTTTCGGCTGGCGGTCTCTGGATCTTTGTTGAGGGTGGTGTCGGACTGGTCCGAGAGTGGAGGTCCGCTGATCACACGGCGCAGTTTCGCGCCGGGAAAGGTCTCGAGCGCCGTCCGCACCAGAGGGTGATTCTGGGCGCGCTCGTAAGCGGCACGCTCCGCCTCTGCCTCGCGCTCAGCGAGGGTCGCTTCGCCTGGTTCGCTGGAGACGCTGACCATCCAGCGATGGCCTGTCGCTTCCTCCAAAATCTTCGAAAGACGACCGGCCAGATCGCCCGGCGCGGCAGGGCTCGGATTGAACTCAAGCTGTCCGAACTGGCAACGGACAGGCCGCACGTCGCTGCGCAGGGCGTGGACGAGCCGGACCTCCTTCAAGCTGCGAAGCAGCGCCAAGACGGCTTCGAAGGTCTCGGGCCGCGGTTTTTCGCTCGGTTTGAGCGTCGCCTGTAACTGTGGCTGTTCCTGACTGTCGAGTGCTGCCTGAGGCTCGTTCTCCTCAGGCGCGGGCAGGGTCGAGGACTGGCCTCCTGCCACGGCCCGCGCGCCGCCGCCGCCCGTCTGCAGTGCTGTCGTGTTTTGCGATGCTGGTGAACTGCCGTTGTCGCGGCTTCCGCTTGCGTCTTTACCGCGAAGCTGGCGCACGAGATCCGCGGGGTTCGGCAGGTCGGCTGCGAAGGCCAGACGGATCAGGACCATCTCGGCGGCTTGCAGCGGAGCCGGTGCGCGCTGCGTTTCCTCGATGCCCTTCAGCAGCAGTTGCCAGGTGCGGCCCAAGGTTGCAACGTCCAGCTTGTCAGCCAGTTCACGGCCACGCACCCGCTCCGTCTCCGGAAGTCCCTCGCCGGCCTGTTCCGGGACCAACTGCAGGCGGGTGATCCTATGGGTCAACTCGAGGAGATCTTGCAGAACTACCAGAGGATCGGCGCCGCCGTCATAAAGGTCGCGCAGCAAAGTCAGCGCCTCCGGCGTCTTGCCGGCCATGACGGCCCCGAAAAGATCGTAGATGCGCGCCCGGTCTGCGAGCCCAAGCATGCGCTTGACCGCTTCCGAGCCGATTTCTTCGTTCGAGAGCGCGATTGCTTGATCGAGCAAGGAGAGACCGTCGCGCACGGATCCGTCGGCGGCGCGCGCGATCATGGCCAATGCCTCGTCGTCGGCGCCGACCGTCTCCTGTCCGCAGATACCCCGGAAGTGCTCTACCAGGACCGACTGCTCGACGCGGCGCAGATCGAAGCGCTGACAGCGCGAGAGTACCGTAACCGGTACCTTGCGGATCTCGGTGGTGGCGAAGATGAAGATGACGTGTTCCGGCGGCTCCTCCAGCGTCTTCAGCAGGGCGTTGAAGGCGTTGCGGGAGAGCATGTGGACTTCGTCCACGATGTAGACTTTTTTGCGTGCCGAAACCGGCCGATAGCGGACACCGTCGATCAGGTCGCGGATATCGTCGACACCCGTGCGGCTGGCCGCGTCCATCTCGATGACATCGACATGCCGATCTTCGGCAATGGCCGTGCAGTGTTCGCACACCCCGCAGGGTGCGGGCGTCGGTCCGCCGTTGCCGTCAGGTCCGATGCAGTTCAACGCACGCGCGATGATGCGGGCGGTGGTGGTCTTGCCGACGCCGCGCACGCCCGTCAGGACGAAGGCATGATGCAGCCGTCCGCTGGCAAGCGCGTTCGACAGCGTGCGGACCAGTGCGTCCTGCCCGATCAGGTCCTTGAAGCTGGCGGGGCGATACTTGCGGGCCAGCACGCGATAGGGCGTGGCTGTGGACACGCCCGGAGCTTCGGCTCCGGACGTCGCCGAGCTGTCCGGCGACGGGGTGCCTGACATCGAGTCTGGGGTTATGTCCGGCGTATCCGGCATCCGCTCTCCGGCCCGGGCCAGGGCAAACGGTGGCTGGCAGGGATTGAGGTGTGAGACTGGTCGGCGACCCGGCCGGAAACTCGTTACGGCTGCTTCCTTCCGGACCTGACCGGGTTGGCGAGGCGACCGTCCGCCGCCAGCCTCACGGTGCGACTATATCAGACTGTCGGCCCTTGGCGGCAAGAGGGCGTATGAGGTTGCTGGCGAGAGCGGCGTAAGCGGGTCAGCCAGAGTGCGATTCACCCCTCAGGCTATCTTCCTCTAGCCCCGCTTCGTAGCGGTGAGTGTCAGGGTGGGACCGTAGGGGGCGGGGGCAAAGCGGATCAGGCGTCCGGTACCGTCGTGCCAGAGGTTGCGGGCGATCTCTCCGCTTCCGTCGTGAAGTGGAGGCGATAGTCCCCTGGGAAGACCGGAGACGTTTCGGCTGGGGCTGCGATGGTTGCGGTGAGTGAGGAAGCCGCCAGCGCCATACCGGACAGGAAGGTCCAGCGTGTCGACTTTATTTCCATAATTCGCGAAGTCTCGCGCGCCGCGTTGCCTGGGGCAAGCCGCTGTGCCACTTTCGCCGGCATGTTGCTGCCGGCGTCCAGATCGTTTTCCCCGAATGTCTATGCGGCGGGTCCGTTGGACCGTGCCGAAGAGCTGCGACGGGACGAGGCCAGGCTGGCCTGCGCGTTGACGGAACCGGCCAGCCTTTTCGTTCCGGTCTGGCGAGATCGTCATCTCTTTCGCGAAGACGGCTGCGGCGGCGCGGAAGCAATTTTTCTATCTGCCGACCGCGCCGAGGCCCTTATGGCCGGTGGCGCCGACTCCTGTTTTCTCGGACTTCGCGAACAGATCGCACACTTCGCGCTCGACCTTGGCCATCTGGAGATACCGGATCACGCACCGGCCTTGGCGGGGCTTGGCGACTTTGCCGACCTCCGGAGTATCGGCCCGCTGTTGGCCCGGCACGACAGTGCCATCCTGGCGCACGCGCGTGCCCTGGTACACTGGCATGGGCGGCATCGTTTCTGTGGGCTTTGCGGTGGAGCGACCCGCTCGGAACAGGGCGGACATCTTCGCCGCTGTCAGAACCCGGACTGCGGAGCTCTTCATTTTCCGCGAACCGACCCAGCGGTGATCATGCTGGTGCACGACGGAGGCGATCGCTGCGTGCTCGGGCGGCAGGCGCGGTTCCCCGCCGGAATGCATTCGACCTTGGCCGGATTCGTCGAACCTGGAGAAAGCCTGGAAGACACGGTCCTGCGTGAAGTCCAGGAGGAAGTGGGACTGACGGTGCGAGAGGTAACGTATCACTCCAGCCAGCCTTGGCCCTTTCCGTCTTCGCTCATGCTGGGTTTCTATGCCGTTGCCGATCCGGGCAAGTTGAAGATCGATCGCCATGAACTGGAGACTGCGGCTTGGTTCAGCCGCGCCGAGCTCCTGAACTCGCCCGAGGATGACAGCTTTCGCTTGCCGCGCCCGGACTCTATCGCACGCCGCCTTGTTTCGGACTGGTTGACGGGAGAGTGGCGGCAGGACTTGGAGCGGCAAAAGGCCTGACTCAAGGATCTGTCAAAAGACGATTGCGCTCTAGGAACTGGCTGCCCTGGACTCTGCACCTCCGGCCTCCGTGCCCTTGACGTCCGCGTCTTTGGCGTCCGGAGCAAGCAGAAGAGCGAGGCACTGAAGCGTTCGCTCTACCTCGCTCTCGGCCGGATCGAAGGCTATGGCGATCTCGTTGCCGGTTTGGCGAACGCAAACCCCTGTCAAGGTTCCGGCGGCGGCATGTCGAACGATCACCTTGTCGCCGGTAACCGGTGGGTAACTTGCTCGAACGCGCAGGCCGCCTCGGGATACGTCGCGGACCTCTGCGACCGCTATCTGCTTGCCGATCTCAAGGGTGACTTCCACGTTGCTGGCTTCCACCCGCAGCGTCTGGCGGCGCTCTACGGGTGGCCGATTGGCGTCTTCCGGACTTCCGGCAGTTGGGCGTTCGGCACTCATGCTTCGGCGGCCTCCAAGCAACAGCCCTCCAAGCTGCTGTATCCAAGTTAGCGAGAGGTTAACGAAACGGATCCCGTTTGAGCTGAGATTCGGTTGCCCGAAAACCGCCGGTCTTCCACCTAGTTTCTTCTGCTACTGAAACGGCGCAGATAGTCGATGAGCGGCCGATCGCCCTCGAAGAGATGGAATTCCGAGCCCTGTGTTGCCTCTTCGGAGTGGGATTCGGCATCTGGCGGACCGATTTCGAGAACCCAGCGGCGGGTCTCGGCTCTTGGGTCGTCATCCGCCGTGATCGTTACCTGTTTCGAGGTCAAGCGGCCGACGAGTCGATAGGCAAAGGTGTCGCCTGAGCCGTCCAAGCTCAATGATTCCCAGGGCAGATCGCGAAGGAGCTCGTAGAGGCCGACCAAGGCGGCAGAAGTCATGCCCATCTCTCCCAGAGGCCCTTTCTCATTGTGGAAACGTCCCGAGAGGCCTCCCTATGTATATGGACGGTTCTAACAGGCGCTGCTACGGAAATAGCAGCTCTAATTGCATTTCAGACGATTTTTTCCCCGTATAAGAGTGTCTAGAGTTGCAAGTCTTGATGCCTGTCACTCGAACATATCGGGTTGGCTAACCTTCAAGTCGGACCAAATGGTTTGGAAATGCAGCCACCCGATGAAGTCGTTTCCGACGTGTTCGCGGCTATGGCGTGCGCGTTCTGGTGCGACCTGTTCCGCAGTTTGGCTGGTTGCCTCCACGGCAAGCTGCTGTTGGCAGCAGCGTTCCAATGCGATGAACCAGAAGGCAGCGTCATCGACTGAATGTCGGCTGGCGGTCAGCAGGCCGTGGTTTTGATGGATCACGGCACGCACGTCCGAGAAGGCCTCGGCGATGCCGTTGCCCGAGCCGTCCTTTACGGTCACGGCACCGGCCTGATCGGCCACTACTTTGTGGTCGTCGAAGAAAGCACAGGCGTCTTGACTGATTGGGGCCAACGGCTTGCCAAGTGCAGCGAAGGCCGTTCCGTAAAGCGTATGGGCATGGCACACGGCAACGATGTCGGGCTGCGCCTCGTGGATTGCAGCATGCAACACGAAACCGGCCCGATTGAGTGCGTGCCGCCCCTCGATCACCGTACCTTCGTGGTCGGCGAGAACCAGGTTGGAGACCTTGACCTGCCTGAAATGCACGGCCATGGGGTTGGTCCAGTAGAGATGCGGGTGTTCTGGATCGCGCACTGAGATATGGCCGGCGAAGCCATAGTCGAAATTCTGCAGTGCGAAGGCGCGGCAGGCGGCTACCAAGCGTTCTTTAAGATGCTGCCGTTCTGCGGCGGGATCTTCGAACACTGGAACTTCGGGAAAGGTCAAGCCGTCCTGGTCGGGCTGATAGATCGACACTCGATCGCCGATTGTGGCTGTCTTGTCGCCGCTCGTCTTTTCCGCAACTTTCAGCATTTCCGTCCCTTCCTCGATTTATAGCCTTTGGTCGTGAGTATAGTTGAACCGGTCGGAGACGCATCCGGAGCGACGACATAGCCGACATGCCCCAACCGAGGTGCCGAGAGAGAAGGTCTCCGCGACTGCTTGACCGGCAGGCGACGTGCGGAGATGGTGACGACAACGTTCGACCCGGAGACATCCAGCAATGGCCCCGAATCCTCCTCCGCCGAAGGCGGCGGCCAGCCTCATGCCGGTCTTCGCTACGCCGATCGGTCAGTTCTCGGTGCCGGCCGCCGCGCGGCTAAACCCGATTATCCGCAAGGCTGTGCTCGATCGCGAAGCCTCGACAGGCAGCGTCGCACGCTCGAACGCGGGCGGCTGGCATTCGCGTGCCGACCTGCTCGACTGGGGCGTGACCGAGATCGACGAGCTATCCGCGACTGTTCGGCAAGCTGCTCTCGCTGTGGCAGCACCGATGGCGTACGCAGCGAAACTGCAGGCAAAGGTGACGATGCAGGCCTGGGCCAACGTGACGCGGCGGGGGAACTACAACAAGATCCACGACCATCCGGGCTGGCATCTTTCCGCAGTCTACTACGTGGATGCTGGGCAAACGGATTCCGATGCGCCGCCGCAGTCCGGCTGGATTGAGTTCGTCGATCCACGAGGTGCAATGGGTTCCGAACCGCCTGGCGTCGATCCCGACAAGCCGGTCCGTTTGCCAGGCCGCAGCGGTGCGCTCTTCGGCAATATCTTCGCGCTGCCGCCGATCGATGGCGGCCTGCTTATCTTCCCGTCCTGGCTGCGCCACTGGGTACACCCTTACGCGGGCGTCGCAGAGCGGATTTCGCTAGCCTTCAATCTGCGGCTGGACGATGCGCGGCCGGTCGAAGAAAGATCGGGTCGCTGAGACTAAGACCGACTGCGATTCCGACTGGTCTCAACCGTGACTGACCCGGATTTGTCTGGGCGGCGACGTGGTATCATTTCTGTCGCAACTCCTCCGATGGCGGTGCCGCGTCGATTGGACGCTGGAGGATCGCCTGAGTTGGGATCGCTCTGACGATTGCCCTCTAGGCAGACCCCTTGGTTCCCCAATATGAGGTTTCCGGGAAATGGACTTTGCTCCGCAGCCAGTCTCGGATCGCGAGGATTTGGAGCACCACGTCTACCGAGAGTGTCTTTCCTTTGCTGCTGGCTTTCACTGCCGGTCGGAGCGATTGCTCCACGGCACCGGCGTGGGCGTGGCGCCTCGGGTGGGAGAATCTTCGTCAAAAGGCCGCTTTCGATCCCAGGTCTTCGGGGCTGGATCGCCCATTTCATGAGCTTCATCAGACGTTCCCAACAGTGGCGGCGTGGTGCTGTGGGTATCGCTACGAATTACTCTTAAAACGAGAAAAAGATAGCTCCCTAAAGGATTAAGGGACGCATCGCGGAATGTACAATTTTTGGCGAATACTCTCGGATGTGTACGATTGTTAGTGGTGATTGCTCATTTTTGCCCCAAGCGCGTCGTGTCTTTGTCTCGCGCGATGCTCTATTTCGTCTCTCGACGCGCCACACGGCCTCACACAGGATTTCATCCTAAACAAGAAACTAAACCAATTGCGGGGGAGGTTGCGTCACGCCTGGATGAGATGGCGTCAGTTGCGATAGCGGGCGTCGATTGCTCGACTGCACACAAGTGAGGTTCGTCGGGTTTCCCCTCTACGTACGCGGAGCAATGCCAGAATGTCTCGCAATCTCTCGATAGAGCCCCTTTCTGCCGACCTGCTAAGTCCGGATATCGACGTCAAGGTGCAAGCTCTCGAAGCGCCGGTCGAGGCCTACCGGGCTGATCCGCCGGCTACTTCGTTGCGGCGTGCCGAATACGAGAAGATGATCCGCAGCCTGAGAGGCTTGCCGGCGCGTCCCCGCCTCCTGCACATCGGAGCCAAGCCTTTCGAGGTACCGCTTGCGCTGGCTCGAGGCTTCATCACACCGGTTCTTGTGGTAAGTGCCGAAGACCAGCCGCTCGCCGAGTTGGGCGCCATCGCCGAAGCGCAGGGCATCGGGCACTTGATCCGAGGGGTCGCCGGAGACCCTTTGCTGCCGTCCGCACCCAGGCAAGGTTTCGACGCGATTTGGGTCGGCCAGGGCGTGGGCGTCCCCCTGGATGCCGACGCCTTCGCCGCCTGGAGGCTCTGTCTCAAGCCGTTCGGCTGGCTGGTCTTGGTCGTCGCAGCCTCGTCGGAGGATGGAGCCGCGGCGGACCAGCAGGAGGGGACGACTCTCAACTTGGTCCAAGGTTTGGCGCGGGCCGCCGGTTTCGCCGTTTCAGTCCATTCCTTGGCGCAGAAGGGCGACCGCATGACGGCGGAGGCTTACGTGGTCGCGCGCAAGCTGGATCGCGACCTTCGTCCGGAGGAGCTCTAGCTCGCCTGCCATGGTCTCAAAGAGGCGAAGTTAGAAACCCGCCGATCGCTCCACGGAGATGGTGTTGCTCGTTGCGGCCTGGACGCCGGAACCCGTGCCGAAACAGATCGATCCTTCGATGAAGACCCGTTCGATCAAGCCGCCGCCGCTGGAATCCGCTGCGATACACGGCCCCGTGCGGCTTTCGCTGGTACTTTCCATCGTGACCCAATGAAACAGAACGAACTCGATCAGACCATCGTTCTCCGTCTCCAGGCTGACGACAGGAGTGTCGGAATCGCCGATCGTATCGAACTCGCTGTATTCGATTTGCAGCTTGCTGACCTTGGCTTCGCCGCCGCCGATGGTCGAGGGGTTATCGACTACGAAGGCGCGCCCACTGACGGACCGGGTTTCGATGTTCGACCAGATTGTCTCGTTAACGAATGTCTGGTCGGCATTTTGGGGCAGGCGTATGATGAAGCCGTCGCCTGCGGCGCCGTCGCACTTCACATCGACAACCATCAAGTTCTCGATCCACGAAAAGGCCCGGCGCGGCTGAACCAGCAGGCAGTCGCCGGGCATGTCTTGGATCAACAGACGTTCCAGGCGCGGGTAGTCGCCCATGCTGACTCTAACTGCACGCCGCAGCTCTTCATTCCCACCAACCAGCCGGAAGCGCTCAAATCGGGATCCGAAAAGCTGACTTGCCGAACCGTCCGGCTGGCGGTTGCCCTGCCACCCGCCGATCTCGACGCAGGTGTCGGCCATACGACAGAGCAGTGCCGGCATTCCCAGACCCTGCAGATGGCGGTTGGCGACCACAACAGTGCTGTCCAGCTCGTAGACGCCTGCCGGAACCACCACCAACCCGTTGATCGGGGCGGCGTCGAGGGCGTTTTGAAAAGCTGCACTGTCGTCCTGGCCGTCGCCTGCAACAGCCCCGAAGTCGAGCACCGAGATCGGCTGAGACGAGGGAGCCGGAGTGGTCTGAGCCAAAGCGCCTGTCGATACTGGCAAAAGACTGGCGATCAGCCCTACGGACGTTGCCCGAGCCCAGTCTCGCAAAGAGAACGACCAGATTGTTTTCATCATTCGGAGCTACCTCGGTCATGCAGGAGTCAGGGTTCGGACGTCAGGAGTCACAGAGACTTCACGTGGAGACAGATGCCATTCGCCCAGTGTCTCTCTCAATCTAGGGCGCGCCCCGAGCCGGACATCGGTACTGGCGAGAACAATTTGCAGTCTCGAACGGGTCAATCTGAGACGGAAAGGAGGCGGGAATGCATCGGCCAAGCGTGAGCGTTGTCATTCCCACGCGAGACCGGCCGGACTGCCTGGCGGAAGCGATCGCCAGCGTGTTAGAGCAGAGGTATCCGGTTCTCGAGATCATCGTCGTTGACGACGTTTCGCAAGATCCGGCCGCCATACGGTCGGCAATCGGCAGCGACCCTCGGGTTCGCTTGATTCGAAACGAGCGTTCCTTGGGTGGCGGCGGAACCAGAAACCGCGGTGTTGCCAGCGCAACAGGAGATCTCGTCGCTTTTCTGGACGACGATGATCTTTGGCATCCCGAGAAACTCGAGCGGCAGGTCGCGACCTTGAACACCGCCGCGGATTGGCGGCGAACCCTGGTCTACTGCGCGCTGGAGGTACGCGGGAAGGACGGGGAGGTCCGTCTGCCGGCACGCGGAATCGGAGCAGATGAGGACGTCGGCGACTATCTCTGGCGCCGGGGAGGCTGGATCCAGACGAGTAGTTTCTTGTTGTCGCGGGAGCTGGCTGCCGAGATTCGGTTTCGTCCCGATTTGGCCGCACATCAGGATTGGGACTTCGTGATTCGTCTCGCTGCGGCGGGCGTCGCCTTCGCGTTCTTGCCCGAGGCGCTGGTGGTCTATCGCGACGATCATGCCGGGGCTCGCATCTCCCGTCGTCCCGATCCGCAGAGAAGCCTGGAATGGCTCGAGAGCGTCCGCCCGATGATCTCCGCGGGCGCCTATCGCGCCTTCCGGGCGCGCCGTGCGCCGCTTCTGGCTCGGGATCGGCCCTTGTCCGGGCTGACGGCGATCGGCGTCGCGCTTCGCCAGGGAGAGCTCGATCCTTTGCGTGCTCTTCGGCTTCTTGCCGCCTTTGCCGTCGCCTTTGTCGCTCCCATGGCCTACCGCGCCCTGCCGCAGATGCGGCTCAGAGGAAGGCAAAGACCCGCGTTGACCTCGCCGGTTCAGCCGTCTTCCAATCGGCTGGGGTCTTGATGGGGCGCAGACATGTGATCGTTGTGAGGCGACGCCGGTTCCACCGCGGCCACAGCATGATCGCAGGCATGATTGCAGCGCAGCATAGGCTCTGCCTGCAGACTTATGGGCATGATCGGCTTGTTGGGCGCCGATCCCTCGCATCGAACTTAACGCCGATTGCACACCCCGCTCCGCAGCGACTGAGCGAAAGGTTTTCATGCGCGTCTTGCTGATCTCAAATCTCTTCCCTCCCGAGGTTCTGGGCGGCGCGGAAATCATGGTCGAAGCGCTGGCGGAAGGGCTGCTCGAGCGGGACTGCGACGTGACGGTCGCCGCGCTGGCCGCGGACGGGGCGTGGCGTCTGGATCGGCCGAACGGTCTGTCGGTCGAGTTCGTCTCCGGCCATCCGCTCGGTAACGATCTGCTGGCCGAGAAGCGGGTTCGTTGGCGGCGGGCGGCCTGGTACCTGCTGGGCGAGGTCAATCTGCAGGCACGGCAGAGGCTTGGTCGCCTGATGGATGAGGTTCGCCCGGACGTGGTGCATACCAGCAATCTGACGGGCTTCGGTCCGCAAGCGATGGCTGCAGCCGCAGCGCGTGGCCTGCCGCTGGTTCACACGGTGCAGGACTACGGTCTCGTTTGCCTACGCGGCACAATGTTCAGGCAGGGACGGCCCTGTTCCGGCCAGTGCGGCGACTGCCGGGTTGGAACCACCTTGCGTCGTGTCGGCTCTCAGACCGTGCACAGCGTTGTCGGCTTGTCACAGGCCGTGCTCGATCGGCATATGGATAATGGCTACTTCCAGGCCTCGGAAGAGCAGCAGATCGTCCGCACGTGGCATCTGCACGGTGAGCCCCAGCATCCGCCCTTGCCGTCTGAGGCGACGACGCAAGGAACTCCGACTCCTGTCACTTTCGGTTACATCGGGCGCCTTCATCAAACCAAGGGCATCGACCGCTTGATCGAGGCCATGCGGCGTCTGGACGGGCATTCGGCACGGCTTCTGATCGGTGGGACAGGTAACGCCGATTTGGACGCGGAGTTGAAGCGGCAGGCCTCCGGTCTGCCCGTGGACTTCCTCGGCTGGGTCGACGCAAAGTCCTTCTTCCCGAGGATCGATGCCTTGATCGTACCCTCGATCTGGCACGAACCGCTGGGAATGGTGGTTCGAGAAGCGCACTGGTGGGGCCGGCCTGCCCTCGCGGCCCGGCGGGGCGGTCTGTCCGAGATCGTGCGCCATGGCACCGACGGACTGCTGTTCGATCCAGACGATGCCGAGGACTTCGCCAAGGCGCTCGCCGACTTTGCTGGCGACCGCGAGCTGCGTCGCCGACTGACCCATGGCGCCCGAACGACGGCCCCTGCCGACGGGCGCGGTGGCCTAGCCGAACGCTATCTCGATATCTATCGCCGGGCTATCGAGAGCAGCAGGCCAAGACTGGCGACACCGCCCGAGCCTCTGTCAGAAGCGACGGGGACTTAGCCATGAGGGTCGCAATCGTCGCGGGGGATTTTCCTGCTCTTTCAGAGACTTTCATTCTCAATCACGTTCTGGCTCTGCTTCGGGCCGGCGTAGACGTGCAGGTGATCGCTCACCGTCCGCGGCCCGATAGCCTGACCCATCCGGAGGTCTCTGAGTACAGGTTGCAGGAGCAAACCTGTTATCTGGGTCGCCCCCAGGATTACGGGGCCCGTCTTCGCGAGCTGCCGCGCCGCCTTTCGCAGTCAAGGTCCTTGCGCCGTCTGTCTCATTGGCCTTCGGCATGCAACCCCGCGAAGCTCGGACGCGCGGCGTTGGGATTGGACTTGCTTTACAGCGTGACGGGAGATTTGCCGGCCAATCCGCGCTTCGATGTGATTCATGCGCATTTCGGAGACGGAGGTGTGCGCGCCGCCTACCTCAGGGAACGCGGTTTCCTTCAAGGTCCTTTGGTAACGACTCTGCACGGCGCCGACGATACCTATGGGCCCCGCCCCCTCCGCTATCTTGCCAAGCGCGGCGACCTGCATCTTGCAATCAGTGAGTTTTGGGCGGGCGAACTGATGCGTCTCGGTTTTCCCGAGACGCGCGTGCGTGTGCATCATGTCGGTATCGACTGTAGCCGCTATGCTTTCGCACCACGCCGGGCCGTAGTCGATGAACCGCTGAGTCTGGTGACCGTCTGCCGTTTGGCACCGCGTAAGGGGGTTCAAGACGCTCTCGCGGCTTTAGCTGAGGTTCGGCGCCAGAGACCGAAACTCGACTTCACGTTCACCGTCATCGGCAGCGGTCCGATGGAGACGGAGCTGCGGACTCTGACGGGCCAGCTCGGCCTGGAGCGGCAGGTCCGTTTCCTCGGCGCGGTCGACCAGTCCCGCGTCGCCGAGGAACTCTCGAAAGCGGAAGTCTTCTTGCATCCCAGCTATACGACGCGCAGTGGCGAGCGCGAGGGCATTCCCGTCTCCATGATGGAGGCAATGGCCCGTGGGCTGGTTGTCGTCTCGACTCAGCATGCCGGGATTCCGGAACTGGTCGAACATGGCCGTAGCGGCTGGCTGGCGCGTGAACGCGATGTTCCCGCTCTCGCCGCATCGCTCCTGCGTATCGCCTCCTCGCGCGAGATGATCGCCGCTTGGGGTGCGGCCGGGCGACAAAGGGTCGAGACGGCCTTCAATCGTCAGGATCTCGATCGACAGCTGCTGGAGCTCTATCGCGAGCTAAGTGACGGCTGGTCGCCCGATATGCCTCGACGGCGGAGCCACCCGCCGCCGAGCGGTCGGGCTGCCTTCAAGCTCTCGACCGGTTGAGGGAGCTCGGGCGATGCTGCTGACCTTGCTCGCCGCTGCGACCGGAGTCGCCCTTACAATGCCGGGGATTTCGCTGCTTCATGCCGGCGGGATCGGCATCCAGCCTCTTTTGCCGTTGCTGGCGGCCGTCATCGCAGCCGGGATCATCGCACGCGGTGGGATCCCGATCGGGGCCCTGGGATGGCTGATGATGGTGGGCGTCGCCCTGGCGCTCTCCGCCTTGGTTTCAGTCGATCCCGGCGCATCGCTGCTCTACTTTGCGTTTCAACTCATGACGGCTGCCTTGGCTGCGTTGGGTTTCGGCTACCTGTTGGCGGAACGTTCGCTACGCGTCGCCTTTCTCAACGGTTACATCTTCGGTGCGCTCCTGTCCGCGGCTGCGTCGGTCCTGCAGTTCGTCACCTCCAGCTTTCTGGGTTTCGCCTTCCGTCTCGCGAACAATCAGAACTTCGAGCTGCTGGCACCCTGGGGACGCGGCATGGCCTTCACGGCGGAGGCTTCACTGCTGGCGACCGTGATGATGCCGGCCTTGCTCGCGGTTTATCTGGAACGGCAGCGGCCGGACAGCGTGATCCTGCCGGTCTTTCGAACCCTGCCGGCCTTGCTGCTGCTGCTGGCCGGCTATGTCGCCTCGAAGTCCTCGACCATCGTCTTTCTGCTACCGGCTTTGCTGTTGGCCGAGACGCTGATGCAAAGGGACCTCTTCGGTGCGATACGAAAGTACGCGCGCCACTTCGTCTTTTTCATCCTGCTGGCCGCGGCCTTCTATCCCCTCTACCAAAGTCGGCTCGCGGCGACGGACGCGCAGTTCTCGTCGGCGGGGCGCCTCGAGAAGATCATGGCCGGGCTGTCGATCGCCGGCGATCACCCTGTGCTCGGCGCCGGTCCGGGTATGGTCTCCGACCCGGTCTTCTTCGACCCCTATGTCAACCATATCGTCGATTGGAGTTGGAAAGACTTCGATGTTCCCGACAAGGGGATCGACTCGGCCGTCGTCCGCACGCTGGCGGAAAGCGGGGGCCTAGGCCTCTTGGCCACCTACTACCCCGTACTCCTGCTGTTTCTGGCAGCGGCAGCTATGGCGCGACGCCCCGATGTGCGGCCTTTCTTGCCCATTGCGGTCTGTCTCCTTTTTTCCCAGTCGCTGGTCTCGGGTTATCGGGATCTGACCATCTTCTATCTGCCGCTTGTGATCGGTGCCGTCGGGGCATTCATCTGTCGCCAATCCGAAGCCGAGATCGTCCGGTTCCGGGTCGAAGATCCGCTGCCGGCAGATCGTCGTCTTTCGCGTGAAGGGGTTTTGTCATGACCGACGCCGTTGCTACCCGCTTGCCGGGTCCGATCAACGATACGCCGCCGGCGGTGGGTCTTGGCGACATCTTCGGAATGATTCGCCGTCACTGGTTGCCGGCGGGTGCCATCGTCGCAATCATCTTCGCGCTCGGCGTTCTGGCGACCTTCGCCATGATCCCGAAGTATGAGGCGCAAGCGCTTGTGATGGTTCGCGGCGAGCAAATGGAGAGCCTTCAGGTCAGGATCGACCAACTTCGCGGCGAGCCTGGCTTTCCGACCGTACTGAGTGAGGCGGAGATCTTGAGTTCGCCCGGTTTGCTCGACAGCGTCGTCGAGCGTCTCAACCTGACGGCTGAGCCCGAATTCAATCCCCGCCTGGAGGACGACTTCGAGCTGCCTCCGGTTCGCGCCGCCTTTGCTCTAGGGCGCGAGCGTCTCGAAGCGCTTCTAGGTCTGACGCCTGAAGCGCCGGTACGCAACCCGGAGCTCGAGCGCCGCATCGTGCTGGCGCGCCTTCAGGGCGCGGTTTCCGTTGAGCCGCGCGGCCGATCCTATGTGGTGGAAGTGGGCGCAGTCTCCCGCTCGGCCGCGTCGGCTGCCCGCCTCGCCAACGGTATTTCCGAAGCTTATGTGGCAGCCGAGCGCGCGGAGCGCCTGACGCGTCTGGCGGCCCTCGATAGCTGGTTGGAAGAGCGTCTGCAGCAGCTCCGCCGGGAGGTGGTCACGCGGGCGGAGGCTGTCGAGGTCTTCCGTCAGACGCAGAACCTTTTCGAAGGGCAGTCCGGAAGTCTCCAGCTCGAGGAGTTGAGCGCACTCTCCAGTCGACTGGTTGAAGCTCAGGCCGATACGGCCCGCGCTGAAGCCCAGCTCTCAGAGGTTCGACGTGCGGCGGCCTCTGGTTCCGCGAGCGAGGCGCTGTCTCTCGCTGTCGATGCTCCCTTGATTCAAAGACTGCGTGCCGAGGAGATCGAGATGGCGAGCTTGCTTGCCCGGGTGTCGTCGACCCGTGGGCCGCAGCATCCGGAAGTGGTCTCGATTAATAGAGAGCTTGTCGAGTTGCGCGGCCGGATCGGAGGAGAGGTCGAGAAGATCGTTACCCTTGCAGAAGCGCGGCTTGCCAATGCGCGTGCGCGCGAACAGTCGATCGCGGAGTCGCGACAGACACTGAAGAACGAGATCGACGGCAACCGCGACGCCTACGTCCGCTTGACCGAGTTGGAACGTGAAGCGGAGTCCGCGCGTACTGCGCTCGACAGCTTCCAGATGCAGGCCAATCAACTGGTCGGTGCGGGAGAAATCGAACAGCCGACGGCTATGATGATTTCTCCGGCCACGTCTCCCTTGTCGCCGGCGCAGCCGAACCGCAAGGCACTCTTTGCGCTTTCGCTTGCCGCGGGTCTGATGCTCGCTGGTCTCTATGTCATCTTGCGAGAGGTGACGGAGCAGCGTGTGAAGAGCGGTGCCGAGTTGCGGCGTCTCTCTGGTGTTCGTTTATTGGCCGTCCTGCCACGCATCCGGGGGCTTCGGGTCCGTTCCCCGGCTGCGCGCCGCCGGTTGGAAAAGCGTCCCGATCCGGAGTTCGGTCAGGCGATGCGCCGTCTCTACGCGAGCATTCGCCATGGAGACAACAGCAGCAATCTCCGTTGCATCATGGTCTGTTCGGGAGAGTCCGGCGAGGGCAAGACCATCACATCGATCAGCCTTGCCCAGGAGGCGGCGGCGATTGGCCGCCGCACCCTGCTGATCGATCTGGACCTGCACAAGCGTGACGCAAGTCGCGCTTTTCCGGCCGGCGAACCGGAGGGAAGCGCCGATCCCGACCTGGCTGCCGTGATGGAACTGCCGGAACGGCTGGACGAGTTGCTGTGGCGCGGCGCCGCCGGTCGCTTGCGCGTGCTGCGGCCGCGTGCCGATCTCGTTGATCCGCTGGCCTATCTCGAGCATCCCAGGCTCGATGTCTTGCTGCGCGAGGCGCGGCGGCGCTTCGATCTGGTGATCATCGATACTCCGCCTCTGCTGACCTTGCCGGACTCCAGCTTTCTGCTCCGCCGCGTCGACGCCTGTCTTCTGCTGGTGCGTTGGAACCGGACCAAGCGGAGTGCCCTTCGGCAGTCGTTGGACCTATTGGCCGCCTTCGAGGCGCCTCTGCTCGGATGCGTCTTCACCCAGGTCAATCTCAAGCGCTACGGAGCGTACCAGCCCGCCGAAGATGCGGCTTATCATCGCCCGGCCGCCGTCTATGTCGCGGCCGAGCGGAAACGTCTGGTGGCGCCGACATGACGACTCTCGTTGTCAGCACCAGCTATCCCAAACCGACGGACGTCGGCCGGAAGGTCGTGATGTCCGGTTTCCTCGACTGGCTCGGCGCCTCCGGCGAAAAGGTCGTCTATGCCCATGTGGCACCGCGGCGACAGGAACGGCACGAGCGCTTGGGTGTCGATCTCTACGAGGCGCCGGTGGACCCCAGTTGGAGGCGGCTTGCAGCTATGGCGGTCGACGGCGTCCTGCGCGGTCGCACACCTTTGCAGATCGCGGCCGTCGGCGCTGTAGGAGCGGGCAACACATTGGCTCGCCTCGTCGGCAAGCTTTCTCCTGACCTCGTCATCGCAGACACGCTGCGCGTCGGACCTGTCCTGGATCGCCTACCTCTGGGCAATGCGCGCAAGATCGTCTACCTGGATGATCTTTATTCCCGGCGCTACGCGCGCTTGATCGAGACCTTGGACCGGCATCCTGACGCCGAGCTCAACAGTCTCGGGACCTTCGCGCGTTTTTTGCCGAGCTGGATGGCGCGGATCGCCCAGGCGCGCGGTTTGCAGCGAGCTTTGCTGCAGCGTGAAATGCGTTTGATGGAGCAGGCCGAAAACGTGGCCCCCGGACAGTTCGACCGCTGCCTGCTGATCAACGAGCAGGAAGCCGAAGTTCTACGCGCCCGAACCGGCGCACAGAACATCTTCAGCGTGCCACCCTACGTCCGCGTTCGGGAAGTGCCGCCGTCGGCTCGCCCGGTCGACCCGCCTCGGTTTCTCTTTTTGGGTAATCTCAGCTATCCGGCAAACGCCTACGGCCTGTCTCGGCTGCTTTCGGAGGCGGTGCCACAGCTCTTCGCGACGCTTCCGGGGGCGCGATTGGACATCGTCGGAGGTGGCGCAAGCCCCGCCTTGCGCGCTCAGGCCGCAAGCCTTGGCGAACGGGTGCGCCTTCATGGTTTCGTCGAGGATCTCGATGGCGTGCTGGCTCAGGCAACGGCTTTGGTCGCGCCGGTCATCTATGGAACGGGCGTGAAGATCAAGGTGATCGACGCTCTGGCACGCGGCCTGCCGATCGTCACGACCCCAACCGGGGTCGAGGGGATCGAGGTGGCGGACGGTTGCGAAGGCTTTGTCCGCGAGGAGCTCGCGGACTTTGTCGAACCGTTGCGCCAGTTGACCGATCCGGGCCTGAATCGTGCCTGTTCCGAGGCGGCGCTGCGCCTTTACCATCGGCGCTACAGACGCGATGCGACCTTTGCAGCCTATGAAGAGGCGTTCGCATGACAGCCTCGCCGGAGACCCCAAAGAGAACGAGCGACTCAGGCGCGACCTTCGTCTCGATCATCGTCTGTACGCGTGATCGCGCGGACGACCTCATTCGCTGTCTCGCCGCCATACGGGCATTGCAATGCCCCCCTATGGTGCAGATCGACGTCGTGGTCGTCGATAACGGGTCGCGCGACCGCACTCCCGAGGTTGTAGCTTCCGCCGCGGAGGGTAGTCCCTTCCCGATCCGACGCGTCTATCTGGCCGAGCCGGGCCTTGCACGCGCGAGGAACGCAGGCATCCAGGCCAGCCTCGGCGACTATGTGCTTTTCACCGACGACGACTGCCTGGTGGCCGCCGATTGGGTTGAATCCGCGATTCGAGTCATGGAGGCCGATCCCTCCATAGGATTGGCCGGCGGGCAGGTGAGGCTCCACAATCCCAGTGATCTCCCGGAGACGATCAAGCCTTCTCCTTACCTTGAGAAACCGCGTGGACCGGCGGATCTGCACGCTCTTCTGCTCGGTTGCAACATGATCATTCGGCGCTCGGTTCTCGACTCCATAGGCCTGTTCGACGACCGCTTCGGTGCCGGTAGCCGTTTCAAGTCATCGGAAGATACCGACATGGTTTACCGTGTTTATCGTTCGGGTTCCGGTGTGGTCTACGACCCCAGCTTCCTGGTGTCCCATAATCATGGGCGGCGCTCACTGCCGGAGATCCGGCGCCTACATCGCGGCTACAGGATCGGACGTGGCGCATTCTATGCGAAGCATCTTTTGCATGGCCGAATGGACGTGCTCTCCATACTTCTGCGTCAGTTGGTGCCGCACCGCCGCAGCGCCTATCCTTTGCCCAGTTGGCCGAGATATCTCCGCGCCGTCGTAGGCCAGTTCGCTCGCGCTCCTTGGTTGCTGGCTGGTGCGTTTCTCTATTGGCGGATCGGCGAAGACGCGGCCCATGTCTAGAACGATGACGCAAGACGCAGGCAACGTCGTACCGCTCGCCCAACTTCGCGGGACGTCGCCCATGCAACAAGACGTCGAGCTTCAGGGGCGTCTAAGGGAGCTCCGGTCGAAGCTCCTAACGCTCGGGGCGCTGCTGCCAAGCAACCGTCCGATTCTTTACCTGGACTATCCTCTGCACCTGAATGTGGGCGACCTTTGCCTCCAACTGGGGGCGGAGCAACTCTTCTCTGACCTCGGTTTGCGCGTGATCGGTCGTGCCTCGATGTTCAACGGCGCGCCGTTGTTGCGGCGGCGCTTCGATCCCTCCGTGACGATCGTCTTGCACGCCGGCGGGAATCTTGGCGATCTCTGGCCGGGCCATCAGGACTTTCGCGAAGCTGTCGTTGCCGCCTTTCCTGGGAACCGAATCGTCGTCCTGCCGCAGTCGCTGCATTTCGCCGACAGACAGGGGTTCGAAGCCTGCATGGCGCGTTGGGTGCGTCACCCGGATCTGCATCTGGTGCTGCGCGACCGCCTGTCCTACGAGCGCGTCGCGGAGCATCTGGGCGAACGGGCCTACCTTGCGCCCGATCTGGCGCATGGTCTCTACGAACGCGCGCCCTTTGGCGAAAGGGCGGAAAGGTCGGGCAAGGGAACGATGCGCCTGGTGAGACAGGATGTCGAAGCGCTCGTCCTGCCCGATCACACGGCTGCGGCAGACCGGCATTTCGACTGGGCGCAGATCTATACATCTGCGGATCGCCGCGCCTATGCGCTTCTGCGCCGTCTGCATCGGCTCGACAGCCGTTTGCCGGTGAGTCTGCCCATCTACGCAGCCTGGAGGCGATTTGCGGAGCGGGCCGTTGCGCGGGGAAGCGATCATCTCTGCCGTTTCGCGGAAGTCGATTCAGACCGTCTGCACGGCATGCTGATGTCGCTGCTCTTGCATCGTCGGGTTCGTTGGCGGGAAAGCCGGACAGGCAAGACGAGTGCCTATGTGTCGACCTGGTTGTTGGACCTTCCAGGGTCGACTCTGTCGCAATCGAGACGGGCGGGATAGACGTTAGAAACCGCTGCGCAGGCCCACAAAAACGCTGTTCCTGACGAAGCCTGCGTCGTCGGCGTCCGAAGTCCGGCGGTCGAACTGGTAGCTTCCCGAAAGGGCGACCCACCGGTTGAGCCGGTAGCTGGCACCGACCCCGATCGTGAAGCGGGTGTCGGAGCGGTCGAGCCCCTGATAGTCGTCGAGCCGTAGTCTCAGATCGGCATCCAGTGTCGTACGGCTTGTCAGGGCATGTTCGACTTCCAGACTAGCCTCGGTGCGAATACGGGAGTCGGCCTGTTCGTCCCCTTCTTCGACGAAGCTCGTTTCCTCCTGCCGGTCGACGGTGAAGCTGATGTCGGTCAGGGGAGTCACGTTCCAGGTCAGGCTGCCGTTTAACTGCAGTCCGGTGAAGTCTTCGCGGTCGGGATCGACGAAGTCTTCTTGGAAGAGGCCGATACCGAGCTCGGCCTCGATCAGTTTGCCCAGTTCGAAGGTACTTCCGACGAGCCCCCGCTTCGTCAGCGAGTCCTGATCCAGACCGCCCCCGTCGGGCTCGTCGAAGTCGCGCCAGGTCACCCCGGGCTGTATGAAGGTACTGAAGGCCGGAGAGACCCGGAAACCTATCCGCAGATTGCCGTCGTAGCGGGTGAACTCGCGGTCGGAGCGGATCTCGGAGGCGAAGTTGCGCCTTGTGATGCTGCCGTTCGGCGCCAGGCTGAAGCGATTGGGGCTCCAGCGGGCACTGGCGTTGGCGCCGAAGTCGTTATAGACGAAGCGCTGAGCACCACCGTCCGTGTCGGCGTCGGTGCGGTCCTCGCTCGCTCGCGTGAAGTTCAGCCGGCCGTTGAGGTCAAGATCGTTGGTGGCTGTGTAGCTGAGAGCCGTCGAGGCGAGGTAGGTCTCTTCGTTCTCGTCCGTCTCCGTCGCATAGCGGTCGAACCTGGCTGAACCAAGCAGGGACCAGTCGAAATCCCGGCCGTCCATGTTGACCTGAAGGGCGGGCTGAAAGATCGCGGCGATATCCCCCGCGGCGTCGTTCTCGCTAGCTCGAACGTTGTCGTTCGCCAGCACTCCGAAGCCGAGAGTGGGGAGAACGGTTGTAGGACCGAACTGCAAGGCTCCACCGAGATCTTGAGCCCGGGAAACTGGCGCGGCGGCCGCGAGCACGGCGATGGAGAGAAAAAGTGCGGAGCCCCGCATGCTGGCGGACCGTCTTCTAGAAGTACCGTTCCAGAACGCGGATCACGTCGCCAGGCTGGATGCGCACCTCCGGTCCGGCTTGGCCCTGTAGGGTGGTGCCGTCGCGCGCCCGGGTGATCTCGAAGAGGTCGCGACGGCCACGGTCGGTGAAGCCCCCGGCGATTGCAACGGCTGTCAGCACCGTCATATCGCTGACGTAGGGATAGCTGCCCGGTCCGGCGACCTCGCCCAGGATGAAGAAGGGGCGATACGTTCGAACTTCGACGCTGACGGCCGGATCGAGAACGACCTCCGCGCTCTGCAGTTCCGCTGTGATCCGTTCGGCGAGGCTGTCGGCTGTGACACCGCTTGCCTCGACGCCCGGGATCAGAGGAACCGCGATCTCCCCGGAGTCGGATACGAGATAGGAGCCTGTCAGTTCCGGTTGCCCGAAAACGGTGACGCGCACCTCGTCGCCTGGGCCGAGCAGATACTCGCCGAACTGTTGCTCGTTCTCGATCGGTGGAAGGTCGCTGACGCTTTCGCAAGAAACCAGGGCCAAACCGACGAAGAGTTTCAGGGCAAGCAACGAAAAGCGTTTCATTTCCGACTCCCAATCGAGGCTGCGGTCGCCTGCGTGGCGCTCAGTCGCTGTCGAGCTTCCTGAAACAAGCCTATCACCCGATCACGAGCGAACAAGAGCAGGAATGCGACGAATGCGAGCGCACCAACCGAAATGGCGGCAGCGGTGAGTTGTAGGACTGAGGCGTGAACTGGGGCCCAGGCAAGCGCGAACAGGACCGCGCCGGCCATAGCGGCCGCGCAGCAGAGAATTCCGGCAAGCGGGAGATAGCGGACCAGGAAACCCTGCCCGGTCAGATGACGAACCAACAGAACACGCAGCGGCCAGACCAGAAACAGCTGGCGGGCCAGCATGGCGATGGCGACCAGGGTGATGGACTCCGTCGCGGCGAGCGGCAGAAGGATCACGCCGGCGCCGAAGAAGATCAGGGCCTGGTACAACACCAGATCCGGCCGCCCGAGGGCACGCGCCAGGACCGGCGTGTTGAACTCGATTGCCATCGGCAGACCGGCGAGACAGAGAATCTGCAGAGCAAGCACCATCGGTAGCCAGTCCGGCCCGAGAACGAGTTCGACGGCGAGGGGGGCGATGGCGGCCAGGCCCAGAAGGGCCGGGAAGCTCGTCAAGGCAATGGCTCTCTCCAGAAAGTGCAGCAGAGCCTTGATGCGAGACCCGTCGGTCTGCAACCGGGCGAAGGCCGGTAAGGCGACCTGGTTGACCGGTGCCAGCAACAGCTGAATCAGCATTTCCAGAACCCGCCGGGCCATGGCGAAGAAGCCGACCTCGGCGACACCGAGAAAGAGACCGATTGCAAAAGGCGCGATCCGTTGGTCGGCGATGATGACCAGGCGGCTACCTGTACTGTAGACGCCGTAGCCGGCGAGGTCGCGCAGGTGCCGAAGCGAGAGACGGAAGCTCGGACGCCAGCCGGCCGCGATCCACATGCAGAGCAACACCGTGAAAGCTGTCGTGAGATGCATCGCGACGAGCGCCCAAACGCCTTGTCCATCGAACGCGAGCCAGAGCCCGATGCCACCGCCGGCCCCAAGCGAGAGGAGTGCGCGGATCGCGAAGGGCCGGAACCGCAGGTCGCGTTTCAGACGCGCCGTCGGGACGGCTGCAAGGGCTGTCAGTGGCAGGTAGAACGCCAGGGCTTGCAGAACTGAGGACAGTTCGGCGACGTCGAACAGACCTGCGAAGAGCGGCGCTATGGCAATCAATGTAGCTGCGAGAAGAAGAGACAGAACTGTGACGGCCCAGAAGGCACTGTCGAGATGCAGTGGCTCGATCTCCTGCCTTTGGACCAGCCGTTCTACCGCACCGTCGGACACGGCGGCTTCGAAGATCGAAATCAAAGCCATGGCGAGCACGACGATGCCGATCGCTTCCGCACCGACCTGACGGGCGATCATAACGAAAACGGTCAGGCCGATCGCCTGCCGGACCAACGTCTCGGCACTCGACCAAAGAGTTCCCGTCACGAGTCTGCGTGTGAACTGCAAGAGCCCTTGCCTTCCCGCCCGTTGCTTCCCGCTCCTGAGAGCGGCTTGGACTCAAGTGGAGACGCAGCCGCCTCCCTGTCGTTCGTCACCGCGCGCCAAAGACGTGAGACAGACGAACGATCTTAGCTGAACTCGAGCTGGCGACGGTACCAAGGGTTTTCCGGCTCGACAGCCGGCGATCGATCCCGCGCACCATCCGTGACGCGGTGTCGTCGAGGTGTGATTTATTTGGGATGACTCGGGGGTGTTGCCGGGACAATTCAGTTAAAGGCATGTGATGCAAATATAGCTGCAAATCACAGTCTGTAAAAAACGAAGGTAAGACCTGAACACTATTTTTGTTGAGGTTGATTTGTCAGGCACCGCTCAAGATGCTGCAGCGCGTCATAAAGGGTCGGCGCTGGATTTTCACGCGACGACAGCAGCGATGAAGGGGGCATGCCAATGCCGGCTTCGATTGAGTGGACAGAAGGCAGGCCAGGTGCGGCTCTGGCTCGGGTCAATCCCGATCTGAGTCACCGCGTCCTGCGGATGTTCGATCTTCCCGTGATTTTCGGTCTCGGTGGACTGCTTTACTTCGTGGTCGTGGAGCAGCGTCTGGGCCTGGAGGCTCGCGAAGGCTATCTGTTTGTCGCTCTCTTGGCGGCTGCTCTTCACCTGGTGATCCAGCAGGCCGTCGCGTCGAAGCGAGACCCCTCTTTCTCCGTTCTGATCCGTAGCGCTCTAGCTGCCTGGAGTCTGTCCGTGGTGCTGCTGATCGTCCTCAGCTTCGGGCTGCAGGTGGGCGATCAGTTCTCACGCTTGTGGGCTTTGCTCTTCTTCGCCACCGGTGGGGTCTATCTGATCGGGTCGCGCCTGCTGTTTGCCCGCCGTCTTCGGCGGTTGGCCGACGCCGGTCGGTTGCGCAAGCGCGTGGCGATCTTCGGCGCGGGCGAGGGCGGACGGGATCTGATCCGACGCTGGTCGAGCCTGGGGCGGCACGGGCCGCAGGTGGTCGGAATCTACGACGATGCGCCCCACGGGACCGGCCTCCGCGAAGGCTACCGGGAGGGCGGTCTCGATGCCTTGTTGACGGCTTGCCGCTCTCATTTGGTTGACAGCGTGATCGTCTCGGCCCCGCTGGACAAGGTCGACCGCATGTCCGAGGGCCTGCGCGAACTGCGCCAGCTTCCCGTCGATATCCTCCTGAATTTGGAGGGATTGGAACGCTTCGGAGATGCGCGACTGCTGCGCTTCGAGGGGGCCGGTATGGTCGAACTGGCGCGCCGGCCGCTCGACGACGCTCAAATGATGCTGAAGCGTATCGAGGACATCGTGGTGGCTGGCGGCTTGCTTCTGCTGACGGCTCCGCTGTTCGCCGTCATCGCCTTGGCCGTCAAGCTCGAAAGCCCCGGGCCTCTGTTCTTCGTGCAGCGGCGCTATGGCTATGGTGGCCGGCTGATCGGGGTGTTGAAGTTCCGCAGCATGCGCCACGAGGAGAGTGACCAGCAGGGCAGCCGCCTCACGATGCCGGGCGATTCCCGAATCACGCGCGTCGGACGCGTCATCCGAAAGTTCAGCCTCGATGAGTTGCCCCAGCTTATCAACGTCCTGCGCGGTGAGATGTCGATGGTTGGCCCACGCCCCCATCCACTGCAGGCGAAGGCCGGTGAGCGGCTCTACGACCAGGTGGTCGAGGACTTCTACGCGCGCTACCGCGTGCCCCCCGGTATTACCGGTCTGGCCCAGGTCAGCGGTCTGCGCGGGCAGACCGATACGGAGCAGAAGCTGATCGACCGGGTCGCCGCCGATCTCCAGTACATCGAGACCTGGTCGCTCTGGCTGGACATCAAGATTCTCGCCCGAACCGTCTTCAAGGTCGTGGAGGCGGAGAACGCCGTCTGATCCCCGGCCGCGCCGGTCGGATCCGGCCGGTCAGGGTTTCCGCACCCCGATGTCGCCCTTCTGCGACATCCCATGAGAGAGAAGAAAGGAACCACAGCATGCCGGTTGCGCTGCGTAAACGCGTTCTGGTCACGGGAGGCGCTGGCTTCCTCGGCTCGCATCTCTGCGAACGGCTTCTAACCGATGGCTGCGAGGTGCTCTGCGTCGATAATTTCTTCACGGGGCGTCGCGAGAACATCGCTCATTTGATGTCCGCGCCCTACTTCGAGATGTTGCGTCACGACGTGACCTTCCCGCTCTATGTCGAGGTCGACGAGATTTACAATCTCGCCTGCCCAGCCTCGCCGATTCACTATCAGTTCGACCCGGTGCAGACTACGAAGACCAGCGTCCATGGGGCGATCAACATGCTGGGCCTGGCGAAGCGGGTGAAGGCGAAGATTCTCCAAGCTTCGACGTCCGAGGTCTATGGAGACCCGCAACTCCATCCGCAGCCCGAGAGCTACCGCGGCAGCGTCAATCCGGTGGGGCCGCGTGCCTGCTATGACGAAGGCAAGCGCTGTGCCGAGACGCTGTTCTTCGACTACTATCGCCAGCACGACCTCAACATTCGGGTCGCGCGGATTTTCAACACCTATGGGCCGCGGATGCTGCCGAACGACGGCCGTGTCGTTTCGAACTTCATCGTTCAAGCCCTCAAAGGGGAGAACATCACGGTCTACGGCGACGGCTCGCAGACCCGCTCCTTCTGTTACGTTGACGATCTCGTGGACGGTCTGGTGCGTCTCATGAACGCTCCGGACGAGGTGACCGGACCCGTCAACATCGGAAACCCGAGGGAGATGACCATTCTCGAGCTGGCCCAGCGTGTCATCGACCTCACCGGCTCCTCCAGTCAGGTCGTGCTGCGGCCTCTGCCGCAGGACGACCCTCTGCAGCGGCAGCCTGATATCACCCTGGCCAAGAAAGCGTTGGGTTGGAAGCCGACGATCGAATTGGAGACGGGGCTGGAGTCTACCGTTGCCTACTTCCGCGACCTGCTCGCCGTGGAGTTGGCGGAGGCTCACCCGATTGCCGAAGTCGCCGAGTAACTGGCAACCGGTAAGTTGAACCGACCTTTACGAAGGTCACAAAGCGCGATGAGTTGATCTCATCGCGCTTTGTCTTTTTGGGGACAGCGGCTTCGTGAAGCCGGGTGGTTCGTATCAGGTTTTGGCAGATTGCCAACGCCAAGCGTGTTCCACCATCTCCTCGATCGCGGAGAAGCGGGGCCGGAAGCCCAGTTCGGCGCGCGCGCGCGCCGAATCCGCGACGAGTTTCGGCGGGTCGCCGGGTCGTCGGTCTGCTTTACGCACCGGCACACCTAGGCCCGTGACGCGTTCCGCTGCCGCTATGACGTCCAGGACGGAGTTGGCGCGTTCTGCGCCCAGGTTGAAGACACCTGACCCGCCGCCATCCAACAGGCGGCTGAGCGCCGCAACGTGCGCATCGGCCAGATCGCAGACGTGAACGTAGTCGCGCTGGCAGGTTCCGTCCGGCGTCGGGTAGTCCGTGCCGAAGATGTCCAGTGCACCCACCCGGCCCTGTGCGGCCATCAGAACGCGCGGAATCAGATGGGGCTCCGGGTCGTGATCCTCGCCGATCTCCAAGTCAGGATCGGACCCGGCCGCGTTGAAGTAACGCAGGGCTACCCATTCCAGGTCGCCGGCCTTGCCGGCGTCGGTCAGGGCCGATTCGATCATCAGCTTGGTCCGGCCGTAAGGGTTGATTGGATCCTTTGGAAGATCTTCGGATATCACCGCTGCACCAGGCTGTCCGAAGATCGCACAGGTGCTTGAGAATACCAGTGCCCGGATCTGAAACAGCTTGAGAGCGTTCAGCAGCGTCAGGGTGCCGGCGACGTTGTTGTCGTAGTAAGACAAAGGATCCGTAACGGACTCGCCGACGTAGGCGAAGGCTGCGAAGTGAAGCGCTCCGACCGGCCTGTGGTGCGACAGCGCCCGGCCTAAAGCGGCCGGGTCGCGGATATCGCCGACCTCCAGAGGGCCCCAGCGCACAGCGCTTCGATGGCCTCGTGAGAGGTTGTCGAAGACGACAGGCAGATAGCCGGCCGCGGCCAGCGCCTTGCACACATGACTTCCGACATAACCGGCGCCGCCGGTCACGAGCACACGCGGTTTTTCCGAAAGATTCGCCATTGCGGGTGTCCCTTGTTCGCGATGTCGGGACGGTTTTGCCCCGCGAGGCTTAACCCTATGGCAAAGCTTGCAGGGCCAAGCTGAGCGAAGGCTGTGGCGCCGAGGGGCGCGCAAGGGGGACAAAGTTATGCAGGTGCAAGCGGGGCCGGTTGCCTTCGGGACAACTTTGGACTGGACCGAGCAGGATCCGCAGGTTCTGCGGGCTACGGGTGCGGATGACGTCGTTGACGAGGGGGCGCCCTGGTCCCCTCCTATTCTCATCTGGGCTCTTCTGGGGGCCGTGTCCTGGCTGCCGATCTTGCTCTGTTTCTACTTTTTGCTGCGGTAGAACAAGGCTTTAGCGGCCGCTCAGTCGGCTGCGGGTTCGATTGCTCCTCTGTGCCCCGCCTGTGACCGTTTGACGGCCTTCCAAGGCCACCCCTTTTTCACGAAGACAGCTTCCCGTCGTCTCGGCTGCTGCCTGTAGCCTTTCGACCATGCTGGTGAAGACTCTCAAGATAGGCGCGCCTCGCGTCACGCAAGAGGCTGGCGGAAGCCGCCTGGACGTCGAGATTTGCGGCGAACCTCTCTTCGTCAGAGCGAACGTACCTTTGGCGGAGAGCAGCGAGGCTCTGGTCGCGGCCTTCTATCTGGTCGCTCAGCACTACAATGCGGCCCTGAAGGTTGAGGGCGAGCTCGATCCGCTGTTTCGGCAGAACGTTCCGGCCGTGGCCGCTTTCGCCGAACGGCATCTGCGCCTGCCCGGCAGCACGGTCGAAGCGCGCTCGAAGTCTGGGAAAACCAAGCAGGCTGGGGCGAGTGCAGCTTTCTTCACAGAAGGGTTAGAGTCGCTTTATACCCTTGCCCGGCGGACGGCGGAGCTCGATGCGCTCATCCACGTGACCGGACTCGACAGACCCGGCCGTGATGCTGCTGCCAGCCAACGCCATCTCCAGAATCTGCGGCGACTGACCGAGATATCCGGTCAGTTCCTCATCGAGATGGAGACGAATCTTCGCGATCTGCGGCTGTTCCGCTCTGTGAGTTGGGAGATCACACGCAGCGCTGCCTTCGGCGCGATGGCGCAGTGTCTGGCAGGGCAGGTGGGTCACATCCTGGTTCCGGTGAGCGATGTCGGGAGCTTCGGCGGTAGCTTACCTTGGGGTTCTCACCCGTTGCTGATTGAAAGTTGGTCGTCCAGCGCGGTCGAGATTCTTTGCGACACGTCTCCCGCAAGCTGGATCGACAAGATCGCAGTGCTCGGCAGCTACCCGCCTGCTCTGGACTATCTGCAGGTCTGCGACCGCAATGACGAATCGGGTGGCAACTACGGCAATTGCGAGATTTCCGTCCGGACGATGGCGGCTCTTCATATCGTCGGAGGTCTGGCTGCCGCTCGAACCCTTCCTCACGACAGATTGGTCGAGCGAATCCGCGCCTTGCCGCCTTTGACGCCGCAACAGCGGCGCGCCTGGCAGACGCTGCTCGATCATCCGAAGTCAGGCGATTTGGCTGCGGCTATCAAAAACAAACTCGAGGAAACGCCCTTAGCGCCGGCCCTGACGTCGGCCCCTGTGGTTTTCGCGGCCTCCGCCATCAGTGCCTCTCGGTTGACGTGGCAGATCAAGAATTTCCGGTTGGTCGGCCAGATGCTTCGCTGAGCCAGCATGGCGGCCGAACAGGGTGCTTCAAGAGTGTCTGAATGAAGTGAACCGACGGCCTGCGTGCCGTCTTTCTGAATAATGAAGGGGATTGAGCGATGCGCGTAGCGGTGATCGGGACGGGCTACGTCGGTTTGGTGTCGGGGGCCTGCTTTTCGGAGTTCGGCACGCAGGTGGTCTGTGTCGACAAGGACGTGGAGAAGATCGCGCGGCTGCAGGGCGGTGAGATCCCGATCTACGAGCCCGGCCTGGAGGATTTGGTGGCCCAGAACGTCGGCGCCGGCCGGCTGTCCTTCACCACCGACCTGGCCGCCGCGGTCGAGGGCGCAGACGCCGTCTTCATCGCGGTCGGCACCCCCTCGCGGCGCGGCGACGGCCATGCCGACCTCTCCTTCGTCTTCGCCGCCGCCGAGGAGGTGGCCCGCGCCCTGCCGGCCGCCGGCGCCGGCTTCACCTGCATCGTGACCAAGTCGACCGTGCCGGTCGGCACCGGCCGGCGGGTCGCCGAGGTGCTGGCACGAACCCGCCCCGACCTGGCGCTGGGCCGCGACTACGACGTGGCCTCCAACCCCGAGTTCCTGCGCGAGGGCTCGGCCATCGAGGACTTCATGCGCCCCGACCGGGTGGTGATCGGGGCCGAGAGCGAGGCGGCGCGGGACTGCCTCAAGGCGCTCTACCGGCCGCTCTACCTGAACGAAACGCCGATCGTCTCCACCCGCCTGGAGACGGCCGAGTTGATCAAGTACGCCGCCAACGCCTTCCTGGCGGTCAAGATCACCTTCATCAACGAGATCGCCGACCTCTGCGAGCAGGTCGGCGGCGACGTGCAGCAGGTGGCCCGCGGCATCGGGCTGGACGGCCGGATCGGCGCCAAGTTCCTGCATGCCGGCCCCGGCTACGGCGGCTCCTGCTTCCCCAAGGACACCCTGGCCCTGGTGCGCACCGCCCAGGAGGCCGAGGCGCCGCTGCGCATCGTCGAGACCACCGTCGAGGTCAACGAGGCCCGCAAGGCCGCCATGGCCGAGCGGGTGGTCGCCTTCCTCGGCGACGCCGAGGCCGCCGGCTCCAACCAAACCGGCCCCAACCAAACCGCAACGCTGGCCGGCAAGACCGTCGGCCTGCTCGGCCTGACCTTCAAGCCCAACACCGACGATATGCGCGAGGCCCCCGCCCTGGCCATCGTCCCGCGCCTGCAGGCCGCCGGCGCCAGCATCCGCGCCTACGACCCCGAGGGCATGAGCGAGGCCAAGAAGCTGCTCGACGACGTCGCCTGGTGCGCCGACCCCTACGAAACCGCAGAGGGCGCCGACTGCCTGGTCCTGCTCACCGAGTGGAACGCCTTCCGCAACCTCGACCTCGACCGCCTCAAGGCACTCATGACGCAGCCAGCCCTCGTCGACCTGCGAAACGTCTACGACCCAGAAAGACTCAAACAAGCTGGTTTCAAATACTCCGGTATCGGACGCGGGCGGAGCCGGTCCGCCGAACCCGCACATCTCACAGTCGTCTCCGACCGTCTCGCAGGGTGAAGGATTCGGCAGAGTAAAGGACTAGAGAGCCATGGTGGATCGCTCAGTGACCAAGATCGTTCCTGTCGTGTTGTCGGGTGGCTCCGGTACGCGCCTCTGGCCACTGTCGCGTCGGAGCTTCCCGAAACAGTTCGTCGATCTACTCGGGGGCGACCCTCTCTTCCGGAGAACTCTTCGGCGGGTTTCCGACAGCCGTATTTTCGCGCCGCCCATCGTCGTCTGCAATCTGGAGCACCGTTTCTTGGTAGCCGAGGAACTGCGTCAGGCCGATCTGGAGGCCGCCGCGATTTTGTTGGAGCCTGAGGGGCGCAACACGGCGCCGGCCGCAGCGATCGCAGCTTTGGTAGCACAGAAGGAGGATCCCGCCGCCGTTTTGGCCCTGCTGCCGGCCGACCACCTCGTCGCCGAAGCCGCGGTCTTGTCCAGCCTGCTACAGCGGGCTGCGGCTGTTGCCGCTGGACCAGGGGCCTTCGAAACCGGGGACACTACCGGTCGACTGGTAACCTTTGGCATCGTGCCGGACCGCCCGGAGACGGGTTACGGTTACATCCAGGTTGGCCAGGCGCTGCAGGGAGAGGCTGCGGGAGTCGCTGGTGCTTGCGAGGTGTGCGCTTTCGTCGAGAAGCCCGATGCGGAGACTGCGGCCGGTTACTTGGCCGAGGGCGACTATCTCTGGAACAGCGGGATGTTCGTGGTCAGCGCTGCCCAGCTGCTGCGAGAAATGCGCCGTCATTGCCCGGAGGTGCTTACGGCCGCCGAGGCCGCCTTGGCGGGAGCGCAAGCGGATCTCGATTTCTTGCGACTGGAGGCCTCTGCGTTTGCGTCGGCGCCGTCCATCTCGCTCGACTATGCGGTGATGGAACGCACTGAACATGCGGCGGTCATCCCGGCGGAGGTGGGGTGGCACGATCTTGGGGCCTGGCCGGCGCTTTGGTCCGTCGCGGCGAAGGACGGCAATGGCAATGCGGTGATGGGCGAGGCGCATCTGACCGAGGTGCGCAACAGCTACCTTCGGGCGGATGACGGGCGTCTGATCGCGGCCTTGGGCGTTGAGAACTTGATCGTGGTTTCGACTCACGATGCCTTGTTGGTGGCGCCGCGGGCACGAGCAGCGGAGATCGGCGACTTGGCGAAGCGGTTGACCGCCGCGGGACGGCCCGAGGCAACGGACCCCAAGGTTATCCGAAGACCCTGGGGCAGTTACGAAACGCTGGTGGAGGCCGATGGATTCAAGGTCAAACGGATCGTCGTACAGCCCGAAGGCCGGCTCTCGCTGCAGTATCATCATCATCGTTCGGAGCACTGGGTCGTGGTCTCCGGCGAAGCCGAGGTGACGCTGGGTGAAAGGATCTTCTTGCTCGGTCCGGATCGCTCGACCTACGTCCCCCAGGGCACACGTCACCAGCTCTATAATCCGGGTCATGAGGCTCTGGTTATTATTGAGGTTCAATGCGGGACCTATCTGGGGGAGGACGACATCGTTCGTCTCGCCGACCTCTATGGACGCAGCGAGTCCGACTCAGGTGTGACTCCCACTCTTACGGCGTCCTGACGTTTTGACCTTTCAGGCGAGTGGGCTTCTACCCAACGCAAGATGGCGCTAAGCCATTAATTGGCCGCCGTTGACCTCGATGACCTGACCGGTGATGTAGCCGGAGGCTTCGGGCGATGCGAGAAACAGATAGCTGCCGACACAGTCGGCTGCTGTTCCGAGCCGTTTCATGGGAATCGCCGCCGCCGTGGCCTCCAGCTTCTCCGGGCTCGAATAGCGCCGGTGGAAATCAGTCATGATGGTTCCGGGCGACACTGCATTGACCCGGATGCCGTCCGGTGCGAGTTCCCGCGCCAGAGCGCGTGTATGGGTCGTGACGAAGGCTTTTGCCGCCGAGTAGATTGAGGAGCCCGGGCTTCCGCCGGTACGGGCGGAGATCGACACGGTGTTGACGATAGAGGCGGCTGAGGAATCGCGGAGAAAGGGAATCGCCGCTGTCGAAAGCAAGACGACCGAGCGGGCGTTCAGGTCGGTCACGGCGTCGTAGTGCCCCGCGGTCATCTCGGCGGCCGGCATGCGCCCCAGCATTGTGCCGGCGTTGTTGATCAGCAGATCCAGTCCGCCGAGGGTATCGGCTGCCGCCTTGACGAGGCGGCCTGCGCTTTCGGCTGCTGCAAGGTCCGCCGCGATCAACGTGACGCGAGCGGCTTCCTCGGGCGTCAGATCTGGAAAGACGTCTTGCCGTTCGCGCTCGGCAACGCCCGCATGGGCGACTACGGAGGCGCCGCAGGCCAACAGCGCGCGCGCGACGGCCTGACCGATTCCTCGGCCGGCTCCCGTCACGAGCGCCTGGCGGCCGGCGAAGAGATCCCTGTGGAACGGCAGTGTCATGGCAGCGTCGTCCTTTTTCGTTTTCAAACCGGTCGGTCGTCTTATGCTAGCGGTAAATGAGGGAGGAGGCGTTCCGGACCCCTTGCCGGAGCAGCCAGGGGCGTATGTTGATCGACCGGCAAAATCAGATTCTCGAGATCGCGAAACACAGCGGGCGGGTTGCTGTCGAGGAGTTATCGACTCAGTTCGGGGTATCGGCTCAGACCATCCGGAAGGATCTTAACGACCTCTGCGAGCGTGGTCTCCTCGACCGCATACACGGTGGGGCAATCATCGGCTCTACCGTCGAAAATGTCGGCTACGAGGCACGGCGTTTGATCGCACGCGATGCGAAGCAGGCGATCGGGCAGGCGGCGGCTCGGCTGGTTCCCAACGACTCCTCGATCCTGATCAACATCGGCACTACCACCGAGGAGGTCGCCAAGGCTCTCAGGGATCACGTCGGAATTCTGGCGATCACTAACAACATCAACGTGGCCAATACCCTGCGCACCCATCCCAAGCACGAGGTGATCATCGCCTCCGGCGTCGTGCGGCGCTCGGATGGCGGGATTGTCGGCGATGCGGCAGTCGAGTTCATTCGGCGCTTCAAGGTCGACTATGCCGTGATCGGAGTTTCGGCGATTGAAGCGAACGGCGACCTGATGGACTACGACTATCGCGAGGTCAGCGTCGCGCGCACGATCATGGCGAATGCGCGCAAGGTTATTTTGGTCGCCGACGCCACGAAGTTTGAGCGCACGGCTCCGGTGCGCATTGCTCCGATCTCGGCCATCGACGTCTTCGTGACTGACCATCTGCCGGGATCCGCGCTCCGCGCAACTCTTGCCGAGGCCAATGTGAAGCTTATCGAGGCGTGCGCCGCATCATAGGCCAGCCGTGTCTAGCGGCCTGTATAGTTCAAGTGCCTGTTATACAAGATAGATTTCTGCAAGTCCGCTTCCCGAAGCGCCGCTGGGTTGGCTTCACAGCGGCTATGAGTCTTGCGATATTGTTTTCGATTCCAGAAAAATCGAAAGTCAATTGCTCAGTTGATTTTCGATTTTCGAAAATTTAGTCTGATTCCTGTGCATGAAACGAAATCCGCTGCACCGGAGATGTCTCTGGGAAAACGACAGCGCGACTGAACTCATGTGCGGGGAGCGGACCTTTGAAGACCTTCGATATCCTCGTCATCGGTGGCGGCGTTAACGGGTGCGGTATCGCGCGCGACGCCGTTGGGCGCGGATACTCGGTCTTGCTGTGCGAGCAGAGCGATCTCGGGGGTGGCACCTCGGCGGCCTCGACCAAGCTGGTGCACGGCGGCTTGCGCTACCTCGAGCACTACGAGTTCCGGCTGGTGCGCGAGTCGCTGATCGAGCGCGAAGTCCTGCTCCGGATGGCGCCGCACATTATCTGGCCGCTACGTTTCGTCCTGCCGCATCACAAGGGCCTGCGCCCAGCCTGGCTGCTGAGGCTCGGTCTCTTCCTCTACGACCACTTGGGCGGGCGCAAGCTTCTGCCGCCGACGCGGGTGCGCGATCTTCGCCGCGACCCCGAAGGCGTTCCTCTGACGGACGCCTACAGCAAAGGTTTTGAGTATTCCGACTGCTGGGTAGAGGACTCGCGCCTGGTGGTGCTCAACGCCATGGACGCGGCCGAACGGGGAGCGGAAGTTCGCGTCGGTACCCGTTGTGCCGAAGCGCGCCGCGACGGTGCTGTCTGGCAGGTCGTTCTGGAGGATGCGGAAGGGCATCGCGAGACAGTGTCGGCACGGCTGCTGGTCAACGCGGCCGGCCCCTGGGTCGACAAGGTGCTCAGTGCCACACTCGGCTCCAACGCCCCGCGCAAGGTTCGCCTGGTGCAGGGCAGTCACATCGTCTTGCCCCGGCTCTTCGCGCATGAGAAGGCCTACATCTTCCAGAACGCTGACGGCCGAATCATCTTCGCTATTCCCTATGAACGCGACTTCACCTTGGTGGGAACCACCGACCGCGATTGGGACGGCGACCCCGGAGAGGTGGAGATCAGCGCCGAGGAAGTCTCCTATCTCTGCGCCGCGGTCAGCGAGTACCTCCAGGAAACGGTGACGCCGGAGCAGGTTGTCTGGACCTATTCGGGGGTCCGTCCGCTCTATGACGACGGTGCCTCCAAGGCTCAGGAGGCGACGCGCGACTACGTGCTGACGCTCGAACGAGGTCCTGACGGCGCTTCCGGTCCGGCGTTGCTGAATATCTTCGGCGGTAAGATCACCACCTATCGACGGTTGGCCGAAGCGGCCCTGACCAAGCTGCAGGAAGCCCTTCCAGTCAAGGGCCAAGCCTGGACGGCCGGAACGACGCTGCCGGGCGGCGATTTCGATGTCGAGGGCTTCGAGGTGCTGGTCGCGCGTCTGATAAAGGACTACCCTTTCCTGCAGCCTGCGATGGCACAGCGTCTGGCTCGCGCTTACGGGACGCGTAGCTGGCAGCTTCTCGGTCAAGCCAGCTCGGCCTCCGATCTGGGGCGCTTGTTCGGTGCCGATCTGACGGAGAAGGAGGTCGATTACCTGATGCGCGCGGAGTGGGCGCGGTGTGCTTCCGACGTCGTCTGGCGCCGTAGCAAGCTGGGCTTGCGCATGACGCAACCGGAGATCGCTGCGCTCGACGACTGGATGGTCGAGCGGGTTCGGACACTGGACCTGGACCCCCGCCTGCAGGTGGCAGGTTAGGAGAGGGCCCATGGCGCTGGAACTGATCGAGATCGGCAAGACCGTCGCCGAACAACCGCACATCTCGGACGTCTCACTGCGTTTGGAACGGGGCAGTCTCAACGTTCTGCTAGGCCCGACGCTTTCGGGAAAGACCAGTCTCATGCGCCTGATGGCGGGTCTCGACAAACCGACGTCCGGCCGGCTGGTGATGGAGGGGCGCGATCTCACGGGCGTCCCCGTTCGTCAGCGCAACGTGGCCATGGTGTACCAGCAGTTCATCAACTACCCGACCTTGACGGTTTACGAGAACATCGCCTCGCCTCTGAAGGTGGCGGGCGCGGACAAGGCGACGATCGAGGCGGAAGTTGGCAAGGCTGCCGAGCTCTTGCGCCTGACGCCCATGCTGGATCGCACCCCGCTGGAGCTGTCGGGCGGTCAGCAGCAGCGCACGGCCATCGCTCGGGCCCTGGTGAAGGGGGCCGAGCTGGTGTTGCTGGACGAGCCTCTTGCGAACCTCGACTACAAGCTGCGGGAAGAACTGCGCGCCGAGCTGCCGCGTATCTTCCAGGAGTCGGGTGCAATCTTCGTCTATGCGACGACCGAGCCGAGCGAAGCCCTGCTTCTGGGCGGCAAGACCGCGGCTCTCCACGAAGGCCGCGTCGCACAGTTCGGGCCCACCGCCGAGGTTTATCGCCACCCGGGCAACCTGACCACAGCGCGCGCCTTCTCGGACCCGCCGTTGAACGTGGTACGGGTGGAAAAGCGCGACGGACGCCTGCGCTCGCAGGACGGCTTGCTGGATTTTGCGGCTGCCGGCGTAGCGGCCGGCGGGCTGGCCGATCTGCCGGATGGTGGCTACAGCTTGGGTTTTCGCCCGCACCATCTGCATCTTGACGCACCGCACGCCGACGCAGTGGCGGTGACAGCATCAGTTGCCGTGTCCGAGATCACCGGATCGGAAAGCTTCGTCCACGTCGATTTCGGTGCAGAGCGCTGGGTTGCCATTTGGCACGGAGTTCATGAATTGCCGGTGGACAGCGAGATTCAGGTTTGGATCGACCCTGCGCGCGTTTTCGTCTTCGATCTCGAAGAGCGCCTGATCGTCGCGCCGACGCGAGCGGAGGCCGCCTGAGCACAAAATGGCACGGATCGACCTTCAGGGCCTCGCCCACGCCTACAAACCGAACCCAAAGAGTGAGCAGGACTTCGCCCTGAAGCGGCTCGACCACGTCTGGCAGGACGGTGGTGCCTACGCGTTGCTCGGCCCGTCGGGCTGCGGCAAGACCACCTTGTTGAACATCATTTCCGGTCTCGTCACGCCGACTGAGGGGCGCATCCTTTTCGATGGCGAGGATGTCACGGCACTGCCGACTCAGCAGCGCAACATCGCTCAGGTTTTTCAGTTTCCCGTCATCTACGACACTATGACGGTTTATGAGAATCTGGCTTTCCCGCTGAAGAATCGGAAGCTGCCCGAGGCCGAAATTGACGCTCGGGTGCGAGAGATCGCGGGAATGCTGGAGCTGAGCGAGTCTCTGACCCGTAAGGCGCGTGGCTTAACCGCCGATGCCAAGCAGAAGATCTCGCTCGGGCGCGGCTTGGTACGGGCCGACACGTCGGCGATCCTCTTCGACGAGCCTTTGACGGTTATCGACCCTCATCTCAAATGGCTGCTGCGGTCTCAACTGAAGCACCTGCATCGGCGTTTCGACTTTACGATGATCTACGTGACTCACGACCAGACGGAGGCGCTGACCTTCGCCGACAAGGTGGTCGTGATGTACGAGGGCGAGGTGGTCCAGGTCGGCACGCCGGAGGAGTTGTTCGAGCGGCCGGCGCACACCTTTGTCGGCTACTTTATCGGCTCGCCGGGGATGAACATCCTGCCTGCCGAGATCGAGGGCGACCGAGCCCGCGTCTCCGGTCACGAAATCGCGTTGGCCGGGCGTTTCGCACGGCCGTCCGGCACGACCAAGGTCGAGATCGGGATCCGTCCGGAATTCCTGCGGATTGCGCGGAACGGGGAGGCTGGCGGGGTACCGGCGGCTTTACAGTCGGTCGAGGACATCGGCCGCTACCGGATCGCACGTGCGCGCCTGGGCGACCGGGAAATTGCAGTGATGTGCGGAGAGCAGGAAGAGATTCCGGCAGACGGTCTGCAGATCGTCTTCGATCCGCAGCGGGTGAACGTCTATGCGGATGGACACCGCGTCGAGGGGGAGGCCTAAACGGCGCCATGGAGAAAACGCAGAACAACAAGGCCTGGCTTTTCGTTCTGCCTGTGCTGGTGCTGGTCGCTTTCTCGGCCGTCATTCCGCTGATGACGGTGGTCAACTATTCGGTCCAGGACACCTTTGGGAACAACGTCTTCTTCTGGGCCGGGCTGGAATGGTACGTCCAGGTTCTGGAGTCTGAGCGGTTCCACCAGGCGCTTCTTCGACAGTTCCTCTTCACCGGTACAATCTTGGCGATCCAGATACCGCTCGGAATCGCCGTTGCGCTCGCCATGCCGCGTAAGGGGTGGGGCGTACCGGTCTGTTTGGTGCTGATGGCGCTGCCGCTCCTGATTCCCTGGAACGTGGTCGGTACGATCTGGCAGATCTTCGGGCGGGTCGACATCGGTCTGCTCGGTCACACGCTCTTCAACCTCGGCATCGACTACAACTACACCCAGGATCCGGTGGATGCCTGGATCACGGTCGTGGTCATGGATGTCTGGCATTGGACGAGCCTGGTCGTCTTGCTTTGCTATGCCGGCCTGGTCTCGATCCCAGATGCCTATTATCAGGCGGCAAAGATCGACGGCGCTTCGCGCTGGGCCGTGTTCCGCTACATCCAGCTTCCCAAGATGCATCGGGTGTTGCTGATCGCCATCCTGCTGCGCTTCATGGACAGCTTCATGATCTATACCGAGCCCTTTGTGGTGACTGGCGGCGGGCCCGGCAGTGCGACCAGCTTCCTGTCGATTGATCTGGTGAAGATGGCCATCGGACAGTTCGATCTCGGCCCGGCTGCGGCCATGTCGATCATCTACTTCCTGATTATCCTGGCGCTGTCCTACGTCTTCTACACCGTCATGACCAATCTGGACCGGGAGCGGTAGGACGGATGGTGGAAACGACCTCTCCAACAGCCGCGCGGCGGCATTCGGCAGGGGCGAGCGCTCGCTCCGCCTCGGTTCCTCAGGGGCGCAGGATCCCGCTCAGCTGGCTGGTGCCGACGCTCTACATCGTCTTCCTGCTGCTGCCGATCTATTGGCTGTTCAACATGTCGCTACAGACGAACGAGGAGATTCTCTCCTCCTTCACGCTCTGGCCGCAGGAACCGACGCTCGCGAACTACCGGGAAATCTTCACCAATCCGGCCTGGTACACGGGTTACATCAACTCGATCACCTACGTGGTTATGAATACGGTGATTTCCGTCGCCGTGGCGCTGCCGGCTGCCTACGCCTTCTCGCGCTACCGCTTCCTGGGTGACAAGCATCTCTTCTTCTGGCTGCTGACCAACCGCATGGCGCCGCCGGCAGTCTTCGCGCTGCCGTTCTTCCAGCTCTATTCGTCGATCGGTCTGTTTGATACCCACATCGCCGTGGCGCTCGCTCACTGTCTCTTCAACGTCCCTTTGGCCGTCTGGATCCTGGAGGGCTTCATGTCGAGCGTACCGAAGGAGATCGATGAGACGGCCTACATCGACGGCTACTCCTTCCCGAAGTTCTTCGTGAAGATCTTCATGCCCTTGATCGCCAGCGGTATCGGCGTCGCGGCCTTCTTCTGCTTCATGTTCTCCTGGGTCGAACTGCTGCTGAGTCGGACGCTGACCTCGGTCGATGCCAAGCCGATCGCCGCGACGATGACCCGAACGGTCAGTGCCGCCGGCATGGATTGGGGGGTGCTCGCCGCAGCGGGTATCCTGACCATCGTGCCTGGGGCGCTCGTCATCTATTTCGTCCGCAACTACATCGCCAAGGGCTTTGCCCTCGGGCGGGTCTAGGCTGACGGCAAAGGGGGCTGCGTCGATGGATCTTTCCTGGATGGCCTGGACTTGGCCGACCGCGATTTTCTTCGTGACGATCGCCGTCTTGCTGCTTGGCATGGGCGCTTGGGAATACGTCAGGCCGGGCGGCGGTCCACGTGTCGGGATTCTCGGCTTCGAAACCACGCGCGGCGACCGGCTGTTTATCAGTCTGCTCGGCTCGGCCTTCATCTCTTTGGCTTGGCTGGGACTTCTCGGCCCGCCGGTCTGGGGTGCACTGATCGTTTGCCTGCTCTATGCGGTCGCGGTGTTCCGCTTTGCATGACTGGGTTCGAAACTCCGCTCAGGGCGCCGGCGTCCAGTGCGGGAAGCAAAGAAGCGTTTAACTTGGGAGGAACAGCAATGAGACGACATCTGACCACAGCGGTCGCCACGGCGGCGCTGATGGCATTGGCCACGCCCGGCCATGCCGACATGGAGGCGGCGCGGGCCTTCCTCGATGCGGAGATCGGCGAGCTCTCCACCCTGTCGCGAGCCGAGCAGGAAGCCGAGATGCAGTGGTTCATCGACGCTGCCGCGCCCTTCAGCGGGATGGAGATCAGCGTGGTGTCGGAGACCATCACCACGCACAAGTACGAGTCCGAAGTTTTGGCGCCGGCCTTCAGCGCCATCACGGGAATCCGGGTCACGCACGACCTGATCGGCGAAGGCGACGTCATCGAGCGGCTGCAGACTCAGATGCAGACCGGTGAAAACATCTACGACATGTACGTCAACGATTCCGATCTGATCGGAACCCATTGGCGTTATCAGCAGGTCCGTAACTTGACCGACTGGATGGCGGGCGAGGGCGCCGACGTTACGAATCCCGATCTCGATATCGAGGACTTCGTCGGCATCAGCTTCACTACGGCACCGGACGGCAAGATCTATCAGCTGCCGATCCAGCAGTTCGCGAACCTCTATTGGTTCCGCTACGACTGGTTCACCGATCCCGAGATCATGGCCGACTTCCGCGAGCAGTACGGCTACGAGCTGGGCGTGCCGGTCAACTGGTCGGCCTACGAAGACATTGCCGAATTCTTCACCGGTCGCGAGATCGACGGCCAGGAGGTCTTCGGACATATGGACTACGGTCGGCGCGACCCCTCGCTGGGCTGGCGCTTCACCGACGCCTGGCTGTCGATGGCCGGAGCCGGGGACACCGGTATTCCCAACGGCGTTCCGGTCGACGAGTGGGGCATTCGCGTCGATGAGAATTCGCGGCCGGTCGGTTCCTGCGTTGCGCGTGGCGGGGCGACCAACGGCCCGGCGGCCGTTTACTCGGTCGACAAGTACGTCGAGTGGCTGCGTAACTTCGCGCCGCCGGAAGCGCCCGGCATGACCTTCTCCGAGGCCGGCCCCGTTCCGGCCCAGGGCAATGTCGCTCAGCAGATCTTCTGGTACACCGCCTTCACGGCCGACATGGTCGCCGATGGTCTGCCCGTGGTGAACGAGGACGGCACGCCGAAGTGGCGTATGGCGCCCTCTCCGCGCGGTGCCTATTGGGAAGATGGCATGAAGCTGGGCTACCAGGATGCCGGCTCCATCACGCTGCTGCAGTCGACGCCGGTGGACCGGGCCCAGGCCGCCTGGCTCTACGCCCAGTTCATCGCCTCCAAGACCGTCGACGTGAAGAAGTCGCATGTCGGACTGACCTTCGTGCGCGAATCCACCATTCGCCACGACAGCTTCACCGAGCGGGCTCCCAACCTCGGCGGTTTGGTAGAGTTCTACCGCTCGCCGGCGCGCGTGCAGTGGACCCCGACCGGGACCAACGTGCCGGACTATCCGCGTTTGGCGCAGCTCTGGTGGCAGTCCATTGGCGACGCCTCGTCCGGGGCCGCCACGGCTCAGGAAGCCATGGACCGGCTTTGCGCCGAACAGGAGCGGGTGCTGGAGCGTCTGGAGCGCTCTGGCGTACTCGGCGACATCGGTCCGCTGATGAACGAGCCGCGCGATCCCGAAGAGTGGTTCGCCGAAGCGGGCGCACCGAAGCCGCGCCTCGAAAATGAAGATCCCGAGCCGATCACCGTGAACTACGACGAGTTGGTCAAGTCCTGGCAGGACGCCAGCGCGCAGTAGAGCTTCCGGCTTTCGAGCGGTTTCGATCAACCGCTTCTACGAAAGACTTGGGGCCGGGTGGCGATGCCACCCGGCCCCTTTTCGTTCCGCTGCGGGTCGCGACCGCTCCCAGTTCAGCCCTCTTGAGGTCTGGCCTCTTCGGAGGCGGGGCCACCTCGGCTGCGGCGGTCGGCCATGAACTGGTCGAACTCCGCCTTGTCGCGAGCGTGGCGCAGCCGTTCCAGGAAGTCCTGGAACTCCTTCTGCTCGTCCTCCAGCCGCCGAAGAGTGTCTTCGCGGTACTCGTCGAAGGCTCTGTTGCCGCTCGACCCCTTGCTGCCATCCAGCCCATACCAGCGCCCACGCGCCTTACCGAATTCTCCAAACCCGTCTCGTTTCCAAAAGCCCATGCGTCCGCTCCAGATCATGTATCCAAGAAGGGCCAGCCCGATCGGCCAGAAAAGAATGAAGCCCAGCACCATGACGGCGATCCAGGCGGGCTTCCCGAAGCTGTCGAGCTTCGCTGCGATATCCATGCCGCATGCTCCAGGTAATGTTAATGTTATTGACATTCACATAAGTTGGACGTCACTGGCCAGCTTTCAAGAGATGGAACTGACGGTTTTCGCCCTGCCGCCGCTTTTTCGATTGGCGGGCAGGGTTTCCGATGGTGTTTCAGGGCTTGGCGGCGTCCAGTCCAAGGCCTTGTAGATAGATCAGCATGGCGGCCTCCAGCAGATCCTCCGGGCTCATCGGCAGACTGCGCCGGCTGGTATCGCCGCGGGCGAACAGGGAGGCGATTCCGTGGGACGTCGCCCAGATGTGCAGTGCCATCATCAGAGCCGGTGGGCGGCTTTCCCTCGGCAAGCTCGCGCAGAGGGCCTCGGAGGCCGTGCGGACGACGGCGAAGGCGCGGTCCGATGCCTTGCGAAGCTCGGGGTGGTCGGAGGCCGGCACGCCGGCTTCGAACATCGCCGAATAGTAGGCGGGTTCCGTGCGCGCGAAAGCGAGATAGGCTTTACCCAGATTGCTGAAGGCCGTGCGCGGGTCCGGCCGCCCGTCGTTCCAGGCCGTTGCCAGGAAGGCTTCGAAGCGTTCGAAGCCCTGATGTGCGACATCGGCCAGAAGGGCGTCTCGGTCGCGAAAGTGACGGTAGGGCGCGGCCGGACTGACGCCAGCCGAACGAGCCGCCTCGGCGAAGGTAAAGCCGGCCGGTCCCTTGGATGCGATCAGGTCGAGCGCGGCCTGAACCAGCGCCTCGCGCAGGTTGCCATGATGGTAGCTCCGACGTGGCATGGGCCCCTTCGACTCCAGATCAGCAGACCGCACTTCATGTAAAGCTGATTCACATAGGCGGCAACGACAGTCGTCTGCCTGCAGCGCCGAAGGCTATCGGCGGAGCGCCGATAACGCGGCAGGTCGCTCTGTCGCATCCAGCCGGTCGGTCGGGCGGGGACGAGTCTGGCCCGTCGTCCTATCGGCTGCCGAGATTTATCCTCTGGATACGACTTTAATTCTTTCGTGGAATCAGGGCCTTGCGAGGTTCCTCCTGCGATACCTCAAAATTGTTAGTTCCATCGCCTGCGTCTGCGGCTTATGAGGTATGTCTATGTTTTTTTTGCTAAGCATTAGTGCTTTCGTAAGATAACTTTGTAGTGGGGTTTCGATCTGGCGCTTCGTGCGCTGGGATGCAGGCATTGGATGGGGATGGGCTGATGGTCAGAATGACGGATTACGCAACCGAGCTGGGCGAATTGGATGCAAGGCTTGCAAACGCTCCCGATGCCCGGACGCGCCTGCGGCGCATGACGGATGCTCTGCTGCGTGCACACCCTGAACTGGCGGCCGACGAGGCGATCTATCTTGTCCGCTGGTGGGCGGGTGAGCCAAGCGATATGCGAGCCGCAAGCTAAGCTCTTCCGCTTACGACGACTCTCTGAGGCCTTAGGACGCTTGCGCCAGAGCCAAGCCGTCTTTGGTGGCGAGATAGACGATCACCGTGAGAGGGTCGGCCGGCAAATACTCGCTGGTGGTTGTTCCGAGGCCGGCTTCGGTCAACCACTCCGCGATGGCGTCCTCGGCAAATCCCAGCCAGCGGTGAGCGTGCTCGGCGCGCAGACGTTCCTCTTTGTGAGGTGCGAAATCCACGATGATCAGGCGGCCGCCGGGTTTTAGGACACGGGCGGCCTCGGCTATGGCGCGTGCCGGGTCGGCGGCGTAGTGCAGAACCATGTGCAGCGTGGCGAGATCGAAGGTGCTGCTGGGTAGCGGTAACTGGGTCATGTCGCCGTGCCGCACCTCTACGTGACGCAGTCCCTGGCGTTCCAGAGTCGCCCGCGCGACCGTCAGCATCTCGCGGCTGGTATCGATGCCGATGCCTCGCTCGGCCCGTTCGGCCAGAAGCCCGAGAATGCGACCGGTCCCAGTTCCGATATCGACGATCTCGCCCAGCGGTCCGGGCGGAAGCTGCCGTTGCAGCGCGGCTTCCACCTTGGCTTCGTCGATGTAGAGGCGGCGGATCGAATCCCATTCGCCGGCAGCTCTGCGGAAATAGGCCTCTGCCTGAGCCGCCCTCTGGCTCTGCACTTCTGCCAAACGTGCGAGATCGAGAGCGATCTGTGTGTCGGCCGAATCCAGCCGGGCGATCAGATCGCCGGCTAAGGTGCGGCGGAGTTGCTGCGGCGGTAGGTGGTAAAGCGCCCAGTTTCCCTCGCGCTGCCGGCTGATCAATCCCGCTTCGACCAGGATCTTGAGATGACGGGACACGCCTGGCTGGGATTGCCCGACGATCACGCAGAGCTCGGTGACGTTAAGTTGTGCTTGGGCCAGAAGGTTGGCGATGCGCAGCCGGGTCGGATCCGCGAGCGCGCGCGCCTCTCGCATCATGCCTTCGAGATTTAGGGTCTCGCTCAACGCTTTACGCTGTCCTTGATCCGCAGACAGCCTGCAATCTATGCGAAGTAGGCGGACAAATCAGCATATAAGCATGTTGCGATGCAGCAGCGTGTTACTCTTGGGTCTCCACCAGCGCTGCCAGCAGGCCGGCTGTCTCGTCGTCCAAGATGCCGGTAACCCTCGCCGGGCGGAAACGCCTTTGGAAGGCCGCGACCACGGCGCTGAAGTCGTCCTGCAGAAAGCCATAGCCCAGTTCGGCCAAATGTCCGCGTGCGGTCGCCGGCTCGGGTACAACCTGCCGCGGCTCCGGAATCGCTTGCGCCAAGCCCTCCGCGGCCAGACGGGGCCAGTCGAAAAGCTCCCCCGGATCGGTCTTGCGCAGCGGTGCCACATCGGAGTGACCGACGATACGCGCCGGTGCTATGCCGTACTTCGCCTTCAGCACATGAAGAAGCTCGCTCAGGGCCGTCATCTGAGATTCCGGAAAGGCGCGATAGCCGAATTCGTGGCCCGGATTGACCAGTTCGATACCCAGGGAACAGCCGTTGACATTGGTAACCCCGGCCCAGAAGGCGACGCCGGCATGCCAGGCCCTGCGATGCTCCGGCACTAGGCGGAACACGCGTCCGTCTTCCTCAATCAGGTAGTGGGCCGAAACCTTTGCGACTGGATCGCACAGTCGCTCCAGCGCAGCTTGCCCGGTTTGCATCCCTGTGTAGTGAAGCAGCAACAGGTCCGGTGGGCAGGGTTCGCCACCGCGTTCCGGGCGGGCATCGTGGTTGGGCGAAGGTCGGTCGATCAGGGCGACCATCAGACTCGATCCGCTTCCGGTGCCACGACCCTGGGGCGCCGCAGAATGATGATACCGACACCGGCAACCGTCAGCAGCCCGCCGAGGATCAGACTCAGGGTCAGGGTTTCGCCCAGCACCAAAACTCCTGTCAGCACGCCGAACAGCGGCACCAGCAAGGTGAAGGGCATGGCTGTATTGACCTCGTAGCGACGTAGCAGCCGATACCAGAGCCCGTAGCCGATGACCATGACCACAATTGCATTGTAGGCGATGCAGGCCCAGGCCAGCCAGTCGGCCGCCTGCAGGGAGTCAAGCTGATCTTCCTCCAGGATGAAGGAGGCGGCAAGCAACTGCGGTACCGCGAAAAAACTCATCCAGCCGGCGACGGTCCAGCCATGGAGGCTGTCGAGTTTCTTCACCTGGATGTTGGAGACGGCGAAGATCATTGCCGCTGTGACGACCAGGCCGAGCGACAGGTAGCTGCCGGCCATTTCGGGTTCACCGGCAATGACGGCCACGCCCGCAAAGGCAATGGTCATGCCGAGTGCCCGCCGCCAACCGAGCCTGTCCCCGAAGACAAAGGCGGCGAGCAAGGCCGCGAAGGGGACCTGCAGCTGTATCGCGATTGCCGCAGTCGAAGCGTCTATGCCGCTCAGACCCGTGAACATCAGCGAGAAATGCAGGAAGCCCAGGGTGACGGAAACGAGAAAGACGCCGAGAAACTGCCCGCGCGGAACCGCGACGAAGGGCAGCAGCACTGCGGCGACCAGGGCGAAGCGCAGAGCCGTCATGAAGATCGGTGGAAAGGTTTCCAGGCCTGTCTTGACCACGGCGAAATTGAAGCCCCAGATCGCCATGACAAGTACAAAGGCGGCCACGTCTCGTGGCGCGATCGCGAAGTGGATCATGCGGTGCCTGCCGCCAGCTCTTCGCGCTTCTGCTCCAGTTCCAGCCAGCGCTCTTCGGTGGCGGCGAGGGCCTGCGTCGCCGCTGCGAGCGCGTCGGTGGCTTTGCCGAAGCCGTCCGGATCGCGACTGTAGAGCGCTGGATCGGCAAGGGTCGCCTGAAGCCGGTCGATCTCCGCCTCCAGCTTGGCGATGGCATCTGGCAGGCCGTCGAGCTCCCGTTGTTCCCGATAGGAGAGTTTGCCGGAGGAGCCGCTCTTCGGCTTGGCCGACGGCTTGGACTTGGCGGATCTCGCCGAACTCTGCGGCCCGTCCGACCCCACCCTTCGTGCGTCGGGCAGTCCACCGGCCTGGCGCACGGCATCGCTGAACCCGCCGGGATACTCCTCGGCCCCGCCGGCGCCGTCCATGAGGATCACCGAGGTACAGAGTCGGTCCAGGAAGTCGCGGTCGTGGCTGACCAGAATGAGCGTGCCCTGATAGTCGCCGAGAACCTCTTCGAGGAGGTCCAGGGTATCCATATCCAAGTCGTTGGTCGGCTCGTCGAGCACCAGCAAGTTGGACGGTCTGGCGAGCAGGCGGGCGAGAAGCAGTCGGTTGGCCTCGCCGCCCGACAGGGCCTTGACCGGCTGTTTCACCTGGCTTTCCTCAAACAGGAAGTCGCGCAGATAAGCGACGACGTGGCGTTGACGATCGCCGACCATCACGGAGTCGCCTCCGTCCGGCGCCAGGGTCTTCCAAAGCGTCGCGTCGGGATCCAGGCTTTCTCGGCGCTGGTCGAAAACTGCGATTTCCAGGTTGGTGCCGAGCCGCAGACTGCCGCTGTCCGGTTGCAAGCGGCCGAGCAGCAGGTTGATCAGCGTCGTCTTGCCTGCCCCGTTGCGGCCGACCACGCCGATGCGGTCACCGCGCAGAACGCGGGTCGAGAAGTCTCGGAGAACGGGGCGATGCCTACCGTCTGGCTGTTCATAGGCTTTGCTCAGGTGCTCGGCCTCGATCACCAGCTTGCCGCTGCTGCCGGCTTGGGCCGCCGTCATCTCCACCTGGCCGGGCTGGGACCTCAGCAAGCTGGCGCGGTTGGCCCGCAGATCCTTCAGGCGCGCCAGGCGGCCCATGTTGCGTTTGCGGCGGGCGGTCACGCCACGGTGCAACCAGTGTTCCTCGCGCTCGATGCTCTTGCCCAGACGCTCCAGATCCCGGGCCTCTGCTGCCCGAATCTCCTCGGCCCAAGCCTCGAAAGCGGCGAAGCTCTTGTCCAGGCGATGGGTCTTGCCACGGTCGAGCCAGAGGGTGCGGTTGGACACCTTGGCCAAGAAAGTGCGGTCGTGACTGATGAGTAGCAGCGCACCGCGGAAACGCGCCAGTTCGCCCTCTAACCAGGCGATGGTCGGGAGATCCAGGTGGTTGGTCGGCTCGTCCAGCAGCAGCAGTTCGGGATCGATAACCAGCGCCCGGGCGAGGGCGGCCCTCCGCCCCTCGCCGCCCGAAAGGGTTCCCAGTTTCGCGGCTCCGTCCAAAGATAGCCGGTCCAATGAAGATTCGGCTGAAGCGCGGCGGGCCGGATCGTCCTGTGACAGGCCGTCTGCGACGTAGTCGAGCACCGTCTGGTCCGCCGGCAGCAGCGGCGCCTGCGGCAGGTAGCCCACGCCGGTTCCGGCTTGCAGACTTCGGCTGCCACGATCCAACTCCACCGATCCGGCGAGCACTTTAAGAAGCGTCGACTTGCCGCTGCCGTTCCGCCCGACCAAGGCCGCGCGCTCGCCGCGACTCAAGGCGAGATCCAGGCCCTCGAACAGAGGCTTGCCACCGAAGCCGAGGCGGGCGTCTTTCAGGGCGATGAGGGGCGGTTGTGCGGCCATGCTACGCAGAGATAGCAATCGGACTGCAGCTTTTGCCAGCCAGCTTTCCGCATGGCGCCGTTGCATTAAGGCTTTTAGAGGCCCTTTGAGACTGCTCTGTTCCGTCCCTCTCCCCCACCCGGCCACCCAACGACAGTATCCTGAATGGGTGGCCGGGTGGGGGAGAGGGACGGAACAGACCCGAGAATGGGCCTTCAGGCCTATTCTCAAACAGTTTCTTAGAGGCCTCTGGCTTTCCGAATCTTCTCGTAGGCCTGATTGATGGTTGCCAGCTTCTCGTTTGCCAACTCGACGAACTCGGGCGGCAGGCCTTGAGCGACCAGGCGGTCTGGATGATTCTCGCGCACCAGCTGTCGGTAGGCCGTCTTCACGTCTTCGTCGCTGGCCTCGTGCTTGATGCCCAGGATGGTGTAGGGGTCGCCTTGGTCTGGACCCATGTTGGCTTCGCGGATGCGACTCCACGTCGTTTCCGACAAGCCGAACTCGCGAGAGACAGCGGCCAGGTAGTTGACCTCTTCCGCAGAAATGCGGCCATCGGCCCGGGCGATATGGAAAAGCCCGTCGAGCAGCTCTTCCAGCACGGCGGGATTCTCCCGAAACATGCCGCCGAGCTGGCGCGCGTAAGGCTCGAAGCCGCTCGAGTCCTTGCGCGCGCGATTGAAGATCCGCCCGACGTTCTTCATCTCGTCCGGTGGAACTCGGAAGACTTCCTTGAAGGCGGCCACTTCGTCGGGCGTGACCCGGCCGTCGGCCTTGGCCATCTTGGCGCCGAGGACGATGACCCCCATCGTGAAGGCGATCGACTTGGTGCCGTCAGCCTGCGGCTGGCCGCTGGCTTGCTCGGCCGTCTGAGTCCGCATTACATCGACGGCATGGCCGGCCAGGCCGCCGATCAGCGCGCCTAAGGGACCGCCCACCGCGAATCCAGCGCCTGCCCCGATAATCTTCCCCCAGATCGACATACCGCGCGGTCTGCAGCCCCGTCTTCTGGGCCGGCGTATCGCTCTGAGGCGCCGCGCCGTGCCCGGTTGTGTTTTGCCCCCTGTTGTCTCGCCACCATCATCTCCCGGCCGGCTGCCTAGGGGCAAGCGAAGCCGGTGCTTCCGGGCAAGCTCTCGTGTCCCCGCTTAGGAGATCTTACCGTGGCAGTGCTTGAATTTCTTGCCGGAGCCGCAGGGGCAGGGGGCGTTGCGCTGGACCTTGCCCCAGGTCGCCGGATCGTTCGGATCGGGCTGTGCGCCCGCCACCGGGCGCGCCGCTTCGGCCACGGCAGTACTGCCACGCGCCTGCTGGCCTCCGGCCATCGCCATTTCAGGCTCGCCGGCCGGAGCCATCCCAGCGAGAGCCGGGTCCTGTCGTCCCTCCACCATTTGGGTTGAGGGACGCTGCGGCGTCAGTTGCTCGATGGCCATTTGCGGCCGGATCTCGATGCGCGCAAGCAGGGAGATCGTCTCCTCACGCACCTGCGCCAGCATCTCTTCGAACAGTTCGAAGGCTTCGCGCTTGTATTCGTTGAGGGGATCGCGCTGGGCATAGGCGCGCAGTCCGACGGCCTGACGCAGGTGATCGAGTGACAGCAAGTGGTCCTTCCACTGCTTGTCCAGCACTGTCAGCAGCACGTGCTTCTCGGCGGTCCGCATGATCTGCGGCCCCAGATTTGCGGTCTTGGCCGCCATCTTCTCCTCGACCGTCCGGCTCAGGCGCTCGCGGATCTCCTGATCGGCGATCCCTTCCTCAGCCGCCCAGTCGTGTACCGGCAGATCGAGGCCGAACAGTCGCAGAGCCTCCTCATGGAGCAGGGTGATATCCCACTGCTCGGCGTAGGCTTCCTTCGGGATGCAGCGCGTCACCAGGTCGTCCACCACCTGCTGACGCATCTCGGAGACGGCTTCTTGTACGTCCTCGGCGCGCATCAGGTCGCGACGCTGTTCGAAGACCACCTTGCGCTGGTCGTTCATGACGTTGTCGAACTTGAGCAGATTCTTGCGAATCTCGAAGTTTCGCGCCTCGACCTTCGACTGTGCCTTCTCAAGCGCCTTGTTCACCCAGGTATGGGTGATGGCTTCGCCTTCCTCCAGTCCGAGTCGTTTCAGCATGGATTCCATCCGCTCGGAGCCGAAGATCCGCATCAGATCGTCTTCGAGGGACAGGAAGAAGCTGGAGGCGCCGGGGTCGCCCTGACGGCCGGAGCGGCCGCGCAACTGGTTGTCGATACGACGGCTCTCGTGCCGCTCGGTTGCAAGCACGAAAAGTCCGCCGGCTTGCTTCACGATCTCCCGGTTGGCTTCGACCTCGGTCTCGATCTCGCCGATCTTCTTCTGTCGCTTGGTTTCGTCCTCGATCGGTTCGGCTTCCTGCTGGATTCGCATCTCGACATTTCCGCCGAGTTGGATGTCCGTACCGCGGCCCGCCATGTTGGTGGCGATTGTCACCGCGCCCGGCGCACCGGCCTGGGCGATGATGAAGGCCTCCTGCTCGTGATAGCGGGCGTTCAGGACGTTGTGCGGAATGCGCTTCTTCTTGAGCAGGTCCGCCAGGTATTCGGACTTTTCGATCGAAACGGTGCCGACCAGGACGGGTTGCTTGCGGACACGGCACTCTTCGATCTGTTTGGCGATCGCTTCGTACTTCTCGCGAGCCGAACGATAGACCTCGTCGTCGTTGTCCTGGCGGGCGACCGCCTTGTTGGTCGGAACGTCGATGACTTCCAGGTCATAGATTTCCCGGAACTCGTCGGCCTCGGTCATGGCCGTGCCGGTCATGCCGGCCAGCTTGGGATAGGCGCGGAACAGATTCTGGAAGGTGATGGAGGCCAGTGTCTGGTTCTCCATCTGAACCGTCACACCCTCCTTGGCCTCCAGGGCCTGATGCAAGCCGTCGGAGTAACGCCGGCCCTCCATCATGCGCCCCGTGAACTCGTCGATGATTACGACTTTGTCGTTCTTGACGATGTAGTCGGTGTCGCGGTTGAACAGCTTGTGCGCACGCAGCGCCTGATTGACGTGGTGCAGCAGACCGATGTTGTGAACGTCGTAGAGCGATCCGCTCTCCATCATACCCAATTCGGTCAGGATCTCCTCGACCCGCTCCGTTCCGCTGTCTGTCAGCGTGACGGAGCGCGCCTTCTCGTCCTTCTCCCAGTGTTCTTCTTCCAGGCGCGGCACGACCTTGTCGGTCGCCTTATAGAGTTCGCTGGAGTCCTCGGCCGGGCCGGAGATGATTAGCGGCGTGCGCGCCTCGTCGATCAGGATTGAGTCGACCTCGTCGACGATGGCGAAGTACGGGTCTCGCTGGACCATGTCCTCGAGCCTGAACTTCATGTTGTCGCGCAGGTAGTCGAAGCCGAACTCGTTGTTGGTGCCGTAAGTGACGTCGGCCGCATAGGCGGCGCGTCGCTCCACGTCGGTGAGGCCATGAACGATGCAGCCCACTTCCAGGCCCAGGAAGCGGTAGATCGCGCCCATCCAGGCGCTGTCGCGCCGCGCGAGGTAGTCGTTCACCGTGACGACATGAACGCCCTTGCCCGGTAGAGCATTCAGATAGACGGCCAGTGTGGCGACCAGGGTCTTGCCCTCGCCGGTCCTCATCTCGGCGATGTCGCCGCGATGCAGAACCATGCCGCCGATCAATTGAACATCGAAATGACGTTGCCCCAGTGTACGCTTGGCCGCCTCTCGCACGGCGGCGAAGGCTTCGCTCAGCAGCGCATCCAGCCTCTCGCCCTGCTCCAGCCGGCCGCGGAATTCGACAGTCTTGGCCGCAAGTTGTTCGTCGTTCAGCCCCTCGTACTCGGGCTCGAGCGCGTTGATGCGCTCAACCTCTTTCCGCAAAGACTTGACGAGGCGGTCGTTGGCGGACCCGAAGAGCCGCTTGGCGAACGATTGGAGCATTCGGTCGGGGGTCCTTGATTGCGCGCGACGGGCGGGCTGCCGGTCCGGCAAGGCGCGCGTGGAAAGGCCCTGGCACTGGCGCGGCTGTCCGCTGCTGACAGATATGCGCCACCGCTTGGCCTGTCAACGAAAGGCCCGGAAGAGCCGGCTGCGCAATCTTGGCTCCGGACCTCGGCAAACGGCCGCACTTGCGCCGCAAAAGTGCTGCTGTATGGTGCCGCCCTCCCTGCGGGGGCCATTTTGCCGTCGTTGCAAGACTTGGCCCCCTAGCCGGGGAGGCTCAATCGACCCGAACCGGGAGTTCCGCATGTCCGTCTTCCGCTGCGCCGCGGCCTCAGCTTTCGCCGTGCTTTTCGCAGTCATTGCTGCGCCTGCCTTGATTTCTCCTGCACAGGCGCAGTCCGGTGACGACGAGAATCAAGTGGTCGCTGTGGTCAACGGCGCCGAGATTCGCGTCTCCGACGTGCTGGAGATGATTGGACGCTTGCCGCAGAACGTGCAGATGCAGGCCTTTTCCAACATGCCGGCCATGATCGAGCGCACCATCGATCTCGAACTGATCCTAAAGGCGTCGGAGCAGGCCGGGCTTCGGGAGGACCCGGAGGTGCAGGAACAGATCGAGGTCATCGCGCGCGACGTAATGCGCCAAACCTATCTCGAAAGGCTGGCTGAGGACGCTGTCACCGAGACCGAGCTCCAGCAGGCTTACGACACCTATCTAGCCGACAATCCCCCGGAAGAGGTGCGGGCGCGCCATATCCTCGTACAGAGCGAGGCCGAGGCTGTGGAGATTATCGGCCAGTTGGATGGCGGTGCCGATTTCGCGACCTTGGCGCAGGAGAAATCGACGGGGCCGACCGGCGAGAACGGCGGCGATCTCGGTTACTTCCAGCGCGGCCAGATGGTCGCGCCCTTCGCCGAGGCTGCCTTCAGCCTGGACCCGGGGACCTACACGGCCGAACCCGTTCAGACCCAGTTCGGCTGGCATGTGATCCTGGTCGAGGACAAGCGCACCAATGAGCCGCCGAGCCTCGCAGACCTGGAACCCCAGTTGCGCCAACAGTTGGAGCAGGACGCGATCCAGGCGCATCTGTCCGAGCTGCGCGAGGGTGCGGAGATCGAGGTCGTGGAGCCGGAAGCGCCCGCAGAGCCCGGAGCCGAGCCTCCAGTCGAGTAACGAGTGTCCGGGACGACGCCGATGAAGTTGGCCCGATCGCCGCTGGCGCCAGGAAGCATGCCTGAGCTCGAGGCTGTGGGCGGCCTACGTGGGATCGCTCTGGCCGCCGGTCTCCGGTACCAGGGACGCGACGATCTTCTCCTGCTGCACTTTCCCGAGGGCGCGAGCGTTGCCGGGACCTTGACGCGCTCGCAAACGCCGGGGGCACCCGTCGAGTGGTGCAAGGCCCATCTTCCCGCCGGACGCGCTGCAGCCTTGCTGGTTAATGCGGGCAATGCCAACGCCTTCACCGGTCGCCGTGGCCGCAGAAGCGTCGAGCGCGCGGCCGAGGCCGTGGCGGAGGCTTTGGACTGTCCTCCCGAGCAGGTCTTCCTCGCTTCGACCGGTGTTATCGGCGAACCGCTGCAGGACGATCGGATGGTCGCGGCTATCCGCACCGCCGCCGATGGTCTCGGCGAGTTGGATTGGGGCCGAGCGGCCGGCGCCATCACGACCACCGACACCTTTCCGAAGGCCGCCACGCGGCGCTGTGAGATCGACGGTCGGCCTGTCGTTCTGACCGGGATCGCCAAGGGATCCGGCATGGTCGCTCCCGATATGGCGACCATGCTGTCTTTCGTTGCGACCGATGCCGGTCTGCAGCCGGATGTTCTCCAAGCGCTCCTGGTTCGCGCGGTCGACTGCTCCTTCAACTGCATTACCGTCGATGGCGATACCTCGACCAGCGACACCGTTCTGCTCTTCGCGACCGGCTCGGCGGGTCGCTGCGACGCCGTTTCGGCCGATGATGTGCGTCTTGCAGACTTTGCCGCCGCCCTCGACGCTCTTCTCATAGAGCTGGCACAGCTCGTCGCGAGAGACGGCGAGGGCGCCCAGAAGCTTATCACCCTCTCTGTGCTTGGCGCGCTGGACGCTGCCGCGGCCCGGCGTATCGGCTTGGCCGTCGCCAACTCGCCCTTGGTCAAGACCGCGGTTGCCGGCGAAGACGCCAATTGGGGGCGCATCGTGATGGCCGTCGGCAAGTCGGGCGAAGCGGTCGACCGCGACCGTCTTGCGATTTCGATCGGGGGCGTCGTCATCGCTCGCGACGGAGAGCGGGTGCCCGACTACGACGAAACGCCGGTTGCGGCGCACATGCGGGGCCGGGAGATCGAGATCGAAGTCGATATCGGGCTTGGCCAAGGCGCCGCGCGGGTTTGGACCTGCGACCTCACGCACGGCTATATCGATATCAACGCCGACTACCGGAGCTAGCCGCGATGGACAGTCCAGAGCAGCCGGGGGGCTGCTGGCAGGCGCAGCCACGGCAGACCGGCGGCAAGCCGATCGTGCTCGTCGCGGCGGCCGCTCTCGTCGATCCCGATGGCCGGGTTCTGATCGCGCAGCGACCGCCCGGTAAGTCGATGGCCGGTTTGTGGGAGTTCCCAGGCGGCAAGGTCGATCCCGGCGAGACGCCGGAGGCGGCGTTGGTGCGTGAACTCCAGGAAGAACTGGCAATCGAAACGCGTAATTCCTGTCTGGCCCCGATCGCCTTCGCGAGCCACGGATACGATGATTTCCATCTGCTGATGCCCCTCTTCGCCTGCAGGGTCTGGAACGGACGGCCGGAACCGCGCGAGGGGCAGCGTCTGGCTTGGGTGGTTCCCGTCCGGCTGGCCGACTATCCCATGCCGCCCGCCGATCTGCCCCTGATCCCGTTGCTGCGCGACCTCTTGTAACACTGGTCGACGACCTGTCCTTACAGGCGAAAAAGAATATCTATTATGCAGCCATGGGTCGCTTGCTCGCATAGGACGAGCGCGCAAGGTTAACGCTATCTCGGATAGCAGAGGGCGGTAGGCGTGCATGCAGCGGTCCCGCGATGGAACGCGCGAAGACACAAGAACCGACAGTACGTTGGTCAGTCGAAACGTCACTGTTCGCGGCCGGCGTACCTCCTTGCGACTTGAGCCGGCGATGTGGGAGGCGTTCGCAGAGGTCTGCAACCGAGAGGCGGTGACGCCCTCCGTTCTCTGCAGCGAAATCGACCGCACCCGGGATCCCAAGGGGTCCTTGACGGCTGCCGTTCGCGTCTTCCTGCTGGCCTACTTTCAGGAGGCGGCTACGGAGCAAGGGCATCGGCAGGCCAGTCACGCCTCGCCGTCTTCCTGACCGACTCTTGGCCGGACGACCCGTCTTGCCGAATGGGGCTCTAGGCCCCTGGACGTCTTGCAGGGTTCGCCTTGTCGCCGGCAGCCCGTTCCACCGTGTCGAGCGCATCGGCCAGCCGCGTCGTGGCGCTCCCAGGGCGCAGCGGTTGCTGCTGGGCCTCATGCGGTGCCCAGGCCGTCATGTAGAGAATCTGGAAGGTAACTGGGATCCGGCCGTCCGGTTGGGCGAAGCGTTGAGCGTAGATCTCCGCCATACGTGCAAACAACGCACGCCTCGAAAGGCCGCGCGGGCGCTCTTGAACCGCGTTGGTTTCCGCCATGCCGCGCAGATCCCGCAGCAAGCCGAAGGGGTCGCCGTAGGTCACCGTGATTTCGTCCTGATCGACGACCGGCAAGGCGAAACCGGCACGCTGCAGAAGGCTGCCGCAGTCGCGCACCTCCGCGAAGGGGCTGATTCGCGGCGAGAGCCCGCCCGTCAGTTCAAGTTCCGCTTCCATGAGGGCTACCCGCAATTCATGCAGGCTCTCTCCCCCAAGCAACGCACCGAGAAACAGACCGTCAGGCTTGAGGCTGTGGCGGAGTTGCAGCAGCGTGCCAGGCAAGTCGTTGACCCAATGCAGGTTCAGGACCGAGAGCGCCAAGTCGAAGCTTTGCGGGCCAAAGGGCAGAGCCTCTTCGTCGGCGACCAACGCCGGCCATCCCGTCCCGGCGGCCTGCCGGGCCATCGCGGCCGCGACATCGGATTGTATCAGCCGGTCCACCTTTTGGATGCCGGGCAGAAGCTGTGCGACGGTGCCGCCGTGGCAGCCGAGATCCAGAGCGACGTCAAAGCTACGATTGATGTCGCGCAATCGGTCGAGCAGGCGTTCGGCAACCTCCCGCTTCAGAAAGTCGTGTTGCGGCCAGGAGGCCGCGCTGCGTTCGCGGTGGGCGCGCACGGCCGCCCGATCGAAAACCTGCATGCTATCCGCCATGACCTCGGATATGGCGCAAGATACGGCAGAGGCCAAGCATGAAGGCCGCACTGTGGTTGCGCCGGTTGGTGGTCGACCTCGCAGTGCCTGGAGTGGCGGCCTTGAGTCGGGTGGTCTTGGACGCGCTTCTGCCACCGCGCTGCCTCGTGACCAATGCGCCGGTAGACCGGCCGGGCCAGTTGAGCCCCGATGCTTGGCAGGCCGCGGATTTCATCGCGTCGCCGCTATGCGCCTGCTGTGGAGTGCCCTTCGAGGTGGATCCGGGGCCGGGCGCGCTCTGCGGTGCTTGCGCACGGGCGCAGCCGGCCTACGACCGGGCACGTGCAGTGATGCGCTACGACGACGCGTCCCGTTCGCTTGTGCTACGCTTCAAGCATGCTGACCGAACCGAGGCTGCGCCGGCCTTCGCGCGCTGGATGGCGCGGGCCGGTGCGGCGCAACTCGAAGCTTGCGATCTGATCGTTCCGGTTCCGCTGCATCGCTGGCGGTTGCTGCGCCGGCGTTACAATCAAGCGGCCCTGCTTGCCCATCAGCTCGGGCGTCTCAGCGGCAAGCCGGTCGTTCCGGATCTGCTTGTGAGACGGCGTAATACACCGAGCCAAGGCAAGCTCAGCCGAGCCCAGCGTCAGCGCAATGTTCGCGGCGCTTTCCTGGTCGCTACGCGCTGTCGTGCAGGAGTCTCTGGGGCAAAGGTTCTGCTGGTGGACGACGTAATGACGACCGGCGCCACCCTAGAAGCTTGTGCCAAGGTCCTCAAGCGGGCCGGCGCCGCACGAGTGGACGTCTTGACCCTCGCGCGCGCGGTTCGGCCGCACCAAGGGTGATTTACCTCACAGAGCGGGTGAAATTCACCTTTGACCCACAGCGCCCTGACAAATGCGGTCGATTACCCATATCATGCCCAATCTCGGGAACTCTGGAGGCCCCATGGCGAAGATCGAGGTCTACTCCAATCTCTTTTGTCCTTTCTGCTACAGAGCTAAGAAGCTTCTGAAGCTGAAAGAGCAGCAGTTCGACGAGATCGACGTGCTGACCCATCCGAAACGCAAGGCGGAGATGGTCGAGCGCGCAGGGGGCCGCACGTCGGTACCGCAGATCTTTATCGACGGCTACCATGTCGGCGGTTGCGACGAGCTCTACGAGTTGGAGGCCGACGGCAAGCTCGATCCGCTGCTACAAGGGCAGGCGACATGACGACGGCCTTTCGAGCCGCTTGCGTCCAGATGACCTCCGGTCGGGAGCTGCGTCCCAATATTGCCGACGCCGTAGCGCTCATTGATCGGGCGGCCGACGCAGGCGCGACCTTCGTGGCCACTCCCGAAAATACGACTCAGATCGAGCCGAAGAAGGCGCGCATGCTGGCGGAGGCCGAGAGCGAGGACACTCATCCGGCGATTCCGGCTTTTTCCGAAGTGGCGGCCAATCGCGGGCTCTGGCTGCTTATCGGTTCCTTGACCGTCAAGCTGACCGATAGCCTCTGTGCGAACCGCTCGATCCTGTTCGCGCCTTCCGGAGCCATCGCGGCGCGCTACGACAAGATTCATATGTTCGACGTCGATATTCCCGACGGTCAGAGCTATCGGGAATCCGCAGCCTTCCAGCCGGGAACGGAGGCTGTGGTGGCTGACCTGCCTTGGGCGAGGGTGGGGCTGAGCGTCTGCTACGATCTGCGCTTCGCCCGACTTTATCGCACGCTGGCCAAGGCGGGGGCGAATGTTCTGACCGTACCCGCCGCCTTTACCGAATTCACCGGTCGGGCTCACTGGCATGTTCTGCTGCGTGCCCGCGCAATCGAAACCGGCTGTTTCGTGATCGCGCCGGCCCAGTGCGGCGAGCATGCCGGTGGGCGCCGGACCTACGGTCACAGCCTGATCGTCGCTCCTTGGGGCGAGGTGTTGGCCGACGGAGGCGAGCAGCCGGGAGTCGTGACGGCCGACATCGACCTGAGCAAGGTCGAGGAAGCCCGCACCATGGTGCCGGCCTTGAGCCACGACCGTTCCTTTGCGTCCCCCGATGGCCCCTCGCTGCGACAGGCGGGAGAGTAGAGGGCCGCCTCGGATCCGGGTAAACGCAGGCGCGTGGCGAACCCGCTGGTTCTAACAGATCGCCGCAATGCGTTGTACGCAGGAAGGCTTGGGTGTCGCGACCTCCAGGTCTTCGTAGGCCAGGACGCGCAGACGGCCGCGTGCAGTTTCCAGAAGTTCGCCCGGGGTCAGCAGAAAGTCCGGATTGCTCGGTCTGCCAAAGCGTTCGTTGCCTTCGGCAAAGGTCTCGTAGAGCAGCAGGCCGCTGGGCGCGACCGCCTCGACCAGGGCGGGCAGCAGCGGGCGATGCAGATAGTTCGTGACGACAACGGCTGCAAAACGGCGATCACTCAATGGAAAGGGACGGCCATCTTCCAGGTCTAGTTCCAGCCTTTCCAAGCCGGCAGCGCCGCCGAGATCCGACAGACCTGAAAGATCCTTGTCCACCGCCGTGACGGAATGGCCGCGTGCCAGAAACAGGCGCAGGTGTCGACCGCTGCCGCAGGCCAGGTCGAGCACGGGCCCGCTGCGAGGGACCAGCGGGGCAAAGCGGCAAATCCAGGCGGACGGTGCGAGACCGGAATGCGCTGAAGCGAGCGTTTGCATGCGCCTGTCGATCCTTCCGGGGGTGAGTCAT